>JAGNLV010000004.1:300000-522187 GCA_017999435.1 Candidatus Zixiibacteriota bacterium
GCCGGCATCTCGCTGACCGCGGTGTTTTTCAACGCTTTTTCCGGATCCCTCGCCTACGCCCGGCTCAAGCGGATCGACTACCGGTCGGGCCTGACTTTTTCTTTGGCGGCGCTGCCCGGGACCATTCTCGGATCGCTGTCGACGACCTACATCCCGCGGCACCTGTTTGATGCCGTTATCGGCCTTCTGCTGCTGGCCGCGTCCAGTTACATCGTGGTGCGCCCCAATCGCGAGAAGGCGCTCCGCGGAGGCGCCGTCGCGGGCCATACGACGGTCGTGTTGACGGATGCCTCGGGCGCACAATATCGCTACGCCTACAACCGCCGGATCGGCGTGGGCATCAGCTTCTTCGTCGGCTATTTCTCCAGCCTCCTGGGCATCGGCGGCGGGGTCATTCATGTCCCGGCCCTCATCCAGATCCTGAATTTTCCCGTCCACATCGGCACCGCCACCTCCCATTTCATTCTGGCCGTCATGACTTTCGCGGGAAGCGCCACTCACATTGTCATAGGCACGCTGGCCGATTCCCTCCGCATCATTCTGCCGATTTCGCTGGGGATGATCGTCGGAGCGCAGATCGGCGCCCGGCTGTCGGGGCGGGTGCGGGGGACCTGGATCACCCGGAGCCTTGCGGTGGCTCTGATGCTTGTCGGGATTCGGACGCTGTGGCAAGCTTTCAAGTAGCAGCCGGCCGCGGGGAGGGCGTGTTTTCGGCTGCAAATCCCGGTTGATCTGAGGGGCCGCTTCCGGTATTATGGCCCCGACCTGAACGGCCCGGCGACACCGCCGGCCGGGCGACCCAATGCCGACGAGTTGCGCGGAGGACAGATGCAGATCGAGAATTGGTTTGTGGGACTTAGTCCGGTTGTCCAGGCTCTCATGGGCACGCTCTTCACCTGGGGACTCACCGCCCTCGGAGCCGCCTGCGTTTTCCTCACCCGGCAGCCGAGCCGGAAGCTGCTCGACGCCATGCTCGGCTTCGCCGCCGGCGTGATGATCGCGGCCAGCTACTGGTCATTGCTGGCGCCGGCCATCGCAATGGCTGAGAACAAAGGCGTTCCCGCATGGGTGCCCGCCACCGTCGGGTTCCTCCTGGGGGCGGCCTTCCTGCGCAGCCTCGACATGACTCTCCCCCACCTCCACCTGTTCGAGAAGGTGGAAGCGGCGGAGGGGATCAAGACCCGCTGGCACCGGACGACCCTGCTGGTGCTGGCCATCACTCTCCACAATATACCCGAGGGGCTTGCAGTCGGAGTCGCTTTCGGCGCGGTGGCCGCCGGCCTGGAGTCGGCGACCCTGGGCGGCGCGATCGCCCTGGCCCTGGGCATCGGCATCCAGAACTTCCCCGAGGGGCTCGCGGTCTCGATGCCGCTGCGGCGCGAGGGAATTGGCCGCGGGCGCGCTTTCTGGTACGGTCAGCTGTCCGGGACGGTCGAGCCGATCGCCGGCGTGGTCGGCGCGGCTCTCGTTCTCATCGCCGAGCCCATCCTTCCCTACGCCCTCGCTTTCGCCGCCGGGGCCATGATTTTCGTGGTGGTCGAAGAAGTGATTCCCGAATCGCAGAGCGGCGGCCACCCGCACTACGCCACGCTCGGCGCCATGCTCGGGTTCGCGGTCATGATGACGCTCGACGTCGCCCTCGGATAGAGGCGCGACCCCGGCCCTCCGAGCGCAAACAACAACGGCCGCGGGAGCGCGGCCGTAAGCGGTCGGGCCCGGGCGGGCCCGACCCTTTGGAATCGCAAAGTTTACTTGCCCTTCTTGCCGCCCTTGGGCGACTTCTTCGCGGCCGGCTTCTTGGTCGCGGCCTTCTTCGCGGCGGGCTTCTTAGCGCACGGCGCCATGATGAGAACTCCTCGGAATGGTGTTGTCGTTGTGGTCTCGAATACTCGAGAACCGCTGCGTACACGCAGCCAGACCGCGCGCGGCCTGACTCACCTTGAGGCCGCGTGCGACTTCCATCGCCGGACGGCCTTTGCGCCAGACATTACACAATCCACAATCCAGAGTCAAGTTTCAAACAGGCGGCGGCGCAAGAAATTTGGCCCGCCGGGACGCGGTCCCCGGCAGCGGATCTCGGAGACCCTTCCCGGATCCGCCGGGTGAGCAGAGTATCTCGCGACGGCCTCCGCCCCCGGGGCCCGCCCGGGCGAACTAGCCATTGCCTCCGGCCCGCCCCTGTACTATACTGCCGGCGAAAATCAACGAGCCAGCCAGGCTCGGGACGACCGGCAGGAGGACATGCATGAGACTCAAGACCGCACGAGAAATCCTCGATTTCGCCATCCAGAAGGAGCAGGAGGCCGCGGATTTCTACAACGATCTGGCCGAGCGGGTCGACCGCCCCGGCATGAAGAGCGTCTTCAAAGGCTTCGCCAAGGAGGAACTGGGCCACAAGGCGAAGCTCGAATCGGTCAAAGCCGGCAACCGCATGCTCGCGGCGGAGAAGAAGATCCTCGACCTCAAGATCGGCGACCACCTGGTCGAGGTCGACCTGCGCCCTGACCTGAGTTACCAGGAGGCGCTCATCATTGCGATGAAGGCCGAGAAAGCCGCCTTCAAGCTCTACCACGACCTCGCCGGCACGACCGATGATCCCGCGCTGCGGGAGATGTTGCTCGGCCTGGCCCAGGAGGAGGCGAAGCACAAGCTCCGTTTCGAGATCGAGTACGACGATCAGATCCTGATCGAGAACTGAGCTGGGAGCACGAGCGCTTTCGAAAACGGACCGCGCCGGGCACGGCAACACCGGCGTTAGGATCCGTCAAACCGTAACGGGATGCGATCGGGTCAATGCCGCCGCCAGGCACGGAGCAGGCCGACGCAAGTCGGTCGCACCGCCGGCGTGGGCCGGGCGGGAGCGGCGCTGTTCATGCCCCCAGCCACTCGGCCGCATCGGGGGCGTGGTATGAAATGATGATGTCGGCCCCGGCCCGCTTGATCGAGGTGAGCACCTCCAGCGTCAGCGTCCGCTCATCGGCGAGACCGCGTTCGGCCGCGAGCTTGACCATGCTGTACTCCCCGCTCACGTTGTAGGCCGCAAGCGGCGCGGGGAAGGCCGCCCGCGCTCGGGCGATGACGTCCAGATACGCCAGCGCCGGCTTGACCATGATGATGTCGGCGCCCTCCGCGAGATCGAGCTCGATCTCCCGCATCGCCTCCCGGCCGTTGGCGGAGTCCATCTGGTAGCCGCGCCGGTCGCCGAACTGCGGCGTGGAACCGGCCGCTTCGCGGAACGGGCCATAGAAGGCCGAGGCGTATTTCGCGGAGTAGGCCATGATGGGGATCATGGCGTGGCCGGCCGCATCCAGCGCGTTGCGGATCCGCCCCACCCGGCCGTCCATCATGTCGCTCGGCGCCACCATGTCGGCGCCTGCGGCCGCGTGGCTCACCGCCTGCGCCGCGAGAATTTCCACCGATTCGTCGTTCTTGACAATTCCCTTCTCGACCACTCCGCAGTGCCCGTGGTCGGTATACTCGCACAAGCAGACGTCGGTGACCACCACCATCTCGGGGAGCGCGTTCTTGATTTCCCGGATCGCCTGCTGAACGATGCCGTCGGCCGCCAGCGACGACGACCCGGTGGCGTCCTTTTCCGCCGGCGTGCCGAAGAGGATGACGGCCGGGATGCCGCGCGTGAAGGCGCGCCGGGCCTCGTCCACCGCCTCCCTGACCGGGAAATTGAAGATCCCCGGCATGCTGGCGATCGGCTCCGCCCGCTTGACGACCTCGCTGACGAAGATCGGGTAGATGAAGTCATCGGGGGTGAGGGTCGTCTCGCGCACGAGCCGGCGCAACGCCGGGGTGCGGCGGAGGCGGCGGGGACGGTGGATCGGGAAAGCCATCAGGTCCTCCGAATCGGATGCGTCTGCACAAACTCGGTCAATTCATCGATCAGATCCGGGATCGCATGCCGGGCCGCTTCCAGTCCGACGGTCAGCCCGCGCGCGCGGGCAGCCTCGGAGGTGGAGGGGCCGATCGACACGACCAATCCCGGCGCAATTATCCGGCTTATTTCCTCTCCCGTCAAGTTCGCATACAGACCGTCCACGCCGCTGCCGCTGGTGAAGATCGCCGCATCGGGCGGCGCCGCCGCGAGCATTTCTTTCAGCCCCGGGGGCCAGACTACGTGGACCGTTTCGTACACCGTCATGGGAATGAGCTCCGCTCCGGCGGCGGCCAGCGCGGCGTCGGGCGTCGCGGAGGCGAGATTCCCCCGCACGCGCACGACCGCAGCCCCGCGCAGGTCGGTATGCGCCGCCAGTTCCTTCGCCAAATCGCTCCCCGTGGCCTGCCCCGGCACAAAATCGGGAAGCAGACTGAGAGCGCGGAGCGCCTCCGCCGTTCCGCTGCCCACCGCCGCCACGCGGAAAGCCGCGAGACCCCGGACGTCGAGCCCTCGATCGCGGTGCTGTTGGCTGAAATGGCGGACGCCGTTCTCGCTGGTAAACACCAGCCACCGCCGTTCCGCGGTGCAGGCCTCGAACCGCTCCCACGCCGCCGGGTCGAAATGGGCGCGGGTGGCGATTGTCGGCAGCGCCAGCACGCGGGCCCCGAGCTCCCGCAGCCGACGGGACATCGGGGCCGCCTGATCGGCGGCCCGAGTGACCAGAATGCGCAATCCCCGAAGCGGGCGGCGGAGATCCTCCTCCGGCCGCGGGGAGGGCGGTTCGGCGCACGCGCCGAGGTGAAGCCCCAGCGGGGCTGTGACCCTGTTTCGCCGCACTGCGTCCGCAATGTCGGCGAGGGTCCCGGTGATGAGGCGCGGCGAGGGGTCCGGGAGCGGTCCGGCCGAAGCCGGCGTATCGGGCGCCATGCCGCCGCCGATCAGCCGGTCGGCTATCCACGCTGTGTCCTGCGGCTCCGCAGAAAGCACGATGGTCGCCCGCGGCGCCTGGGCCACCCAGTCCCAATCGATGTCCGCGCAGCGCTCTTCTGTCGTCCCGTGCCCGGCGATCAGGATCACCGCCGACACGCGGCCTGTGTCGGTCGAGTCCATCCCCGCGCAGGCCGAGGCGGCCCAGGTCGATGCGGATCCCGGCACGATTTCCCACAGAATGCCGCGGCGGTGCAGGAAGGCGGCCTCGTCCATGGCCCGTGCGAGGCAGAGCGGATCGCTCCCGTGCAGCCGCACCACCGTCTTCCCCGCGCGCGCCAGGTGCGCCAGCAGCTCGCCGACCGACTCTGAGCGGCGGACTCCCGCCTTCGCCTCTCCGACATAGTGCTTCTCGGCCGATTCCGGCAGCGCCGTAATCAACTCGTGCGGAACCGGTTCATCATACACCACGGCATCGCACGAGGCGAGCAGCCGTTGCGCTTTCACCGCGACCAGTTCCGGATCATCGGGATCGGCGCCGACGAGATACACCATACCGGCCGTCATTTCACCTCGTTAAGCTTCATCGCCATTTTCAGCCGCGTGGGCGTTCCCTTCAGTTACCGTCCCGGTCCGGTCCGTCCGAAATGGAGGCCTCCAGAGCCGCCATTCCGCCGCCGACCACATGCACCCGCTCGAATCCGTGCGACCGCAGCAGGAGCGCGGCCTGATAGGCCCGCGCTCCGCGGCGGCACACGACGTATGTATCCCGCCTGCGGTCCAAGCTGTCAAGCTGCGCGCGGAGTTCCCCGAGCGGGAGGTTGAGGAGGCGCCGAGGCGCTCCGGGCACCGCGAGCGGCCTCTCCGCCGTCTCTCCGCGCTCCCGCACATCGAGCCAGAGCGCATCGGGCGGCGCCTCCGCGAGCGCCCGGACGGCGCCGACAAACTCCACTCCCCGCTCCTGCGCCTGGGCCATCGCGGCCAGGTGGTGGAGCGGATCCAGCGCTTCGGCGTAGGGCGGAGAATAGGCATGTTCGAAATCCAGCAGATCCTCCACGATGGCGCCGCGCTGCAGGAAACTCGAAAAGACGTCGATCCGCCGCACCACTTCTCCCGCGCCGACTGCCTGCAGCCCGAGCAGGCGCCGGTCGGCCGGATCGTAGACGAGTTTGGCGATCACCGACTCGTGCTCGGGGTGGTAGTCCGGGCGGTCCGAAAACGACCCGGTCACCGCCCGGGCCGCAAATCCCGCCTCGGCCGCCGCCCGCTCGGTCAGCCCGACGGAGGCTACGTTGAGGCCGAACACCTTGACCGCCGTCCCCCCCGCCACTCCGGCCAACCTTGCCTCGCCGCCGGTCATGTGCTCGGCGATCACCCGCCCGTGTCGATTCGCCAGCGACCCCATGGGCAGGGACAACGGCCGCCGCGAGATGAGGTGGGTCGACTCGATGCAATCGCCGGCCGCGTAAATATGCGGATCCGATGTCTGTAAGAATTCGTTCACCCGTAGGCCGCCGCTTGCGCCGATAGCCAGCCCGGCCGTCCGCGCCAGCGTCGTCTCCGGTTGCACGCCGATACAGAGGAAGACGAAATCGCCGGTACAGGTGCGGGCGTCCGTTCCGTCCTCGCCTGAGAGGAACTCGACCGCAAGCCGGTCGTCATCCTCGACCACCCGCCGCACGGTCGCTCCGGTCACCAGTAGCACGCCGTTGCGGGCCAGTTCGCCCGCAACATGAACCGCCATGTCCTCGTCGAGCGCATAGGGCAGGGCGTGGCGTTCGCGCTCGATCACCCGCGTGCGGATTCCCCAGAGGCCGGCCGCCGCCTCCGCCAGTTCACACCCGACCAAACCCGCCCCGATTATCACCGCCTCCCCGATCTTGCCCTGTTCCGCGAGACGGCGGAAGGCGATCGCATCCTGCGGCCGCGTGAAATGCCGCACCCGCTCGCTTCGGCAGCAGGGAAACGGAGGGGTGCGCGGCGTGGCGCCAGTGGCGAGGACGAGCTTGTCGTAGCCGTGCGCGAAGGTCTCCCCGGTCGCCGTTCGGCGCACCGTCACCGTCCTGCGCGCGCGGTCGAGGGCGATTACCTCGGCCTTTGTCACCGCCGTGAAACCCTTGTAGTCGCGGAAGAACTCAGGCGAGCGTTCCGCCCCCCAGGAGGTGCGGACGAGGGCATCGGGCGAGGGGATCTCTCCGGCGGCCAGCCACGGCAGACCGCAGGTCGCAAACGACACCCGCTCCCCCTTCTCGAACAGGGTAATCCGCCAGTCCGGGCGGCGCCGCGCGAGAGTCGCGGCCGTTTTGGGACCCGCCGCGGCCCCGCCGATCACGACGACATCCGACCGTCCAGAGACTGCTATCGTTTCCACGCATGTCAGGGCCGGCCTACGCCACCCCTGGAGTCTTCTCCTCTCTCCGGCCCGGCTCGCCGGCGCTGCGGCTGCGGGAGGGCCCGGCGATCGCGCTCACACACAACCGGTCGGTTTGGCCAGCCCGGCCACCTTGCAGGCCCCCTTGGCCGGACCCGAGGGGAACAGCTCATAGATCTTCTTTAGCGGAAAGCCGGTTTCTTTGCACAGCTTACGGATCATCGGCGCGATGCCGTACTGGGTGTAGTAGTCCCGCAGATAAGTGATCAGCTTCCAGTGTTCATCGGTCAGGGCGGTCAGTCCTTCGGTTGACGCCAGCGCGAGCGCAACCCGCTCGTCCCACTTCGCCGGCTCTTCCATGAATCCATCCTCATCGACTGAAATCGAGACCTCTTCCCAGGTGAGTGTCGCCATTGTCGTCCTCCGCTGCCTGTCAATTATATCCGCACACCATCATTTGTTCAAGCTCTCGAGGCTTTGCACGCCTCCCAATATACCTGCCCGTGCGGCCTTCCGCACACTTTTTGCACCATCGCCGTCGGCGCCTGCACCGTGTCTCCGCCATCCGCAGTCAGGGCCGCAGACGCGAAGTCCGGGGGCGCCACCGGGCGGGAGACCCGGCCGCCCGAAACGGCCGCTGCATCCTCTCGCATACCCGTCCGGGCGTGCGGCCGTTCGTGACCCGGCAATATAATATGCGCGTGGCTGAGGGGCTAATCTGATTGAGTCGAGACCGCGGGCCGATCCGGTTCGCCGGACGCGAGCTAACCAAGTTCGCCTTGACGGCGCTGCGGAGGGAATCTATATTTGACCGTCTTTTTTGCGGAGAACCCGGCGGTGTGCCCGTGGTACGCCCCGAATGCGGCCCGGGAGAGACACTTCACAGATTCGTCGGCCGTCCCGACACGTCCCGGGACAGGAATGTGACCTTTCCCCGCCCCTTCGCCGCCTGACCCCCAGGTTCCAGGGCCATCGCCGGCCCGGCCCCGGTCAGCGGAGCCCTTCCGATCGAGCCCGGTGAATGGAGCGGCGCGGGATTACCGAACCCGGGGGGGCTGAGGAGAACCCGATGAGCGGTCTGCAACTGCTGTTTTACTTCGCCCTCGCCGCGCTTGTCGTTGGAACGGGCTACAAGGTGGTTCGGATCGCCCGCATGCCTCTCCACCTGCGCTGGGACCTCTACCCCGTGCCGCACGAACGCGGCAAGGGGCGCTACGGTGGCTCCTACTATGAGGAAGTCGACTGGTGGACGAAGAAAGTCGACACCACCCTGGTCGGCGAGATCCGAGAGATGGCCGGGGAGATCCTGGCCCTTCAGTCGCTTTTCCGCCACAACCGTCAGCTCTGGATCTTCTCCTTCCCCTTCCACCTCGGGCTGTACCTGCTCGTTGGCTTCGTCCTGCTTCTCGGGCTGGGCGGCGCGATTGTTGCCTCCGGCGGTGCGGTTGCGCCTGAGGGCGGCGGGTTCGGCGCTCTCGTGTACTACGTCACCGGCGTGTGCGGGACGGCGGGGGCGCTGCTGGTGATGCTGGGCGCTGTCGGGCTTTTTGTCAGCCGCCTGGCCAGCCGCGACCTGCGCTCCGCCTCGGTGCGCACGGACTATTTCAACCTCCTGCTCTTGAGCGCCGTCGGGGCCACCCTTGCGGCGACGGGGCTGGGATCCGACTCCGGTTTCCACCAGGCCCGCGCCTTCGTCCAAAGCCTGCTCACCTTCTCGAATGCCCCGGCGCTCTCCGACCTAATGAGGGCCCACCTGATCCTCGCCGCCGCTTTCATGTGCTGGCTTCCCCTGACCCACATGACCCATTTCGTGGGCAAGTACTTCACCTACCACAAGGTGCGCTGGGAGGATCACCCGAACATCCGCGGGAGCAGAATTGAAGCGGCGGTCGCCAAGGCGCTTGGCTACCCGCTCACCTGGTCCGCCCCGCACGTCGGGACCGGCGCCACCTGGGGCGAGGCCGCCGCAGGCCCGGACGATGAGGAGAAGGAGCAGAAGTGAGCGGGCGGAAAGTGTCGATCCGGGATTTCTGTCGGAAAACCGGCCAACTGGTCGAACTCGATCCCGGCCGATTCCTCCCTCTTCCCGAGCCCTACGACAGGCCGGAATGGAACGCGCGCCTCAAACCGCTCTCGGAGGAGGCGAGGAAGAAGTACGAGGTCGATCTCGACGGCGTCGCAGCGGTGAAATTCCCCCGCCCGCAGACCGACGCCGAGAAGCAGGAACTCGTGGAGAAATTCCTGGCCGGTCTCCGGAAGTTGTTCGAGAAAGAGAACAACTGGACTTTCATGCAACCGCTCTTTCTCACGATGGAGTACTGCGCGCGGTGCCAGACCTGTGCCTCGGCCTGCCCGATTTACACGGAATCGGGGCGGCTCGACATCTATCGCCCGACTTTCCGCTCCGACATACTTCGCCGGCTCTACCGCACGTATGTCAAGTCGGGAGGGAAGTTCACGGCGAAACTCACCGGCCACGACATTGAGGCTTCCTGGGAGATGATCGCCCGGCTCATGGAGCTCTCCTACCGCTGCACTCTCTGCCGCCGCTGCGCCCAGACCTGCCCGATCGGGGTCGACAACGGTCTGGTGACGCACGAGCTGCGCAAGATATTCAGCCAGGAGATGGGTATTGCGGCCGACTCGCTGCACAAACTCGGGTCCGTGCAGCAACTGGCGGCCGGTTCCTCGACCGGCATGACGACGGCTGCCTTCCTCGACAACATCGAATTTCTCGAAGGCGAGGTTGAGGAGCGGACCGGCCGGCGCTTCCGCTGGCCGATCGACAAAGCCGGCGCCGACGTGCTCCTCATCCACAACGCCGGCGAATTCCTCGCCTGGCCGGAGAACCCCGAGGCTTTCGCGATCATCCTCGACGCCGCCGGCGTCAGCTACACGCTCTCCAGCGAGGCGGTCGGGTACGACAGCGTCAACTACGGCGTCTGGTACGACGACGTGCAGTTCGCGCGGGTCGCGCTTCGCCACGCCGCGATCGCGAAGAAACTGGGGGTGAAGAAAATCGTGCTCGGCGAATGCGGCCATGCCCACAAGGCCCTCACCGTCGTCGCCGACCGCATCTTCGTCCGGGAGTACAACGTCCCCCGCGAGAGCGCGCTCACCTTCCTGCACCAGATTCTTGTCAAGGAGAAACGGCTTGCGCTCGATCCGTCCCGCAACGACGACATCCTGACCACCCTCCATGATCCCTGCAACGTGGTCCGCCTCATGGGCATCGTGCAGCCCCAGCGCGAACTCCTCCGCGCGGTGAGCAACCGGTTTCGCGAAATGGAGCCCCACGGCGTCACCAACTACTGCTGCGGCGGCGGGAGCGGATTCGCCATCACCCAGGACCTCAACTTCCCGGACTGGCGCAACTCCCTGGCCGGCCGGGCCAAGCTGCGGCAGATCCTTGACGTCTTCCAGGACGTCCTCGACCCCGGGCACAAGAAGTACGTGTGCGCTCCCTGCTCGAACTGCAAGGGGGCGCTGCGGGACATGTTCGCGGCTTACGGATTGTTCGAACGCTGCAGCATCCTCTACGGCGGACTCGTCGAACTGATCGTCAACGCCATGGCCGATGTCGAGAAACCGTTCCTCGAGTGGGAGTGGCGCTGAGCCGCGCCGGCTTGTGCCGCGCGCCGCGGTCGGGTTAGCGCGACAGCAGCCCGCCGATAATCACCTCGATCGCCTCATCCTCCGACAGCCCCCGCGACATGAGCGTCTCGAGTTGTTTGCTGTCGACGCTTCCGATGGCGGCCTCGTGCGTGATGTGCGCTTTCGGATGCCGTACGTCGACGATCGGCACGGCCTCGGCCTGCCCGTGGTCCTGGATGATCTCTTTGCAATCGACATGCCCCCGCGCGTAGGCCGCGCCGGCCGTGAGCTTGTTGTACACTTTCGCCGTCGCCGTGTCCCGCACCGCGATCTTCGAGGTCAGCACCCCGGTCGCGTGTTCGCCGACCAGGTGGGCGGTCTCGTTGATCCGAATCCGGTCGTCCCCCCGTCCGGAGATGCGCGCCGCCATTTCCAGGAGGCTGTGCGCGCGGCAGGTGGCTTCGTAGTCGATGTCGATATTCCCGACCCGTCCCTTGATCAGCTCAAACTCCGTCCGGAACCGCGCGCGCGGCCCGACCTCGACCACCGCCTTGGGGACCACGACCACGCCGCCGCTCGGGCTGTGGACGTGGCGTTCGAAGTAGGCATACTCCGCCCCCTCTTTGATTTCGATGGCCGCGTTCATGAGGTGCTGCACGTTCACCGCGAAGGGGAAGGTGCAGTGGGCGAGCAGCGATACTTTCGCCTGGACGCCGATTCTCACGTCGAGCACGATCCGCTGCACGCCCTCCTTGGGCAGCATGCCGAAACACAGGTGCACCGGATTGGCGACCACCGCCCCCTCCTGCAGCGCGATCTGCGCCTCGATCCCGTCGCTGAGCTCGTTGACATCGATCGTGAGCCCGGGCACCGCGTGCATCCCCAGCACGCGGTTGTAGTTGATCTCCATGTGCGCGACGTTCGGATCCTGCAGTTGGTGCGGGTCGGCGTTGATGCTCTTGTAGAGGTCGTTGATGAGCTGTATGGAGGTGCTCATGATTCACCCCCCCTGCCGTTCCGGTCGGGGGCGTTCTTGTGCTCGCAGGGCATGCACTTCCCCTCGAAGTAGCGGCGGATTTTCGCCACCGTCCCCTTGTCCACAACCGTCCCCTTGCACAGCAAGAACGCGTGTTCGGCCTGGTCGAGCACGGCCAGGCTGTGGGTGATCAGAATGACGGTCGTGCCGCGCTGCTTGAGCAGCTTGACCGCCTGGAAGATGCGCTCGATCGACTCGATGTCGATTCCCGAGTCGGGCTCGTCGAGGATCGCCACTCTCGGCTCCATGGCGAGAATCGAGGCCAATTCCACCTTCTTGCGCTCCCCGCCGCTGAGCGTCTTGTCGACCGCGCGGCGAAGGTAATCCTCCGGGTTGAGGCCGACCTCGGCCAGCGTCCGGCACAAGTTGTCCTTGCTCTTGTCCCGGGCCGCGCTGGCCAGGAATTCCCACACGGTCAGTCCCTCAAACCGGGCCGGTTCCTGCCAGGCCAGCGTGATTCCCCGGCGCGCCCGCTGGTCGACCGGCAGGCTCTTGATCGATTCCCCCTGAAAGCGAATGTCGCCCGAGTAGCCGTCATACCCCGCCAGGCCCATGATGGTTGCGGCCAGCGTGGATTTGCCCGCCCCGTTCGGTCCGACCACTGCGTGGACATGCCCCTCCCAGAAGTCAATGTTCAGGTCCTGGAGAATCGGCTTGTCGTTCAGCGACAGGCTCAGGTTGTCGATCGCCAGCACACCCATGGGCGGGTCCTTTCGCGACGTCTCCGACCCGCGTCCGCGGGTTCGATGGTTGACTGTTCCGATACAATAAAGGGTCGTTTGCCGGCAAATGCACGAGAAATTTTTCACAATCGCCGCCGGTCCGCCCGACCCGGCCGCCCCCCGCCGAACAGGTCTTTCAAAACCAGGATGGCCGCATGATACCCGCACATGCCGTGCACTCCGCCGCCGGGCGGCGTCGAGGCCGAGCAGATGTACACCCCCGCGAGCGGCGTCCGGTAAGGCGCCCGCCATCCCGCGGGCCGGGTGAACAACTGCCGCGCATCGAGTACGCCGCCGGTGATATCGCCGCCGACATAGTTCGGGTTATACCGCTCCATGTCCGCCGCGTGCAGGGTATGCCGGCCGATGATTACTTCGCGAAACCCGGGTGCGAAGCGCTCAATCTGCGCTTCGATCGCCCCGGTCATGTCGATTGTCGAGCCGTTCGGGACATGGCAGTATCC
Organism: Candidatus Zixiibacteriota bacterium; assembly: GCA_017999435.1. Classification (NCBI taxonomy): domain Bacteria; kingdom Pseudomonadati; phylum Candidatus Zixiibacteriota; species Candidatus Zixiibacteriota bacterium. The sequence goes on from JAGNLV010000004.1 coordinate 313,004, forward strand.
CCAAGCAGTGTGTCGGCCCGCGGGCGCCCGTGAGAGATCGAACAGGGTCGGCTGCGCCAGCAGCACAAACGGCCTCTCCGGATGTTTCCCGGCCCATACCAGCCGCTCCGCCTCCGCCACCTCCGCGAAGGTCCCGCCCACGTGAACGACACCTGCCCGGCGACATTCCGGCGCGGTGAAGGGAATCGGTTCGCGCAGTGCCCAATCCACCTTGCACACCCCCGGTCCATGCCGGTACTGGGCGAGTCGTTTGCGGTAAGCCTCCGGCAGCCGGGTTCCCGCAATATCGAGCACCTGCCGGGGCGAGAGGTCGAGCAGGACCGCTCGGGCCGGGGGAAGGTCCTCCAGGCTGCGAATCTCGCGATTGAGGGAGATCTCGACTCCGAGCGTGCGGGCGTGCGCCGCGAGAGCGTTGGCCAGCCGCTGAGCGCCGCCGCGGGGCATCGGCCAGCCCGCCGTGTGGGCGGCCGCCCCCAGGACGAGCCCGGCCGCGGCGGAGACCGGCCGGTCCAGCGGCAGCACCCCGTGCGCCGCCGCCCCAGCGAACAAGGCCCGCCCGCGCGCGGAGCGAAAGTGTGCGTCCGCCACCCCCCGCGCCGACCGCAACGCCCGCATCCCCAACCGGGCCATCGCGGCGGGATGCCGGGGAAAATGCAGGGGCGCCAGCGCCTCCGGGAACAGCTTGTCCCACCCCCGCACCAGCGGCGCCATCAGGCGAAGGTACCCGGCGCGGTCCCCCGCCAGATGCCCGGCCGTATCCTCCATTGAACGCCACACGGCCGCCGCCGAGCCGTCGTCCAGCGGGTGCGCGTAGGCGATCGGCGGATGCACCCAGTCGAGTCCGTAGGCCTGCAGCGGCAGCCGCGCCAGGAACGGCGACCCGGCCGCGAGCGGATGGACAGCCGAGCAGACGTCGTGCACGAACCCCGGAAGCGTCAGCTCGGACGAGCGGAGTCCCCCGCCCGGGGCGGCGGCCCGTTCGTAGACGGCCGCGCTCAGCCCGGTCTCAGCCAGGGCAATCGCGGCCGCCAGACCGTTGGGGCCGGATCCCACGACCACTGCATCATACTCCGTATGCCTGCTCATCACGTCGCCTCGGCGCCGTCGGGAAAACGCCCCCGTGTCGCGCACAACCGGCCGCGCCTGTCACTACAACACGCCTCCCCCTGTTCGGTTCGCTCTCGGAGAACCACGGGCGGAGGATCGGGCCCCCTCGCCTCCTCATTTTTCTTTACAACTTTCCGAAATCATGTATCGTAGGGAATAAGGAATTAGCGCGCCGGCTCTCGTTCATGGACGGCCGGCGACCCCACCGCCACCGCGGGCGCCGCTGCCCGCCGAGAAAGGAGTTTTTGATGTTGGCCATTGTCGTAGGCACCGCGGGGAACTCACACGCTCGAGGACTGGGCCGCTAGCGCCGCCATCTCTTCCTGAAGCGATGCGCCGCCGGCGTATCGCCGCTCTGTCCTTCCCGAATCCCCGGTCTTCGCCCCCTCCTCCGAAGGCGTGAGGTCGTATTCCCCGCTCTCACCCCAACAGTCAACCCCGACGGCCGTACGGCCTGAGGGCGCCGCACCGGCATACGTCTTCGCCGTTGGCGCCCCGGGGAAATTCGGACAATGTGTCGGAGAGCAGCATATAATGGACCTGACTGAATTCGGATTTGATGATCGCTGGGGCGCGCTGATGGCCCCGTACGCGGCAGCGGGACTGGTCCCGGCCCGCGTGGTCCGACAACATCGCGAGCGCAGCATTGTGATCGCCGCGGCGGGCGAATTGACCGGCGAGGTCGCCGGCCGCTTTCGCCGCGACTCGGCCGGCCGGAGCGACTACCCGGTGGTCGGCGACTGGGTGGCCGCGGAGATCGCGGGGGACCGGCTCGCGGTCATTCACGCCGTGCTCCCCCGCCGCAGCGCTTTCACGCGCAAGGTGGCCGGGAACCTGACCGAGGCGCAGGTGGTCGCCGCCAACATCGACACCGTCTTTCTCGTGACCGGTCTCGACGGCAATTTCAGCCTCCGCCGCATCGAGCGCTACCTGACGAGCGCCTGGGACAGCGGCGCCTCTCCGGTGATCGTGCTCAACAAGGCCGACCTGTGCGGCGACCCGGCGGAAGTACTGGCCGGCGTGGAGGCGGTCGCGCTCGGGGCGCCGGTGGTTGCGTTGAGCGCCCTCGACGGGAGCAACGTAGAGGCCCTGCGGCCATACCTGGTTCCCGGCCGCACCGCCGCATTGCTCGGGTCCTCGGGCGTGGGGAAGTCGACCCTCATCAACCGTCTCCTCGGCGAGGAGCGTCTCCCCACCCGCGAGATCAGCGACCGCGCCGGCCGGGGCCGCCACACCACCACCCACCGGGAACTGGTGCAGCTTCCCGACGGCGCGCTCCTCATCGACACCCCCGGCATGCGCGAGCTGCAGTTGTGGGCCGATGAGGACAGCCTCGAACGCGCTTTCGACGACATCGAGGCGCTCGCCGCCCGCTGCCGCTTCGCCGACTGCCGCCACGAAGCCGAGCCCGGCTGCGCGGTGCGCGCGGCCGTCGACGCCGGATCCCTCGACCCGGCGCGGCTCGAGAGCTATTTCAAGCAGCGCCGGGAGCTCGCGTTCCTCGGGCTCAAGATGGACGAACGCTCCCGCCGGCAGGCGGACAAAAGCCGGGGCCGGCGTTTCGCGCAGATGAGAAAGGAGATCAAGCAGCGCAAACCGAACTTTGACAAGTAGGCAAAAAAAAGACCCGGCGGACTCGCTGTCCGCCGGGTATCGTTTCGCGGCCGGCCGCGCCGTCAATCCGCCACCACCGCTCGCATTTCCTGCAGCGCCGGGATGGCATCGAGGCTGTATTCCCAGATGGCCATGTTTCCGTCGACGGTACTGGCGTTTGACTCGATGACTTTGCCTGGGAAGGTGACGATGAATCTGACCTTGTGCCCGGCAAAGGCTTTGGCAAACTCGTTCTGCTGGCTGTCGACGTCGGCCGGTTCCATAGTCCCGGCCTCTCCCGCATCGTCCGAGGCCGCAGCTTCCTCGACCGTCTCGTCCGCAGGCGCTTCTCCGGCCTCCTCCGGCTCAGTCGCCTCTCCCTCCTCGGCCTCGTCCGCACTTGCCCCTTCCTCCTCCATTCCCGGTTCCTCCTCGTCGCTCCCCGACTCCAGCGGCCGTCGGTACAGCCAGGTGCCGTCGGGTTGACGTTCGAACGTAATCCCGCTGAGGCCGGCCTCGGCGAGTCCGGTCGCGTCTCCCTCTTCGTCATCCGGGGTGAGCAAGTTGGAGACTCCGGCCGCGGCGTTGAGATCGGCGAACGTGAAAGTCATGTCCCAGATTTTGTTGGCCTCATCCTCCGACGCCCGGTACGAGACCAGTTCCACGCCCTCGGTTGTTTGGGCGATCGCCTGCCGGATCGAATCCTCCGACAGCTCGGCGAATCCGAGGTTTACCTCGGTCGAATCCTCGCCCGCGAGCGCAGCCATCGACTTTGCGAAATCCTCGAACTGCTGCAGGTACTCTTTGTTGACGGCGTAGTGGAAGGAGACTTTCCCCGACCCGTCCTTGTCGATCACCATCTGCTCTTCGTAATCAAAACAACCCGCGGTCAGCCCGGCCGCGAGCGCCACCAGCACCAGCACCCAGGTGCGCCTCATGATACACCTCGTGATAGTTGATTCGGATCTGATTTTTCTACCGGACATTAATCGTGGCCGCCGGGTCGCCTGTCAAGCATCAACTCGGCGCCCGGTTGCGGCGCGCCGCGGATTTCACCGGACCGTCAGTTCATCCAGAAGCGCGCGGTAGCCATACACCTTGTCCAGAAGAAACAGGATGTAGCGGACATCCGCCACCACCGCCCGCGAGAGGTTGCGGTTGTAGCAGAAATCCTTGTGCACGCTCTCGATATTGGTGTCGAAATCCAGGCCGATCAATTCCCCTCGGCCGTTCAGCACCGGACTGCCGGAATTGCCGTTGGTGCCGTCGTTGGTCGTGATGAAATCGACCGGCACGTCGTTCAGGTGGGCGTCGACATACGGCCAGAAATCGCGCCGCCGCCAGACTTGTTTCAGTTCGGCCGGCACGATAAACGGTTCTGCTCCGGTCTCTTTCTCCATCACCCCGGTCAGACTCGTAATGTAATCGTGGGTGACCGCGTCGCGCGGCGAGTAGCGGCGCACCTCGCCGAAGCTGAACCGCTTGGTTCCGTTGGCATCCGGGTAGAGGCGGTCTCCTTTCCACGCTTGCAGCGCCCGCATATATTGGCGTTCCAGCCGCCCTGCCGCGCTCGCGAAGACCCGCTCTTCGGTCTGCATCCGCTCGAACTCGGGTCCGAGCGCCGCCGCGAGGTCGATGAACGGATCGCGCAGGCGCCGCAGGTCCGCGGTCGACATGCGAAACATCTCCCGCCGCGCCTGCTCCTGCCCGACTTTGGTCTGCGCGAACATCCGGTCGAGCAGTCGGTCCAGGAACCGGTCGCGCTCCGGCCCGCCGGCGAACAGGCTGTCGACCGCGGCCAGCCGCTGCCCGTCCGGCAGCGCCAGCGCCTGCTCGAGCCAGTAGCGCATAAACACGCGGTCCATCGCCGGGACGAGATTGATCTGCGCCTGCTCCAGGCGCCGCAGCACGCGGAGCGAATCCCGGTCCTGGTAACCGCTCTCGCGCTCGGGGTCCGGTTTCTCCCGCTGCTCCGCCCATCGATACACCTGCCGGGCCAGAGAGAGGTGATCGACATACCAGACCATGCCGAGCACTTCCCGCCGCTCGCGCGCAGCGGCGTGGGCATCGTAGAGACTGTCGAATGCCGGGATCAAACCGCCGAAACGCTCCCAGCGCGCGGAATCGCCGCGCAGGAAAACCGTCAATTCGGCCTCGGCGGCCGCCGTCCTGGCCACGACGCTGTCTCTGGCCAGACCGGCCACCAGCCCCTGCGTCTTCTTCATCCGGTTGCTGATCCCCTGCACCGTCGAGGCCATGCGCAGAGCGATCCCGGGATTCTCCGCTCCCGCCGAATCGATTTTCGCCAACAGCTGCAGGGACCGGTCGATCGACCGCGGGTAGGTGAAGTTCACCGCCTCGGCGATGGCGCGCGCCACCGTGTACCGCTGCGTCTTCCCCGGATAACCGATCATCATCGTGAAATCCCCCTCCTTGACTCCCTGTGCCGACACCGGCAGCCACGCCTGCGGCTCGTACGGGACATTGTCCCGGGAATACTCGGCCGGCTTTCCATCGGGCCCCACGTATGCCCGGAGGAAGGAATAGTCTCCCACGTGGCGGGGCCAGATCCAGTTGTCGATCTCGTCGCCGTAGTTCCCGATCGCCATCGGCGGCGCGTGCACAATGCGGACGTCGCGGATGCGCAGGAAGGTTGTCAGCGTGTATTTCGTCCCGCCGTAGATCGGGGTCACCTCCGCCTGGATGTCGTCCCGGCCCTGCTCGGCTTCCCGGACAATCTCTTTCGTAATCCGGTCGAGCGCCTCATAGCGCGCCAGGCCGTCGAGTTCCTCCGGCACCGCCGCCAGCACCCGGTCGCTCACGTCCGCCTCCGCCAGCGTGACATACACGCTCGTTCCCACCGCGCGGATCTCCTCCGCGGGCGTGGGAGCGTAGAAGCCGTCCCGAAGGTAGTTGTGCTCGACTGTCGAGGCGCGCTGGATCGCCCCGAAAGCCACGTGGTGGTTTGTGATGATCAGCCCTTTCGGCGAGACGAAGGAGGCGCTCCCGCCCCCGAGGTTGATGCAGGCATCCGCAACATCCGGCCGCGCAGTGTCGTACATCTGCTCCCGCGACAACCGGAGCCCCCGGGCCTGGAGGCTGTCCCAATCAAGGCGGTCGAGCTCATACAGCGGCCACATCCCCTCGTCGGCGGCGGCCCCGCCGCTCAGAGCGGCCGCGATCGCGACTGCCGTCATCAGGCTGCGAGCGCCCCCGCGACGGCCGAAGCGAACTCCTCGGAACTTCAGGTAATCCCCCGCGCCGAGCCTGGTGTGGAAACGAAGACGCATACGCCAACTCCTGCTCAGGTTTCCAGCAATCTGGCTCATGACACCAAAACTGGCAAGCGCTAATCCTTGGCCGGGCGGTCGAATTCGCTGCTCAATTACCGCGCCCGCCCAGCCGATATACCTATCAGGTACACCGGACCTTCCCTGGAGGATGATATGCGCAAAAACGCCCCCCTGCTGATCGCCCTGTTTCTTGCGACCGCCACCCTGGCCCCAGCCGTCGACTTCGGCTTCGGCCTCCAGGTGGATGACGAAGGGCGCAAGAGTTTCTACCTGGCAGTCAGCAACCACTACCAGGTTCCGGAGAAAGAGATTGTGGTGGTCCGCGAGCGGCACATTCCCGATGAAGAGATGCCGGTCGTCTTCTTCCTGGCCGCCCGCTGCAACGCCTCCCCGGCGACCATCATCGACCTGCGCCTCGGCGGCAAGTCCTGGATGGACATCACCCTGCAGTTCGGCAAGACCGCCGAGATATTCTATGTGCCGGTCGAGGACGTGTCGGGCCCGCCCTATGGCCACGCCTACGGCCACTTCAAGAAGCATCCGAAAAACCGGTGGGGTGAAATCCGCCTGAGCGACGACGATGTCGTGAACTTCGTCAACCTCAAATTCATCTGCGACCACTACGGCTGGACCCCGAACGAGGTCATCAGGATGCGCCAGGACGGCCGCGGTTTCATCGACATCAACCGCGACATCAAGGACCGGAAGGCGGGCGCGAAAACACAGGCCAGCACCGGATCGAAAGACCAGCCCGCCAAGAACAAGGGCAAGGGGAAAGACAAGCAGAAGTAATCCATCCCTCAACACCGCCATCCCCGACACGGGCCGCCTCTCCGGCGGCCCGTGGCTTTTTTGGGGGAGCCCGATTGACAAGGGCCGGGCGGCGGCGTTCCTTGCAGCCGGAGATCGGTGATGCATCTGCTCGCCCTGGAACCATACTACGCCGGCAGCCACCGCGCCTTCGTGGACGGTTGGATTGCCGGCAGCCGCCACCGCTGGACCTTGCTCACCCTGCCGGGCTACAAGTGGAAGTGGCGGATGCGCCACGCGCCCTTGACCTTCTGCGATGAAATTGCGGCCCGCCGGCGAGACGGCGAGCGGTGGGACGGTCTCTTCGCCACCGACATGGTCGACCTCGCCCAACTGCTGGGGCTGGCCCGCGCCGCTCTCGGCAACCTCCCGGCCGTTGTCTACTTCCACGAGAACCAACTCACCTACCCCAGTCTCCATGCCGGGGAGCGGGACTACCACTTCGCCATGACGAACTTTTCGACGGCAGCGGTCGCCGCGGGCGTCTGGTTCAACTCGGATTTCCACCGCCGCGAGTTTCTCGAGGGGTTGCGGTCCTTTTTCCGGCGGATGCCCGACTACCCTCCCCTGGCCTGGGTCGACCGGATCGCCGCGCGTTCGGAGGTGTATCCCCAGGGGATCGCCCCGCCGCGGCCGCTTTCAGCCCGGCCGCCCGGACCGCTGCGGATCCTCTGGGCCGCCCGGTGGGAGCATGACAAGAACCCGGAGGACTTCTTCGCCGCCATGCGCGCGCTCCGCTCCCGGGGGGTCGATTTTCGTCTCAGCGTGATCGGCGAGCAGTTTTCCGAGGTACCGGCGGCCTTCGCCGAGGCCCGGCGGGAATTCGCCCCGCTCATCGACCGCTGGGGTTATCAGCCCGACCGCGCGGACTACGAGCGCGCCTTATCCGCCGCCGACCTCATCGTATCAACCGCCCGCCATGAATTCTTCGGCGTGGCCATTGTCGAGGCGGTCGCCGCCGGGATCCGGCCCGTGCTCCCTCAACGCCTCGCCTACCCCGAGATATTCCCCCCGCAATCGTTTCCCGACTGGTACTATGACGGTACGGTGGCCGGGCTGGTCGACAAACTTGTCATGCTCGCCCGACGCTTCGCCGAGACCGGCTCCCTCCGGTCGCCGTCCCTCCCCGCCGGGGCGTCCGCGGCCGAGCGCTTCTTCTGGCCTGTTCTCGCCCCGCGGCTGGACGACGCCCTGGAAGCCGCGCTCCGGCGATAACCGTTGACTTCGCCCGACGACGGCCCGTATCTTGCGTTCGGCAGCAGCGTGGGGACAGCCTCTGCGATCACCCCGCGCGGTCACCCTGTACTGGCTGGACGAAACTCGCCGCCATTATCGAATTGACGACACAAGGAGAGTGTGGAGAAGATGCGCAGAATAGTTGCAGCCGGGCTGGGCGTTGTGCTGCTGGCCGGCCTGCTCGGGGCCGCCTCCGGCCTGATCGGCCCGGCCGGCGATCCTTTTGACCCGACACTCCTTCGATCCCGCCCGCTTCAGTCGGGGGATAGCGCCGGCGACACGTCTCTGTCGATCACCGTGGAGCGGTCAGGCTTCCCGCTCATCCGCGTCTACGCCGACGTCCTGGATGAGAGCGACGGGCCGGTTGCGGGTCTCGCGGGGCCCGACTTTGCGGTGACCCAGGACGGTGCGCCGGTCTCTTTTTCCCTGCTTCCCGCGGCCGAGATTGGCTGCCCGGCGGCATTCTGCCTGGTTTTTGACGTCAGCCTGAGCATGGCGGGCGAGCCGCTCGCCTCAGCCCGCCGGGCCGCCCACCGGTTTGTTGACCGGATGGGGCCGTTCGACCGCGCCGCCGTGGTCTCCTTTGCCGACTGCGCCATGGTCAATGCTCCGTTCACCGACGACCGCGCCGCTCTTCACGCCGCCGTCGACTCGCTCGTTGCTCTCGGTTTGACCGCCTCGTTCGACGGCGTGTACCTGGGCGTCCAACTGGCCGCCGCCCAGCCGGGCAACCGTGCTGTCATTGCTTTCTCCGACGGCTGTGACAACAACAGCGCCTACTGCGATCTTCCGGCCGACGGTTGGGCCGACGGCTACGAGGACGATTCGGCGCTTGTCTGCGATCTCGCCCGCGCCGCCGCCGTCTCCGTCTACACTCTCACCTTCGGCACCCTCGACTCCGTCTGCGGCGATGCAATGGAGGCGTTCGCCCGCGGCTCCGGCGGTCTGCATCGGTACGCATCGGATGCCGACGCCGTCGACTCCGTTTTCGCCGCCATCCAGCACGCCGTGTGCAGCCGCTACCTGATCACCTACTTCAGCCCCGACTCCGCCGCCGACCACGATTTCCATCTTGTCGAAGTGTGCGCGACGCTCGGTGGCGCCGTGTGCTGCGACACCGCGGTCTATCGCGAACCGGCGGTCCCGACAATCCACCTCGCCCCCACGACCCTGCAGCTCAGCGACACCTGTCAACCGGCCGCGGAAGATATCACGATTGAAGCGCTCGCAGAGGATCCCGGCGGCGCAGGGCTTCAGGATGTACGGCTCTTCTACCGCCAGGTGGGAGCCGCTCCGGAGCCGTACCGGGATGTCGCCATGATCGCGGTCGGCGGGGACCGGTATGCGGTGGTCCTCCCGGCCGGCGCGTGGCCGCCGGACGCGGCGGGCTTCGACTATTTCATCAGCGCGGCCAACGGCGACGTCACCGTCACCCTGCCCGCCGTCGATCCCTTCCAGCTTCCCTTCGCGGTCAGTTTCTGTCCTAACCAGCCGCCCGAGATTTCTGCGGCGGCCGCGGTGTGTGTCGACTCGGGTGCGCTCCTCTCTGCCGTCGTGCGCGACGATCCCGACGGTGTCGCCCGTGCCATCGCCGTCGTGTTCGACGGCGGCCTTCCGAGTGTGTACGACATGCTCCCGGTCGGGGGCGATACGTTTGCGGTTGCCCTTCCGCGCGTGCCGCAAAACGCCCGCCTCCTCCTGTCTGTCCGGGCATGGGATAATCTGGGCCTCTCCCGCACAACCGTGCCGCTGGATTGGCACTGCGGCCTGCTGCCCGAGGACAACTGGATTGCGCTTGTCTGTTCCGGCCCGGTTTTCGCCGGCCGATCGCTGCGGCCGGGCGACTCCCTAAGGGTTTTCGATCCCGACGGCGTCCTCTCGGGGAGCGCCGTGGTCGGCGATGATTCCACCTTCGGCTCGCTGCGCGTGGTCGGCGACGACCCCTCCACTCCGCTCGTTGACGAGGGCGCGGAACCGGGCGACCTGCTGACCTTCACCCTGAACGCTGTTGAGGTCCTGCTGACGCCGCCGGTTTTTTTCAGGGCGCCGGGCGACACTATCGAAGTCTGCGATCGCGTCTCCTGCCGGCACTTCGCGCTTGACCCGGGCTGGCACCTCATCTCCTGGAACCGCGCCTTCCGCGCCGACATCGACTCCCTCGTCTCGCTCCTCGGCGGCGCCGCCTGTGTCGACGTGGTCCTGGGTTTTGAGCGGGGCGGTCTCACGTACGATCCGAATCTGGTCGAATTCTCGACCCTCTTCGAGGCCGATTACCACCGCGCCTACTGGCTCCGGCTCGCCTGCCCGGCGACGTTCGATATTTGCGGAGGAGCGATCGCGCCGCACGACACGCTCCCGGTGCGCCGCGGGTTCAACCTGGTCCCCTGCTGGCCCGACAGTTCGCTCCCCGTCGAGACCGCCTGGGCCTCCATCCTCGAATTCACCGACGTCGGCCTGGGCTTTGACGGAGGCAGCCGTATCTGGCTTCCCGACGGCGACAGCGCCAACACGCTCACGGAGCTCGCCCCCGGTTTCGGCTACTGGGTCCACGCGGACCGGGACGGATACCTCGTGTATCCGGGATGGTCCTCTCCTGCCGGCCGGCCTCTGCCGGACGAACCCTTCGGCCTGGCCGCGCCGGCCGTACCGGCCACCCAGACCTGGATGTCGGTCTACGGCGTCGGGCCCGCCTGCGACGGCCTGCCTGTTGCTGATGGCGCCGTCATTGAATTCCACACATCGGGCGGCGTGCTCTGCGGACGGGGGGCGATTGAGGACGGGATCCTTCCCTTCACCCCGGTCTACGGGGCCTCCACAGCCGCGCCCCTCTACCCGCGGCCGGGGGACACGCTCACGGTTTGGGTCGACGGGTCTCCGGTTCTCCCGCCCCTGGTCTTTCAGGGTCACGGCAGCCGTGTCCCTTTGCCGGCTCTCCGGTCATCCGCATCGGGCCCGGATTCTCCCCGCCTGCCTTCCGCCTACGTCCTCCGGCAGAACTACCCGAACCCGTTCAACCCGCAGACTGTCATCTCCTTTGACCTGCCGCTTCCCGGCCGGGTGGCCCTGACTGTCTACAACATCCTCGGCCGGGAGACCGCGGTGCTCGCCGATCAAAGGTACCCCGCCGGGACCCATGCGGTGATCTGGGACGGGCTCGATAAGGACGGACGGCCGGTCGGTTCGGGAGTCTATCTCTACCGGTTGGAGGCAGGCGGCGCGGTGTTGAGCCGCAAGATGCTGCTCTTGAGGTGAGGGGCGGTAGCATTTGCGCCGCGCAGGATCGAGTTGCCCGGCGGCCCGAATATGCCGATATTGTCCGTGTCCCCTGATCCGTTTCCGCAAGACGCGGGCAGGCGTGGGGAAAGGAGACTCGATGTCGCACGTGGTCGGATCCCGTTGGGCCGCGCTCATTCTGCCGGCCGCGCTCGTGGTGGCTTTCTCGGCCCGCTCCGAAGTGATCTCTTATCAGGGCCGTCTGACTGATCCCGACGGGCTCCCGATCGCGGACAGCCTCTACTCGATGACCTTCTCCCTCTATGCCGACTCCACGGGCGGCGCCCCGCTGTGGCAGGAGACGGCCACCGTTCCGACCTACCGCGGTCTGTTCGTGCACCTGCTCGGGGCCGTGAGCGACCTCCCCTCGGCCCTGTTCGCCGATCACAGTGCGCTCTTTCTGCAGGTCACGCTCGGGGGAGCGGACCTCGCGCCCCGCACGCGTCTCGCCGCAGCCCCGTCGGCCATGGTTGCGCGCCAGTTGTACCTGACCGATGCTGCCGGCGGCTTGCTCGGCCGCACGGTCAATGATTCGGGCGGCGCCTTCATCCTCTACGACACCGCCGGCGCCCTCGGCATCGCGCTCCGCGGCGGCCGCGCCTCCGATTCGGCCGTCGTGTTCCCGGACTCGGCGATCAACGCCGACGAGATCCTCGATGAGCCCGGCATCGTCAACGGCATCAGCAGCGATATCATCACGCTCTCGACCGCCGAGATGACTGACCTGGTGACGGTCGAGATCACCATACCCTACGACGGCCTGATCGTCCTCTACGGCAAGTGCTACGCCGTGCTATCGGGCACCACCGGCCCCAACGGCGCGCAGGTGCAGATCGACGCCGTCGAGGGGGGGCTCCCGATTTTTCCGTACTACACGCAGGCCGGCCTGAGCGGCTTTGTCAACACCGGCGCCAACTACTTCCCCGCCGTGGTCACGCGCACGTACTACAAAGAGGCCGGCACGTACGAATTCCGCCTCGAGGCCAAAGCGACCCAACCGTCGCCGGCGCTCGCCCAGACCTGGGACCATGTCCTCACCGCCCTGTATTTCCCGACCGCCTACGGCTACACGACGGTGAGCACGAAGACGGCCGGGGGGGTGGCCACACCGCCGCCCGGCTCGGACAGCCGGGGGAGCGGCCGCCTCGGGGAGACCATTCGGGACGACGCCCCTCTGGTCGGGGACAGCGCGCGCACCGACCGGTGACCGCCGGCGGCGGCAACCCTTTTCATCGCTGCGCAAAAAATGGCCAATTTGGAGCCGTCAAATCTTTTTTGGAACCGGCGCCGGCGGCCCCGGTTAGAAATCACAGCGGGACCGGGATGTCCCCTTCCCCGCCATTCCGATAGAAGGAGCGTGTACCGCCGATCGATAGCGAAACCTGAATTACCGCCTCAACGGACCGAGCGCTCGCGCTCGCCGGGAAAGGAGCCGCTGATTCATGATCGCCTTCGTCCGCCCGCGGGGAGTGGGCGTGTTGCTCGCCGCCCTGGTGCTGTCGGCCGCCGCCGTCCCCTGTCTGGCCGCCCCGCCCGACTCCCTCAACGCACTGCAGACCGCTCTGGCGGATTCGCTCGACCTGAACGGCAAGGTCGTGTATGTCGACTTCTGGGCCTCGTGGTGCGTGCCCTGCCGCCACTCTTTCCCCTGGATGCAGGCCCTCTCCGACAAGTTCCGCAACCGCGGTCTCGAGATCATCGCCGTCGGCGTCGACCAGGACCACCGCGCGGCGGTGAAGTTCCTCGAGGAGAACCGCACCGCTTTCCCGATCGTCTTCGATTCGACCGGCCGTCTGGCCAAGCTCTATGAACTGGAGGCGATGCCCACCTCCTTCCTCTATGACCGGAGCGGCCGCCTTGTCTCCACTCACCGGGGCTTCCGCCCGGATGAGACCGACAGTCTCGAGGCGGCCATTGTCCGCCTGCTCGACAAGGGAGGGGCGCAGTGAGACGGCTTCGATTCTTCGTGCTTTCGGCCGGGGCTTTCGCGCTCGCGGCCGTCCTCTCCGGGTGCGCCGCCGTCGGCGTGCAGGTCTGGGAACGCGACGTTCTCTCCAAACCGGAAATGCAGATGGACAGCCATGCGCTCGACCGCGCCCTGGATGACCACATCTATTTCAGCAAGGAGGCTTCCAGCGGCGGGCGCAGCTTCGGCGGCGGGGGATGCGGATGCAATTGACCAACCGGCCGCCTCTCCGAGGCGCGCTCAGCGCCCTCACCGCGGCCCTGCTCGGGACCGGCGCGGCCGCGTCCGAGGGGCGGAATCGCGTGGAATCGTCGATCCTCCTGTATTCCGAGGTCGACCGCGTGCAGGCGGCCGAAGCGATCATCGGCCTGGGCCGGGCGCTCAAGGGGGACCGGATGCTCAGCGCGCGGCTGACCCTCGACGGCCTCACCGGCGCCTCGCCCAACGGCGCCACGCCGTCGGCCCGCGTGCAAACCTTCACCCGCCCCTCCGGCGAGGGCGGTTATTCCGTAAAGCCGGGCGAGATTCCGCTCGACGACACCTTCAAAGACACGCGCTACAGCTTCGACGGCAGTCTGGCTCAGCCGCTCGACCGCCTCACCACCATTGTCCTCGGCGCCCACTACTCGGGCGAGCATGACTACACATCCCTGGGGGCCAGTGTCGGTCTCTCCCGCGACCTGAATCGGAAGAACACGACGCTGTCCGCCTCGGCCGCCTATTCGCGCGACCGGGTCCGCCCCGAAGGCGGTCCTCCTGACCCGCTGAGTTCGATGAGCGCGCGGGCCGACGACGATGATGACGACGACGCAGGCGAGCGGGAGCTCGCCGCTCAGGATGACGACGGCGACGACGATGACGACGAGGACCGTGAGAGCGACGCCGGCGAGGGGAAGAACGTGTACGACGTCGTCTTCGGCCTCACGCAGGTGCTTAATCGACAGACCGTCCTCCGTCTCAACTACTCCTACAACCACTCGTCCGGCTACCTGAACGATCCCTACAAGATAGTGAGCGTTGTGCAGGGACCGGGTGGTCCCGACGCCGGCGAACCGGTCGATTACCTCTATGAGGCCCGTCCCGACGGCCGCGCCAAGCAGGCGGTTTTCGCCCAACTGCGCCGCTACCTGAGCGGGCACACGATCGACCTCTCCTACCGCTACTTCTGGGACGACTGGGGCGTGACCTCCCAGACCGTTGAACTTTTCTACCGACTGCCCGTGAAAGCCGGGCACGCGCTCCAGCCCCACGTCCGCTGGTACCGCCAGACGGAGGCGGACTTCTACCGCGTTTTCCTGGTCGAGGCCGCTCCGGCGCCGGCCCATGCCTCGGCCGACTACCGGCTGGCTCCGTTTCACGCGGTGACGGCCGGGCTGCAGTACCTGTTCCCGGTCGGTCAGGGGGTTCAGGTGAGCCTCGGCGGCGAGTACTATCACCAGGCGGGGGATATCAGCCCGCCCCGTTCGATGGGCGTGCTGAGCACGTACGAGTTGTTCCCCGACATGGACGCCGTCATGGTCCGGGCCGGATTCGACTATGAATTCTAAGGCCGCGCCGGAGTGCTCTGTCCGGAAGGGCGGATCCCACTGGACGATTTCCTTCTCCGCCATGGCGAGTCCCTGCGAGATTCTCATTCGCTGCCGCCGCCGGAGCGAAGCCGAACACGTGGCTTCGCTCGCGGCCGCGGAAACGCGCCGCATCGAACGGAAACTCAGCCGGTACCGCGACGACAACATAATCCACGCCATCAACGCCGGCACCGGCGCGGCGGTGGAAGTCGATGACGAGCTCGCGCGCCTCCTCACCTATGCCGACCAGTGCTACCGCCTCAGCGGCGGCCTCTTCGACATCACCTCCGGCGTCCTTCGCCGGGCCTGGAAATTCGACGGATCGACGGCTTCGCCGGACCGAGACCTGATCGAGTCGCTGCTCGGACGGGTCGGGTGGGAGAAGGTCGAATGGGATGGGCGGCGCCTGCGCCTGCAACCCGGCATGGAAATCGATCTCGGCGGTCTCGGCAAAGAGTACGCGGCCGATCGGGCGGCCGACCTCGCGTTCCGCGCCTCGGGGGCCCCCCTCATGGCCAACTTCGGCGGCGACATCCGGGCCCTCAGCGCCGACCCCGACTCGCCGCCGTGGGTCGTGGGCATCGAGGACCCGCTGCGCGAGGGAACCGCCGTCGGTCGAATAGACCTCAGCAACGGCGGCGTCGCCACCAGCGGCGACGCGCGGCGGTTCTGCCTGGTGGAAGGCGTGCGGCTGGGTCACATTCTCAACCCCCGCACCGGGTGGCCGGTGGCCGATGCTCCCCGAAGTGTCACGGTTCTGGGAGACTACTGCGTCGAGGCCGGGTTCCTGGCCACCCTGGCCATGCTGCACGGCCGGGCGGCCGAGGACTTCCTCGCCGGAGAAAAAGTCCCTTACCACTGCATCCGGTAGGCCCCCTACTTCACGAAAACCATCTTCCTGGCCCCGGCGGCCTTCCCGGCCTCGAGCCGGTAGAGGTAGACCCCGCTCGCCACCGGCGCCCCCGCGCGATCCGTGCCGTCCCACAGCGCTTCATAGATCCCCGCCGCCCGGTACTCATCCACGAGCGTTTTCACGCGCTGCCCGAGCACGTTGTAGACCGCGAGCCGCACGCGCGCTCCCTCCGCCAGAGAATAGCGGATCACCGTCTCACCGTTGAACGGATTCGGGTAGTTCTGGTCGAGCGCGAACCGCCGCGGCAGTTCCGGTTCGGGATCCACGCCCGTGGCCACGCCCAGGCGGTAAATCTTCACAGAACCGCCGTCCGAGGCCGCGACCATCTCTCCCGACACTGCGATGACGGTGCCCGGGTCCCCGCCGTACTCCGCCAATTCCGGCACTTCCCGGTCGAGACGGAAGACCCCGATCCCCGTGGTTCCGACCGCAAACAGCCCCCGCCCCGAGATGACCGCATCGCTCGCCGTGAACGGCATATCGATCCAGCTCTCGACAGAGAGCGCTCCGCTCGGCAGGAGACGGGACACGAGAAGCTGGTCGCGGACGAACACGAGGAGGCGGCCGCTGTCCCAGACCATCACGGAGGCCTGCGAGGGAAGGTCGGTGATGCCGGCCAACTGCGTGCGGAGATCCGGCCCGATTCGATACGACCAGATCTGGTCTTTCCCCGTGGCCAGGAAGACCATCGTGTCCGTGAGGCAGGATGCGGTGATCCCGAACTGCTGCTCCCACGGCTCCTGCGAACTGACCCGGCCGGAGTCGTTGATCGTAAAGACCTGCATAGTGCGCAGCCCCGTGACGGCGATCGCCCGAAGGGAGTCGTGCCGCAGGCGGGGCAGAAAGACGATCCGCCCCGCCATCGTGTCGTCCAGGGTGATCGCCCGGTCGACGAGGAAGGAATCGGCGAAGAAGGGCCGGCGGATCACCACAATGGTGTTGATGCCGGCCATGTAGGCCAGGAGAGTGTCGCCCGTCACCGTCAGCGCCTGCATGCTGTTCAAGTGGGGCAGGAGGGCGAAGTCCAGGTGGGGCGCGAGCGTGGAGTCAAACGTGTAGGCCTCGATCGGGTTGTGGCCGCCCGACGTGAACAGTTTGCCGCCGCCGAACGCCAGCGCCTGCACCGGCCCGGAGCGATACAGCCCCGGCCCGCTTTGCCCGAGGTCATCGATATTCACCAGAAACAGCCCGCCGGCTTCGCGGGGCAGCACCAGGTAGCGGGTTCCACCCCGGGTGAACAGCGCGCCGTCGGTCACCACGCCCTCAATCGCCATCGCGGCCCGCACCTCGCCGGTCCCCCGGTCGCGCACCTCAATGGAGCGCGGCGCCACGGTCACCATCGCATCCCCGCTCAGGTACACCCGCTGCGGCCGGTCGCCGTCGGGAACCGCGGGCGCGACGAGCGACTGCGGCCCGGGATACCGCCCGATGACGACCCCGCCGGACCGTCCGATCATGGCCGAAGTCGAGTCCGCCTGCGCGAACGAAAGAACTTCCTGGGGCACGTAGAGGTAATCGAGAAAGGCCGCCGACCCCGCCCCGGCCGGGTCGTAGCGCATGATCCCGTTGTATTCGTCGAGGACATACAGCCAGGGTCCCTCCGCCTCCATCTGCGTCACCATAATCCCCACCATGCTCGTGTCAAGGAGCGCGGCCGTTCCGGCCGGTCCGATCGCATAGCGCCACAGGCCCTCGAACCACCGCGACAGGTAGAGCTGGGTGTCGACGAGCGCCCAGTCGGCGAACGCCGCCCCGGGAGCGAACTCCCAGGCGGTCACCAGTTCGGGCAGCATCGCCGCGTCGTACGCAATCAGTCGCTGGTCGGCGGTGTGCACCATGAGGCGTCCCTCCGCCATCCGCACGGCCGCTGGATAGTAGTCAATCTCGTGCACGCTCTCTACGACAAACTGGTTGAGGCTGTCCGACCACCGGCAGACCGTCACCCCTTCGGACGAGAACCCCACGGCGAGCGAATCGACGACCTCTACGAGGTCCATCCGGTTCCACAGAATGGTGTGCACCGGCCCGTCGGCCAGGTCCGCCCAAGGCGACCCTGTCGGCGCCGCCAGCACCAGAACGACCGCGAGAACAGCCGCCGCCGATTGCCGTGTCATTCGATCACCGCCATTCGCCGCGAAAACGCCGTGCCGTCCACGATCAGCCGGTAGAAATACGTTCCCGGCGCGAGGGCCGCCTCGGAGAAATCCATCTCCTGGTCCCCCGCTTCCATCATTCGCTCCGGCAGCGTTGCGACCCGCTTGCCGGCGGTGTCGTAAATCTCGACCGCCACACGCGCCGGGGCGGGGAGATTGAAGCGCACCGGCGCCGTCGCCCGACCGACCGCCCTCGCCTCGCCGGCCGCCGACCGCTGCGCCTTGCGCACCCGAGCCGGGCCGTCCGAACTCTGCGGCGCAGCCTGCGACCCCGGGTAGATGCCGCTGTTCCCGTTGTCGTACATCCAGCGAAACGTGTTCCGCCCCTCGTCGTAACTCCCCTCGAAATCCCACACCAGCAGGCTCTGCTCGTCGCTCAGCAAGGCGAGTTCGACTTTGCCGTCGTTGTCGAGGTCATCGACCAGCGGGACCTGCCGCCCCGAGGCCACGGTCGCCGACGGTGCGGGCGTCCGTTTCGGCCAGCCGGCCACCGGCACGGCCGCATAGTCCAGGATGTAGAGCAGCTCCGGACCGGTCCCCGGCAGCAGGTGCCCGGCCCGGAAGATGATCTCCGGGTACTCGTCCCCCATGATATTCGCCACGGCCGGGGTCGCGAAGGTTGCGTAGTCGTAAAACGCCTCCCCGGGAATTCCGCGCGGTCCCGTCGCGTACGGCGTGCCGTCCGCCCGGAAAATAAAGAGCGCGGCCTGATCGAATTCGAAATAGGTCATGAGAATTTCCGGCGTCCCGTCGCGATCCAGATCGGCGACCACCGGGTAGGAGGCGATCCAGCCGATCCACGAGTCGTCGATCGGCACCACCCAGCTCGCGAAATCATCGGTTCCGAGAGTCTTGATCCACACGTGCTCGAGATCATCGTCGCCCAGGCCGGTCGTGATCGCCTCCGGCAGCCCGTCGCCGTCAAGATCCGCCAGGACGCTGCCGCTCACCGAGGCGATTGTTTGAATGGTCGGGACGTCCCTCCCGAAAGCCGGGCGGCCGTTGGCCCCGTCAAACAGCCCCATGCCGGTGTGGGGGTTGGCCGAGCTGAAGGACGCGCACACTTCCCGCCGCCCGTCGCCGTCGACATCCGCGGCCGTTGCGAAGGGCGAGGTGTCTCCCCCGGTCAGGTACGAGGGGGATATCCGCGCATCGAATTGACCCCACATCTTCCGCGAGTAGAAGTACCTGTCGCCATTGAAGCGGAAGGCAATGAGCTGTCCCAGCCGGTTGATGAACAGGATGCCCGAATCGGGCACTGCTCCCGGGGGCGAACCGCGGCGCAGCTCGACAATCACCGGCGCCGGGAACCCGTATTCGTAGGGGGTCATGCCCGTGAAACAGGCCTGCGGCCAGCCGGGCGCGGCCGTGCCGTCGTCGCGAATCACGTGGAGCCCGGTCGAATCGGTGACTATGATCTCGTCATGGCCGTCGCCGTCCACATCATACACGGCCGGCACGCAGCGCACGTCGCGCCCCGCGAGCGCCGGGAAGCCGCTCAGCAGTTCTCCGTCGGCCGCCCGATACACCGCGAGTCCCCCGGACGTGGCCGCGATCAGTTCTTTGGAACCGTCCCGATTGAGATCCGCGCTCACCGCCGTCATCCCCCCCCAGCCGGGGATCCGCCGCGGCCATCCGTCGGCGAAAGCCGAAGTCACCGTGATCCCGGCCGAATCCCCTTCCACACCGGTTGCGAAATAACCGTAGAGGTACAGGGTGAACGCCCCTGTATCGGCCCCCGAGGCCGGCCAGGTATAGAAGAGCGAGTCAAATACCTCCCCGGTCCCTGCAAAAAGCCGCACGACATTCCCGCGCGGTCCGCGGCTCTTGACCACCAGCGAGTCGAAATCGGGTCCGTAAGCCGACCCCCTGACGGGGATCGCATAGTCGAACGTCATTCCGTCGGCCGGCGACGACATCGCCAGCACATTCGTCGGCGCATACGTCACCGTCACTGTCCCGCTGCGCCCGTAGCTGTCCGTGAGGCGGAAACTGAGCAGTCCCGCCGCGCCGGGGTTGCGAAAAACCGCGAGCACCGAATCGGGCGGCAGGCCGTTGCCGGCGGCGAGGAAGTGCCAGGCCTCCGGGCTCAACCCGGTCGCGTACTCGATCGTCCACCCATCGTCGTAGCCGCCGATCGTTCCTCCCTTGATAATGATGTCGCCGGTGTGGCGGCTGCGGTGTTCGGGCGCGGTGAGGTACATGCCGCCGCTTTCCATCAGACCGAGGGAGGCGTCGATATTGAGGTACCCCCAGCCGCAGAGCGAGTCTGGGCCGGGCAGATCATCCCCCTGGTTGAGCGGATCGACCAGGTCGGTCGCCCCGTGCTTCAGGATGGCCACGAGCTCGCCGAGCGACAGGTCGGGGCGGAACGACAGCAGCATTCCGGCCGCCCCGCACACCATGGGCGCCGCCATCGACGTCCCGTCCGAGAGGTAGTAGAGGCTGTCGACAATCCGCACCTCCGGCTCGTAGGCCGGGTAGGCGGCGTACATGTCGGTCCCCGCAGCCCGCAGCGACAGGATGTCCAGGCCCGGGGCGATGATGTCGACGTGCGAGCCGAAGGTCGAGAAGTAAGTCAGCTCTCCGTCGGAGTTCCCGGCCCCCACGACCAGCGTCGAATCCAGGTCGAACCCGGCCGGGTAGAACCGGCTGTTGTCGCCGCTGTTGCCCGAGGCCATGCAGACGAGCACGCCGTTTTCCCGCGCGAAGTTGATGACCTCGCGCAGGAATTGTGATTGGAAGGGCGAGCCCCAGCTCGCGTTGATCACCCGCGCCCCGTTGTTCACGGCATAGAGGATGCCGAGCCCGCCGATCCTCGTGGTCCCGTTCGGGAAAATCTTCACCGGCATGATCTCGATCCACGGCGCGATTCCCACCACTCCCGCGCCGTCGCCGTTCGCTCCCACGATCCCCGCGCAGTGCGTCCCATGACCGTCCTCGTCGCGCGGGTCGGCGTCACCCGCCGGATCGAAGAGGTTGCTGGTATCCCCCGAAATATCGTACCCGGCGGTGTCGTCGATATATCCATTGTGATCGTCGTCGCCGCCGTTGCCGGGAATTTCATCGAGGTTCCGCCAGACCCGTCCGGCCAGTTCCGGGTGATCCGTATCCACGCCTGTGTCGATGATCGCGACGACCACTTTCTCGGCCGAATCCGCCGGCGGCGACTGGTACTGGCCGACCAGGCGCACGTCCCTCCCCGCCGTACCCCGCTTGATCACGCGCTCATCGTTGTATGCCCCATCGATGCGGTTGATTCCGAAATACTCTTGCCCTGTATTCAGCAGATGCCATTGGCGCGGGAACAGGGAATCGGCGGGCAGTTCGAAGAGTTCGAGGAAGTATTCCGGCTCCACCCATTCGACATTGCCGCGGCCGAGCATGTCCGTGATGTCGGCGGCCGCCGCGGCAGGCCGCTCAGTCGCCAGGAAGTATACGCGCTCCAAATCCTCCCGGCCTGCAAGTCCGGCCTTCAGTCCGCCCGGCACGACAGGGGTCAGCCGCTCGCGGCCGCCCAGCGCCTGCCGCACCGCCGCCGGATTGACCCCCGGCGCCAGCTTGACAATGAACGCGCCCGGCACCGGCCCGCTGTCGCCGCGCGCCGCGAACCCCGCCGAGGGCCAGGCGAGAACCGCCACCCATGCGGCCGGCCACAGGATCATCCGCCGGAGTTGTTTCATCGTCACCTGGGAAGCACTTTTGACTGGCCGCGGCTGTAGCATACTCTCCGGTTTGCCTCAGGTTGAGATCCCCCCCGTCCTTTTGTCCCTCCTCAGAAACGTCCGGCGTCGGCCGTTTGTTCAAGGGGTGCAGCGTGGTACTGCCGACGCCACCCCAAGATATGCCAATCCCCCGCCGTGTCAATCCGCAAGTGCCGGGCCGCGGCCTCTGCGAAAACAACTGATTGATCTTGTAATTGCCGTTCTAGTAGTATGTTACGATCACTATATCAACTGTTAGTTTATATCATTCTCGAGAACGACAACAACGACATTTCTTGCCCCCGGCCGGCGAACCTCGTATAATCCACTCCGGCCTCTGGAGAAGGTCCGCGTTCATCCTTCCGATATTAGGAGCAAGCAACATCCGACTGAGGCGCTGAAGAGTATGTGTGGAATAGCCGGCTACTTTCAACTGGAGTCTCCCCGCCCTCCCGACCGGGCGCTGATCGGCCGGATGGTCAACACGCTGCATCACCGGGGCCCGGACGAATTCGGCGCCTACCTTGATGATCGCTGTGTACTCGGCCAGGCCCGCCTCTCGATCATCGACCTCGCCGGGGGATCGCAGCCGATGTGCAACGAGGACGGGTCGCTGTGGATCACCTTCAACGGCGAGATCTTCAACTACCTCGAATTGCGCGAGGAGCTCGTCGGCGCCGGCCACGTTTTCCGCACCCGCTGCGACACCGAGGTCATCATCCACGCCTACGAGCAGTGGGGCCGCGACTGCCTCACCCGTTTCAACGGCCAGTGGGCGTTTGTCCTGTACAACCGGCGCGACCGCTCGCTCTTTTTTGCGCGCGACCGCCTCGGCGTCCGCCCTCTGTTCTACGCCGTGCACGGCGGCGCCTTCTACTTCGCCTCCGAAATCAAGGCCATCTTCTGCGCCCCGGAGATTCCCCGCCGCCTTGACCTGAAAGGCCTCGATGAGATCTTTACCTGGTGGACGACCGCGCCGCCTCGCACTGCTTTCGAGGGCATCCACGAACTCGAGGCGGGCGCCTGCGGCGTCGTCCGGAACGGCCGGGTCCGCACGGAACGCTACTGGTCAATGGAATTTCCCGAGACCTTCGACCGCCGCCGCCCGGTCGAGTCGTGGGCGGAGGAGCTCCACGCCCTTCTGGTCGACGCTGTCCGGCTGCGGTTGCGCGCCGACGTCCCGGTGGGCGCCTACCTCTCCGGCGGGCTTGATTCCTCGGCCACCACCGCGCTCATCAGGCATTTCACCGACACCCGGGTCGAGTCCTTTTCGATTGCCTTTCAGGATAAGGCGTATGATGAGTCGCCGTTTCAACGGCAGATGGCCGAGCACCTCGGCACCAACCACCACGTCGTGACCTGCACCTACCGCGACATCGCGGAGAATTTCCCCGCCGTCATCCGCCACACCGAACGCCCCATCGTCCGCACCGCGCCGACGCCGCTCTTCCTGCTCTCCCGGCTCGTCCGGGAGAACAACTTCAAGGTCGTCCTGACCGGCGAGGGCTCGGATGAGATCCTCGGGGGATACGACATTTTCAAAGAGACGATGATCCGGCGGTTCTGGGCCCGCCGTCCTGATTCCGCCTGGCGCCCGGCTCTACTGAAACGCCTTTACCCGACCCTCCCCCTCTCCGGCGCCCGGGCGAAATTCTACCTCGAGACTTTCTACAAGGCCGGTCTCCGCGACACCGACCGCTGCTCCTACTCCCACCAGCCCCGCATCAGCACGACCACCAAGATCAAGGATTACTTCACCCCGGAGGTCCGCCGGATTCTCGATGGTCACAGCTCGCTGGAGGCTTTCTGCGTCGACCTGCCGGACTCGTTTTTCCGCTGGCATCACCTCTGCCGGGCGCAGTATCTCGAAGCACGGTCGCTCTTATCGGGCTACCTGCTCTCGTCGCAGGGGGACCGCGTCGGCATGGCCCACTCGGTCGAGGGCCGCTTCCCCTTCCTCGATCACCGGGTTGTCGAATTTGCGGCGACCATCCCGCCCTGGCACAAGCTCTTCGGCCTGAAAGAGAAATTCGTGCTGAAACGGGCGATGGCGCGCGAGTTGCCGGAGGAGATCACAGCGCGCGTGAAACAGCCGTACATGGCCCCCGACTCCAACAGCTTTGTCCAGCCCGACTCGCCGGGCTACATCGCCGACATACTCGCCGAGTCCGAGATCGCGCGCACCGGTTTGTTCGAATCGGCCGCGGTCCAGCAGTTGCGCGAGAAGGCGACCCGGCTCAAGCACGCCCACTTGTCATTCAAAGACAACATGTCGATGATCGGCATTCTCTCGACCCAGCTGCTCATCCACGCTTTCATCGACCGGTTCCAGCCCGCCCCCGAACCCGGCCGCAGCGCCTTTTCCGTTTGGCACGAAGCTTAGGCCGGGCAAACACCATCCGTATCGACGGTCGATCGAGAATGTCAGCGGTGAGATTCGCCCCCGTGAGAACTGCCGCTCCGGACTGAGTCATGAGACGCGCGCCGGCACCGTATCAGGAATACCCTGCGCCCGGCCTGCCCCCCCTTACTTCCCGTCCGCCCCCCTCTGCTGCAACAGCACCTGCAGCTCGTCCGGAAAGAGCAGGTTCTTCATGATCTTCTCGTAGTTCAGATCGGTCCGGATGCTGTTGATCGTAATGAAGACCAGTTCCTCCCCCGTTGACACGAGGTACAGGCGATTCCGCTCGACCTCGCACACGCCCTCTTCCCGCCGCCGTCGCGCCCCGCCCTTCTCGGGGAACAGTTCGATCACGTCGCGAAGCGTTTTGTGCACGTGTTTGAATCCCTTGCGGAACTGCTCTTCGCCGGCCGCCGACTTGAACTTCCCGTCCAGCGTCATGCTGTAGGCGTGCTCGAAACCGGGGATGTCGGCGAAGCGGTCGTGGAGCGACTCCCTGACCGCGATCGGCGGCACCGGCGAGGGGTACGGCCGAGCGGTGGGCGCCGCGGGCGCGTCATCGGGAAGATCCGGAAGCGGCTCCGGACCGGGCAACGCACCCGATCCGGCGGCCGGAACTGCGGACGCCGTCTCGCCCTCCATGGCCGGCCGGGCGCCGCGGCGAAACACGATGGTCGGCTCCTGAGCGGCTCGTTCGAGCCGTTGCCGCGCCTCGCCGGTGGGATCGGTGATGAGCGAGAGCACCTCGGCGTGTTGGCGCTTCATCACATCCTCCGCGAGATTCTGCTCCTCCACCGAACCGATCGCCTGCTCAAGCTTCTTCTCGAGCTTGTGCAGAACCTGTCCCTGGTTCAGAATGGTTGTCGTGATGCGCGGGTAGGGGCGGGGCGCATATTCCGTCTGCACCTGCAGCATGCTCTCCCCCCGCTTCACCAGCGAGGTGCGTCCGGCCGGTATGAACGATCCCACAGTCAGCTTACCCTTTGCGATCTCACATCGCTGCAATCCTGGCCGTCGCCCACAGGCAATCCGGGCGGCGCGCATTCACTTCCGACAGGCCGGGGTCGGCACCGGGTCCCTGCCGCTCTGTCTTGTCTCTCCGCCCCGGCCGGCTGCGACCCCGGCGAGCCGGCCGCGGAGAGCTGCCGGGCCGGGCGCCTCGGAATCCCGGCGACGCGCGCGGCCTCGAGGGAGCACACGCCGGCCGCCCGGCGGGAATCGGCCCATTATACTCTGATATCGGAAGAATCAACAGTTAGAATAGCCGCAGGCGCCGCAGGAAAAACACCCCGCCTCGGCGTGCATCAGGCCGCCGCACTCCGGACAGATTTCCCCGTCGGGCTCCGGCGCGGCCCCCCCGCGCACGCCCGCCTCGGCGCCAGAATGCCTGTGCAAAACTTGCGCAATGGCATCGGGGATCGAGGCCACCCGCGCGCCTCCCGAGAATGTCTGGCTCGCCCCGCCGATTCCCCGCAGTTGACGAATAATCGCCTCGACCGGCACGTGGGAGCGCAGAGCCAGCGAAATCAGCCGGCAAATCGCCTCGGTATCCGCCATCGTCGTGTACCCCGATTTCCCGATGTGGGCAAACACCTCGAACGGCTGGCCCTGGCGGGTGTTGACGGTCACGTACAGATTCCCATAGCCGGTTCGGATTTTCTCGGTGATGCCCTCCAGGACGGCCGGCCGTTCCATGACCACCGGCGCAACCGTCGCCCCGGCCGCCGGCCGCGCCGACAGCACCTGGTTCGGCCGGGCGTTGTCCCGATAAATCGTGATTCCCTTCAGCCCCATCCGGTAGGCCTGCCGGAAAGCCGTGCGCACGGCCTCCCGGGTGGCCGATTCGGCGAAATTGATCGTCTTGCTCACCGAGGAGTCGCAGTGTTTCTGGAACTGCGCCTGCATCCGAATATGATCTTCGGGCGAGATGTCGGCCGCGGTGAGGAATGTCGCTCGCAGCTCTTCGGGGATTTCCGCAAGGTCGCTGATCGAGCGCCGCTCCGCCACCTTCCGGATCAGGTCGTCGGAGTAGAATCCCCCGCGCCGGGCCGCCGCCTCAAAGAGCGGGTTGACCTCGGTCAGGCGCGTCCCCTCCATGATGTTGCGCTCGAAGGCCACCGCATAGTAGGGCTCGATGCCCGAGGAACAGCCCGCGAGAATCGAGATCGTCCCGGTCGGCGCCACCGTCGTCACGGTCGCGTTGCGCATGGCGATACCTTCCCGGCCAAAGAGCGAGTGCTCCCAGTTCGGGAATTTGCCGCGGGTTTTGGCCAGTTCCGAGGAATGATTCCGCGCCTCGCTGTGCACGAACTGCATGACCCGCTCGCCGAGCGCGAACGCCGCCTCGGAGTTGTAGGGGACGCGCAACCTGACCAGCAGGTCTGCCCACCCCATGACCCCCAGCCCGATGCGGCGGTTGCGCCGGGTCTGGGCCGCGATCTCCGGGATCGGGAATTTGTTCTGATCGATTACGTTATCCAGAAAGTGCACGCCCGTCCGCACCACCCCCGCCAGCCGCTCCCAATCCACCCCCGCCGCGGGATCGCTCGGGGCGTAGTCGCCCGGAAGCGGCTCTCTTGCGAAACGCCCGAGATTGATCGACCCGAGATTGCACGAATCATACGGCGGCAGCGGCTGCTCGCCGCACGGATTGGTCGCCTCGATCTGTTCGAACGGGAAGGTCGGGTTCCCCTCGTTCATCCGGTCGATAAAGACAATCCCCGGCTCCCCCGTCAGCCAGGCCTGCTCGACGATCAGGTCGAAAATCTCGCGCGCCGGCACCCACTGCTCCTCCCCCTCGACCACGTGGGCCTGCCCGGTCTGCGGATTAACCAGAGCGTACTTCGAGTCCGCCTCCAGCGCCTCCATGAAGGCATTAGTTACGGCCACCGAGATGTTGAAATTGGTGATCCGCCCGGTGTCCAACTTGCAGGAGATGAACTCGCGAATGTCGGGATGGTCCACGCGGAGGATACCCATGT
The DNA here is from genome assembly GCA_017999435.1 of Candidatus Zixiibacteriota bacterium. Taxonomy (NCBI): domain Bacteria; kingdom Pseudomonadati; phylum Candidatus Zixiibacteriota; species Candidatus Zixiibacteriota bacterium. The sequence continues at coordinate 340,002 of JAGNLV010000004.1, forward strand.
TCGCCCCGCGCCGCGTCCCCCCCTGTTTGACTGCCTCGGTCGCATGGTTGAACACCTCCATAAACGAGACCGGCCCCGAGGCCACTCCGGAGGTGCTGCGTACCCGCGCATTGCGCGGGCGCAGCCGCGAAAAGGCAAACCCCGTCCCGCCGCCCGACTTGTGGATCAAGGCCGCCTGCTTGACCGCCTCGAAAATCTCCTCCATCGAGTCCCCCACCGGGAGCACGAAACAGGCGGACAACTGCCCAAGCGCCCGTCCGGCGTTCATCAGGGTCGGGGAATTCGGAAGGAAATCGCCGTCGGCCATGACGTTGAAAAACGCCTGCGCGGTTCGCTCCACCTGCGCATCATCGCCGCCGTACACGCGGTCGGCCTCGGCGATCGCGCGGGCGACCCGGACAAACAGCTCAACCGGCGTTTCAATCACCCGGCCGCTGGCGTCCCTGGCCAGGTACCGGCGCTTCATCACCGCCATCGCGTTGGGGCTCATGTGAATTTCACGCGTCTGCATACAGAGACAGTCGCTCCCTGTTCTTTGTATCGGACAATCGGCCCGTCTCTATTATAACGCGAGGGGGCGGAGAATGTGCATCACATTTTGGCCCGGCCGCGCACCCTCGCCCAAGCCCCCTTTCCGCCGTCCGCCCTCCAATCCGCGCCGACCGGGGCGTCGCGCCCGCACGCCTGCCCCGGCCGCGGAGGTCTAGAATTTCAGAATCGTCGAGAACAGCACGCGGGAGTTGTCGACATGATCGGTCTTTGTGACCTTGCCGTACTTGTCGCGGCAGAGCTTGCCGTCGGCGGTCCGGGCGGCGTAATCGGCGCGGGTGTACTCGGTCTCCAGGGCCACGCTCAGACTCCCCGCCGTTGCGACCACCCGCGGGGATACCCGCAGGACGCGCTTGATGTCGCTGGTGTTGTCGACACTCGCCCCCCGCACCGTCACGTCCGTGCCGTCCACCCGGTAGCTGTACACGACAACCGAATCGTCGGCGCCGAGATTCTCCGTGTACCCGGCCCACAACGCATACTGCCACCGGGGACCGTGCCGCACAATGATCTCGGACCAGATGGCGAAACAATCCACGGTCGTGTACGCAACCGCGTTTCGTTCGGGGTCGAGCACGTCGGTGACCGCGTACCCCCCGAGCATGGTCAGATCGTAGAGATTCTGTCCGTACACGCCCTGCACTTTGCCGGTGAGCGACGGCGTGTGGTACTTCAGGAACGCCATGGCCGCCGCCGAGGAAATTTCTTCATCGGTCTTGAAGGCGCCGTCTTCGCCGGTCGTCTGGAGCAGCGGGCGAAGGGTCTTGAACTCCCCGCCCACGCCGGCGAGTAGTTCGCGCGCCCCGCCGTCGGCCGCATGGCTGAAATGCACCTGGGCATTGAGATCGGGAATCGAGGAGTTGCGCAGCGGCGCCGACCCGCCCCCGCCGGCAAAATCCCGCTGGGCGGCGGCCGCCGCGATCAGGCGCAAGGGCCCGAGCCGGTGGGTCAGGCGCACCTGCGGATTGCGCGCGAACGGTTGCATCGGCGCACCCGTGTTGAACGAGATCACCTCGGAAAAGCACGCCGGCACGAACAGCGGGTGCCAGTACTGCCCGAGCAGCAGCTCGGTGTTCGTCCAGGCCAGTTTGGCGTAGGCGTGGCGCAGCCGGAACCCGTTGGCATCCACGAGCGCCGCGCTCTCGTTGCCGAAGAAATCGGCCTCCAGAACGCCGCTCACTTTGGCCCCGAAAGCATCGGGAGCCGTGATTGCCCCGGTGAGCCGCGTCTGGATCGCCAGGTAATTGAAACTCCCCCGATCGTTGACATCCTCGCCCCGGACGTCCCGGCTGATTCCGGCCGGGTACAGCAGGAAATGCCCCTCGCGCAGACTGACCGTTTGCCGCGAATCGTGAAAGAAATCGCTCTTCACAAAGCCCGAGAACTTGATGCCGAAATCCTGGCCGCAGAGGCCGGCCGCCGGCAGCGCCAGGAGCGCTGCCGCAAGCATAACCTTCTTCATGAACCACCCCGCCGCTTCCCCGACTCCCCGCCGGGGATCCATTGGTTGTTCGCGGAGCGCTCTGCCGCGCCGCCTGAGCGCGGGAGCCTCCTGAGCGCCGACAAAAAAGCGGGGCGGAACCATCCCGCCCCGACCGTCTCCGGATATCCGGTTCGTCACTTCGCAACCGCCCCCAGCGGCCACAATGTCCGGCCGTACACCTCATTGAGCACCTGCGCCAGGCCGGCGTACACCGCCGACAACCCGCAGATGATTCCTTCGATTCCGGCCAGCGTCTTGATGCCCGCGCTGCCCGTCGCGTCGCCGATCGCCAGCAGGAAGAACAGCACAGCGAGCGAGGCGAACACGAACTGGAGGGCGCGGTTGAGCCGGAGCGTTCCGACAAACATCACCGCCGTAAAGATTCCCCACATCGCCAGATAGGCCGCCATCGCGATCGCCTCCGGCGCCGCGCCCCAGCCCAGCTTCGGCAGCACGAGCAGAGCCACGAGCGTGAGCCAGAACAGCCCGTATGACGTAAACGCCGTCGTTCCGAACGTATTTCCCTTCTTCCACTCCATGATGCCTGCGAACACCTGCGCCATCCCGCCGTAAAATATCCCCATCCCGAGAATCATCGCATCGAGCGGAAAGATTCCGGCGTTATGGAGATTCAGCAGCACCGTCGTCATGCCGAATCCGAGCAGCCCGAGGGGAGCCGGGTTGGAGGTGGTGTCCCTGATCACCCGGGCCGCGGTTTCGCCGCTCCCCGTCTGCGCCTGTTCTTTGCCCGTGTCCGCCTTGATCCCTGATGCTTCCATGTCGACCAATCCTGTTAGAGTCGTTGCCAACCTCTCACCTGCACCACGCGCAAATATAGACAATGCGCCCCGCGTTCATCAACTGCAAAATGAGAGCGGGGCCGGCCCGGGGCCGCCTGGCCGGGCGCTAACCCGCCCACGTGACCGGCGACACCGCCCGGCGCAGCTCGGCCGCTGCAAAGAACTCGTCCGCTCCGATCAACCGGTATTCCCGATCCCGGCCGAGGACCAGCACGCGGTCGGCGAGCGCCCGGATGACGTCGCCGTCGTGGCTGATCACCACCACCCCCGCTCCCCCCGCGCGCAGCGTCCGCGCCAGCCGGATGAACCGCCCCACCCCTTCCTGGTCGAGCCCGCAGGTCGGCTCGTCGAACACGACAATATCCGGGCGCAGCGACAGCACCGCGGCGAACGCCAGCCGCCGTTTCTCTCCGCCCGACAGCCGGAACGGATCCCGCTTTCCGAACACGGTCGGATCCAGTCCGGCCAGCCGCAGCATGGCGTGTGTCTCCGTGATCGTCAGCGGCCGCCCGATATTCTCGGGGCCGAACTCGACTTCCTGTTCGCAGGTCGGGAGGAAGAACTGCCGCTCCGGCTGCTGGAGGATCGCGCTCACCCGCCCCGGCGCGCTCTCCGGAAACACCGGCCCGCCTTCCGGGCCGATGTAGAGGATCCTTCCTGAGGTCGGTTCCAGCACCCGGCACAAAAGAAGCCCGAGCGTGCTCTTTCCCGATCCCGAGGGTCCGACGACCCCGAGCACCTCGCCGGACTGGACGGTCGCGTTGAGCGGCGGCAGCACCGGTCCGATCGCGGCATAGGCGAACGCCGCCTCCTTGAGTTCGACGCGCGCCACCCGGCGGTCCTTCGCTGCGATACTCGCCGCGCCGCTGCCCTCTCCGTCGCTGGCGCGCGGGTCGAAGGCGATGGCCGTTTCGCGGCAGAAGGCATCGTCGGCGAAGATTCGCTCCGGCCGGCCGTCGGCCGCCACGCGGCCCTCGAAGAAGACCATCAGGCGCGGGTACTGCCGCGCCGTCTGCGGATACTGCGTGATGTGAATCTGGATCATCGAGGGCTGGCTCCGCCGCAGGTTCTCCAGCTCGGTCCGCAGCATCGCTTTCCCCGCTTCGTCGAGAAACGAATCCGGCTCGTCGAGCACGAGCACAGTCGGCTCGCTCACCATGACCGCCGCCAGGGCCACCCGCTGCTTTTCACCGCCCGACAGCTCCGCGGTCAGGCGCTGCCGGAGATGGGCGATCGAGAAGCGCTTGAGCGTCTGGGTCACCCGCCGGGCCATGACGTCGGGCGGCACGGCCGCGTTTTCGAGGGCGAAGGCGATCTCCTTCTCGACCGTCACCGCCACCATCTGGTTGTCGGGATTCTGAAAGAGGATCCCCGCCCTGGTGTCTTCCCCGCGCTGGTTCCGCACCGTCACCCGTCCCTCGGTCGGCGCAAACAGGCCCGCGGCGAGGCGGGCGAAGGTCGATTTCCCCGACCCGTTGGCCCCCATGACGGCCACCGACTCGCCGGGCTGAATGAGCGCCCCGACGTTGGCGAGGGCCGCCGGCGCCCCCGCGCCGTAGCGATATGTCACACCTTCGAAACGAACCATAAAAAAGCCGATGCCCAAAGAACAGGCACCGGCTCCCATTCACAAGCGGAATCGTTCACTCCGCAAAACAGACATCAAGCGTCCGCGCCGCCGCCGTCTCGTCCAGCCGGCGCACCGGGGTGTGGTGCGGCGCCGAAGTCACGAGCTCGGGGTCGGTGTCCGCCTCGCGCGCGATTTGGCGCATGATTGCCGCAAACCGGTCGAGCGTCTCCCTGCTCTCCGTCTCCGTCGGCTCGATCATGAGCGCCTCCGGCACGATGAGCGGGAAATAGTTGGTCGGCGAGTGCACGCCGAAATCGAGCATCCGCTTCGACATGTCCGCTGTCCGCACCCCTTTCTTCTTCTGCCGGTTTCCCGACAGCACGAATTCGTGCATGCAGTGGACATCGTAGGGCAGATCGAAAGCATCCTTCAGCAGCGCCTTGAGGTAGTTGGCGTTGAGCACCGCGTTCTCGCTGGCGCGCCGCAGTCCCCGGCCGCCGAGCGTCTTGATGTAGGCATAGGCCCGCACCTGGTTGGCGAAATTCCCGTAGAACGCGTGCACCCGCCCGATCGAGTGCGGGCGGTTGTAGTTCATGAACAGCGTCCCGTCGTCCGCCTTTTCCAGCACCGGGAAGGGGAGGAACGGGTCGAGTTCCGCGGTGACCCCGACCGCTCCGGCGCCCGGCCCGCCGCCGCCGTGCGGCGTCGAGAACGTCTTGTGCAGGTTGAAGTGCATGATGTCGAAGCCGACGTCGCCGGGGCGGAAGATGCCCATGTTGGCGTTAAGGTTCGCCCCGTCCATGTACACGAGTCCGCCCTTGGCGTGCACGATCGCGGCGATCTCCCGGATGTGGGTCTCGAAAATGCCGAGCGTGTTGGGATTGGTCATCATGATCCCGGCCACGTCCTCGTCCATCGCCGCCGCCACCGCCTCGGGCGGAATGACCCCCCTTTCGTTCCCCTTCACCTGCACCGTGGAGTAGCCGACGGCCGCGACCGAGGCGGGGTTGGTGCCGTGAGCCGAATCCGGGATGATGACCTTCGAGCGCTTGTTCCCTCTGCTCAGGTGGTAGGCGCGCATGATGAGCAGCCCGGTGAACTCCCCGTGCGCCCCGGCCACCGGCTGGAGCGATATCGAGGGAAACCCCGACACCTCCGACAGGAACTGCTGGAGATCCCACATCAGCCGGAGGATGCCCGGCGCCGAGCTGCACGGCGCGAGCGGGTGGTGGTCGCGGAAATCCGGCAGCGCCGCCGCCGCATCGTTCAGTTTGGGATTGTACTTCATCGTGCACGACCCCAGCGGATAGAACCCCTTGTCGATGTGATGGTTTTTCACCGACAACCCGACAAAGTGCCGCACCGCCTCCCCCTCCGTCACCTCCGGCAGGGCCGCCTCTTTCGACCTGCGGAACTCCGCCGGCAGGGCCGCGAGCAGGTCGGCTTCGCGCGACGCCGTCGGCGGCAGCGTATACCCGGTCCGCCCGGGCTTTGACTTTTCGTATATGAGAATTGGCTCGTCCATAATTGTCCCGTGCGACGGGGCTCTTGCGGGCCCGGTCGCTGTTATTCCGATGGCTCCTCGCCTTTAAGTTTCCTCAACTGCTCTTTCGCGTAGTCCGCGGCTTCCGACTCCGGCCAGTGGTCCAGGAACTCGCTGAAGGCGGCAATCGCCTGGGCGGTGTCGTTCTGCCGTCCGAAAGCGATCGCCCGGTAAATCTCCGCGTCCTCGGCGAACCGCGTCCCCGCAAAATCGGCGCGGATCTGCTCGAACATGGCCAGCGCCGGCGCGAAGTCTTTCGCCCGAAGGTGGGCGTCTGCCTGCGCCACCCGCGCCTCGCCCGCCAGCGAATCCGTCGGCGCCCCCATCGCCACCACCCGGTCGTACCACTGGTCGGCCTCCGCCACCGCCCCGCGGTACTTGTACTTCTCGGCAATCGCGAACGCCGAATCCCGGTTCTGGTTGACCTCGAACCGGGCCGCCATGTCGTCCAGCGTCCCGATTCCCCGGGCGTAGTTCCGGAAGGTCCCGATGTACTCGTCGGTCTCGCCGAATCCGACGAAGCGGTCGATTTCGTTGCCCTCCTTGTCGACCAGCACCGAGGTCGGATAGCCCATGATGTTGTAGCGCTGTTTGGTCAGGGTATCGACCTCGGCGTTCAGCTTGACCAGCAGCATTTCGTTGGTGAAGAACGCAATGGCCTTGGGATCATCGAACACGACCGTGTCCAGCATCTTGCAGTACTTTCACCAGTCGGTGTAGAAGTCGACGACGATGTACTGGCCCGCCTGCGCTTTCTGCAAGGCGTCGGCGAGGTTCTCCACGAACGGCGCCTGCACTGCCGCCTGTTCCTTCTTCGCGCACTGCACCAGCACCGCCGCCAGCGCGAGCGCCGCGATCACTGCCCATTTTTGCATGCTGCCGTACCTCCTAACTAGTTGTCCTCGCGTTCCTCGAATCGCCCGAACTCGACGGCGGCGCTCCCCAGCACGCCGGCGAGCGCCATCTGCGCATCCCGCTCGAACTCGCGCGGGACCATGATCAACTGCCCTTCGTCGCCGGCCCGCCGCAATCCCGCGGCCGGCGCGGCGCTCCGCCCGGCTCCGTAGAGGGGGGTCGGGAGAATGACCGACGGGATATTGCCGGCGTCGAGCGACGCCTTGGCGATCTTCGACTGCCCGCTCGTGAGCACCCGCCCCATCGCCACCCAGCTGCGGTCCGGCCGCTCGGCCGCGCCGCCCGTTCCCGGACGCGCCTCCGCCAGAGCGGCCCCGCACGCGGGGCACACCAGGACGTCAAGCTCGTATTCCCACCGACAGTTCGGGCAGTATCCCACTAATCTTCCTTTCGCCGCCACTTGTCCCCGAGAGTCGCGTCGAGCACGTCGATCGCCTCGTCGCGAAACTCGGCCGGCACGGATATTTCGAACGACGCCGGTTTGGTCTCATAGATCGGATTGAGGGGGAGTCCGACGTTGCCGAAGAAGCCGGACCGGGAGATCACGACGGCCGGGACTTCGCACGCCTGGAGCGTTTCGCGCGCCATGTCCGCGAACGGCTTGTCGTCCACCGTCCCCACCACCACCCAACCCTGTTCCGCTTCCTGCTTCACTTTGCTCCCACAGATGTAACACCGTTCCGGATTCCCTTGCAGGGCCATATTACATTCGGGACAATACGCCACTCGCCGCCAACTCCTTTAGGCCGTCGGCCAGCCGTCCAATCTCCGCCTCGGTCCGTTTTTCGGTGAGGGCGACGATCAAGCAGTGGTCGAGCCCCTGGTACCAGCGCCCGGCCGCGACGCCCGGGAGGACTCCCCGTTCGATCATTGCCAGGATGATCTGCTTGGCCGGCTTGGGCGTCCGGATGGCGAACTCGCGCACGAAGGGTTTCGGCCAGTACAGTTCGTATCCGTCGATCGCCGTCAGCGCCCGGGCCGCCTGCTGCGCCCGCTCCATCGACAATAGCGCCACCCGCTTCAGGCCGGTCCTGCCCAGCAGGGTCAGGTAAACCGCCGCGGTGGTCGCACAGAGAGCTTCGTTGGTGCAGATATTCGAGGTGGCCTTCTCGCGGCGGATATGCTGTTCGCGCGTCTGCAGCACCAGGACAAAGCCCGGCTTCCCTTCGACATCCGTCGTCCGCCCGGCCAGCCGCCCCGGCATGCTGCGCACCAGATCTTTCTTGACCGCAAACATCCCCAGAAGCGGCCCGCCGAACGACACCGGCAGTCCGAGGGGCTGCCCCTCGCCCACCGCGATGTCGGCGCCCCACTCTCCCGGCGTCTTGAGCACGGCCTGGGCGATCGGGTCGAACGCCAGCACCAGCTTGCCGCCCACGCGGTGGATCATCTGTTCGACCGGGCCGATCTCCTCGAGCCGGCCGAAGAAATTCGGCTGGGCAAGAATCACGCCGGCCGTGTGCTCATCGATCGCGTCCTCCAGCCGATTCAGGTCGGTCACGCCGTCGGCCATCGGCGCTGTCACGATCTCCACGTCGAGACCGGAGAGGTAGGTCCGGATCACCTCCCGATACATCGGGTTGAGCGTCTCGGCCGCCACCATGCGGTTGCGCCCGGTCGCTTTGACCGCCAGCATGGCGGCCTCGGCCGCCGCCGTCGCCCCGTCGTACATCGAGGCATTCGCCACGTCCATCCCGGTCAGACGGCAGACGTGGGTCTGGTATTCGTAGATCGCCTGGAGCGTTCCCTGCGCCACCTCCGCCTGGTAGGGAGTGTAGGCGGTCATGAACTCCGGGCGGCTGGTGATCGCGCCCACGGCCGCGGGGATGAAATGGTCATAGACGCCGCCCCCGGCAAAGCCCGCCAGACCCTCGCGGCTCTCGCGGGAGAGCGCTTCGATTTCCCGGAGAAGCTCCATCTCCGAGAGCGCCGGGATGTTGAGTTCGCGCTTGAGGCGCAGCTCCGAGGGAATCCCCTCCAGCAGGTCCTCGAACTTGTCCACGCCGATGCGCTTGAGCATGTCGCGGCGATCATCGTCGGTATTCGGTACGTACGGCATCGCTGTTTACTTCCGATCCTTTGTGTTGTTTCGCCCGATTCCGGGGGTCGCTGGTGCGCTTTCGGGGCGGCCCTCCCGGCGCGCCGGCCCGGAGTTTACCCGGGGGCCGGGCCGGTGCGGCGCCTGGGCCTAGACCGCCGCCAGCAGTTTCTGATAACCCGCGGCGTCGAGCAGGGCGTCCAGCTGGCCGGGGTCGGACACCTCAACCTTGATCATCCAGCCCTCGCCGTAGGGGTCGCGGTTGATCACCATCGGATCGTCCTCGAGCGCGCCGTTGACCGCCGTCACGCGTCCCGAAACGGGCGCGAACATTTCCGAGACCGCCTTCACGGCCTCGATCGTGCCGAACGCCTTCATCTGTGTCACCACACTGCCGACTCTGGGCAGTTCGACGAAGACGATATCGCCCAGTTCCCCCTGGGCGTAGTCGGTAATCCCGATGGTCGCCGTTTGTCCTTCGCGGCGAATCCACTCGTGCTCTTTCGTATACTTGAGTTCCGCGGGTATGTTCACCGGATCCTCCAATGAGCCTCACGTCCTTACTGCTTGTTATCCGATGCCGAGTCGGGCGCGCCCGTCTCGACCGTTTCTTCCTCCGCCAGCACTCCGGCCTCCGACCCCCGCAAGAGCGTCAGCCGGCTCACTGTTTCCCCCGCCGCGATCGCCTCCTCCTGCGCCTCCTCCGGCGCGGGCGGGGCCTCTTGTCCCTTGCGGAAGCGCTGCTCGAGGAAATTGATGTCGTAGCGGCCGGCGACGAAGTCGGGATGTTCGAAAATCTCCCGATGGAACGCCACCGTGGTCGGCACGCCCTCGACGATGAATTCTTCCAGCGAGCGGCGCATCCGGACCACGGCCTCCTGGCGCGTCCGCCCCCTGACGATCAGTTTCGCAATCATGGAATCGTAGTGGGGCGGGATCTGGTAGCCGGTGTACACGGCCCGGTCCACCCGCACGCCCGGTCCTCCGGGAATGTGCAGCCCGGTGATCGTCCCCGGCGTCGGCCGGAAATCCTTTTCGGGGTCCTCGGCGTTGATGCGGCACTCGATGACCGCCCAGCGGGGCTTGATCTCCTCCTGGGTGTACGGAAGCCGCTCGCCCAGCGCCACCCGGATCTGGTCCTGCAGGAGGTCGACTTCGTAGGCCTCTTCGGTCACCGGATGTTCCACCTGGATCCGCGTGTTCATTTCCATGAAGTAGAAATTGCGCTGATCGTCGACGAGGAACTCCATCGTCCCCACCCCGCGGTATCCGACCTGGGCGGCGCCGTTGAGCGCCGCTTCGCCCATCCGCCGCCGCAGCTCGGGCGTCATGAGCGGTGAGGGCGTCTCCTCGATCAGCTTCTGGTGCCGCCGTTGAATCGAGCAGTCACGCTCGCCGAAATGCAGGTAGTTGCCGTAGGTGTCGCCGATCACCTGGATCTCGACGTGGTGGGGATTGAGCACGACTTTCTCCAGGTAGAGATCGGGGTTGCCGAAGGCGTTCCCGGCCTCGGCCGAGGCGACATGGAAGCCGCGCTCCAATTCCGCCACATCGCGGCAAATCCGCATCCCCTTGCCGCCGCCGCCGGCGACCGCTTTCAGGATGACGGGGTAGCCGACTTCTTCGGCCACCGTGGCGGCTTCCCGGAACGTCGCCACCGCACCCTCCGATCCCGGAATGCAGGGCACGCCGGCCTTTCTCATCAGGTCTTTGGCCTGGACCTTGTCGCCCAGTTGCCGGATCTGCTCCGGCGTCGGGCCGATGAACGCCAGCCCGCATGACTCGCAAATCTCCGCGAAATCGGCGTTTTCCGCCAAAAAACCATAGCCGGGGTGGATGGCGCCGGCGTTGGTCACCTCCGCCGCCGCAATGATATGCTTGAAATCGAGATACGACTGCCGGGCCGGGGGCGGCCCGATACATACATCCTCGTCGGCGAAGCGCACGTGGAGGGCATCGCGGTCGGCTTCGCTGTACACCGCGACCGTCTTCAGCCCCATCTCACGGCACGCCCGGATCACCCGGAGAGCGATTTCGCCTCGATTGGCAATGAGTACTTTCTCGAACAAGCACAGTCCTTTCGTCTTTTCGTTGACAGCCCGGACAGGGTGCTGCCCGGACCGCACGTCACAGATAGGTATTATACCCTATTCGTCCCCCGAATTCAACTCAATAAACGCTCCCGCGCGTCCGGTGTTCCCCCCTTTCTGGGACGATAAGATATTGTCGCACAATCACTAACAAAGAGGCGCAGAGGATGCGCATAAGGAAAAGAGACACCCCCATCGGGGTGTCTCTGGATAAGCGGTGCTTTGTCCGGATCGGCGCGGACCCGGCGGGGGCGCGGCCTTCGCGCCTCCCCGCTCAGTACTTGAGGAATCCGCCCGACGCCTCGGCGGAGTGCTGGCGGGACGGTTTCTCGGCGTCCCCGGACTCGTTCTCGTTCTGGTCCCAGCGGTCCGAGGTCCCGGTAATGCCCTTGACCCGCAGGTCGAAATCGTCCGGGTTCGAGGCCTGCTGTATGGCTTCCTCGAAGGTGATCTTCCCCGTCTTGTACAGCTTCATGATCGACTGGTCGAACGTCTGCATGCCGTACTGCACCGTCCCCTGTTCCATCAGTTCCGGAATGTTCACGGTTTTTTCCGGATCCATGATGGCTTCGCGGACGGCGCCGGAGTTGATCATCACTTCCACTGCCGGCACCCGCCCGGGCATATCCGAGCGCACGAGGAGCCGCTGGCACACGATCGCCTTGAGCGTGCCCCCCAGCAGCAGCCGGATCTGCTGGTGCTGGTGGGGCGGGAAGAACGAGATGATACGCGAGATTGTCTCGACCACGTTCAGCGTGTGCAGCGTGGTGAGCACAAGGTGCCCCGTGTCCGCCGCCGTGAGCGCGATCGACATCGTCTCCAGATCGCGCACCTCGCCGATCAGGATCACGTCGGGATCCTGGCGGAAAGCGTGGCGCAGGGCCGAGGCGAAGGTCTCCGTGTCGCCGCCGACCTCGCGCTGCGAGATGATCGACTTCTTGTCCCGGTAGATGTACTCGATCGGGTCTTCGACAGTCAGGATGTTATCGTGGCGGGTCCCGTTGATTTCCTCGATCATGGTCGCCAGGGTGGTCGATTTACCCGACCCGGTCGTGCCCGTGATGATGATCAGTCCGCGCCGGGTTTTCGCCAGCTCGCGGATCACGGGCGGGAGATGCAGTTCTTCGAATGTCGGCACTGTAGTGTTGACCGCACGGATGGCGATCGCGGTGGTTCCCCGCTGACGGAACAGGTTGATACGGAAGCGGCCGAGTTTCGCCACCGACAGCGCCAGGTCCATTTCATTTTTGCGGTAGAACCGCTCGCGCTGCTTCTCGTTGAGAATCTGGCCGACAATCTGCTCCATGATGTCGATTGTCAACGGATCGGTGGAGATCTCGTCCAGTTTGCCGTTCACCCGAAGGTGGGGGCGCACCCCGACCCGAATATGCAGGTCGGACGCTTTCCGGTTGAGCATCTCAACCAGCATCTGCTTGAGATTCATGGGGAAACCCCTTCTGCTGTTCGCCTGTTCTCAGTCGGGTTCGATCAAGAACAGAGTCTGCCCGAATTCCACGGGCTCGGCGTTCTGCACCAGTATCTTGGCGATCCGGCCGCTGACCTCGCTCTCGATCTCATTCATCAATTTCATCGCCTCCACGATGCACACGACCTGGCCGATGCGAATCTTCTGGTTGATCGTCACGTACGGTTCGGCATCGGGGGCCGGGGCCGCATAGAAGGTCCCGACCATTGGCGACTTTATTGATACATATCGGCTTTCCTCAGCCGATACTTGAGCCGGAGCAGCCGCCGGAGCAGTGGATACGGGCTCGGAAGCCGCTGGCGCGGAAGGAGTTATTGGCGCCGCAGGGGGTGCCGGAGCCGTCGCCACCAGCGCGGTTTGCTGATGGCCGTTCGATGATGCCTCCGCCCGATGGATGATCTTCACTCGTCGACCCCAACTGGATACCTCCAGCGAGGCCACATCCGACTCCTCCACCAGGCGAATGAGCTTTCGTATGTATTTTTCGTTCATAAGAAACATCTTTTCCTGATCCGCCCTTCTCTCACGTTGCCGCCTTGGCAAGGGCGCCGCCCGTACTCTCCCTTTTACCCGCGGGCCTCACGCAAAGGCGTTCTTCCCGTACATCCGGGCCATGCGGTCCCGGCTTGGCCTGTACCGAGCTCTCCCTCCGCCCTACCGGTCGTGTCCGGCCGGTCGCTGCCGGCGCAGGCATCCGGCGAAATGATAACCAGAGCGCAGCTATAACTCCAACAAGTTTTTTGGCGCCCGGTTCAACACTTTCCCGCCCCCCCGGGTCACCACCACGTCGTCTTCGATCCGCACTCCCCCCCACCCCGATATGTAGATCCCCGGCTCCACCGTCACCACATTGTTGGGCTGAAGGATGTCGTTCGACAGCGGCGACAGCCGCGGCCCGACGTGGACGTAGTACCCGATCCCGTGGCCGGTTCCGTGCCCGAAATGCTTGTCGTAACCCGCCCGCTTGATGATGCCCCGGCAGACGTTGTCCACCGCCTTGCCCGCCACGCCGGCTCGGACCTTCCTGATCCCCGCCAGCTGCGCCCGGAGCACGATGTCGTAGATTTTCCGCTGCCGCGGCGAGGCTTTCCCCACCACGACCGTCCGCGTGATGTCCGAGACATACCCGTCGATCGTGGCCCCGAAATCGAACGTGATGAAGTCCCCCTTCTCGATTTTCTTGTCGGAGGCGGCCCCGTGGGGGAGGGCGGCCCGCCATCCGGAGGCAACGATGGTTTCGAACGCCGGTTTTGAGGATCCCAGCATCATCATCTGGTACTCGAGTTCGGCCGCCAGTTCCCGTTCGCGGATTCCCGGCGCCACCAGGCTCAGCACCCGCTCAAACGCCGTGTCCGACACGGCCGCCGCTTTCCGGATCGCCGCCAGCTCTTCCGGCTCCTTGACCCACCCGAGGTCGGCCAGGACATCCTCGGCGTTCGCCAGCAACACGCCCGGCCAGACTTTCCGGAGCCGCGTGTGCTGGGCCAGGGTCAGGTGCGCCGCATCGATTCCGTACCGCGTGTTGCGGTCGGCAAGCCCCTTGAGGTCTTTCAGACCCTCCAGAAGGTCTCCCCCCCGCGCGATATGCACCCTGGCCCCCGCGACCTCTTTCCTGGACTGATCCTTGTACCGGAAGTCGGTGAGAAACTCCGCCCCGTTCGACCCGATCACAAGCAGCCCGGCCGATCCCGAAAACCCGGTCAGGTAGCGGATGAAATCCAGATGCGTGACAATAAGCCCGTCGAGATTGCTCTCCCGGAGCTTCTTCCGCAGCGCGTTGATCCGTTTTGCCGACATGAGATATTTCTCCTCCATCGAGGTGAGCTTTTTGTTCGCTTGCCCCGGCGACGCGGGTCGCCGGCCGCCGGATATGGGAGAGCGCCTCACTGTGACCCGTCCCTGGCTTCCGCCCAGGACTCGTAGGCTTGCCGGAAGAGCCCCGCGATCACCGCGGCTCCTTTGAGATTGGGTTCAATCACCCGGCAGAGGTACTCGCTCTCATGGCCGTCGAAAGCGCCCGAGATATCGGCCAGAGCGCCCCCGCATTCCCGCACGTTCTGCTCAATTCCGCGGTTGAGCCGCCGCAGGAGATGCAGCAGATTCTCGGGCAGTGGGGAATCGGGTCTGTAGATGTTGCCGACAATCAGCAGGGATAGGGGATTCGACTTCCTGATCTCAAGGAGAAGCGCCCGGTGCGCCCGCACGACTTTCGCGATGTCCGCCTCGGTCGCCCGGATATCCGCCACCGCCAGGGCGTCGTTGCCCCCAATGGTGAGCGTGATAAGATCCGCCGCCTCCCCGGTCGGAACCTCCGCAATCGTGCAGCCGTCGCAGGTGCGATCAAGGAGAATCCAATCCTGACCCAGGCACTCGTGAAACTGGCGCACGGCGCCGCCGCCGATGACGCCGGTGTACTCATCGATACTCATGCTGTCCCCCAGAGCCAGGTAGACCTTCCGTCGGTCAGTCACTGCGCACCTTCCTCTCCGCTTGCTCCAGCTTTTCCTTCAGGCGGGGGACCGCCGAGCGGCCGTAGAGCACGCCATAGACCTCGGCTGCGAGCCGGTAGTGTCCCTGGGCGAGGTACAAATCCCCGACTGTCTCGGTGTAGAAAGGCACTTCGCGCAGGCGCGCCCGCTCCGCCGGCGCGGCCGCCTGTTCCCCGTCCCGTTTGAGGGTAATGGTCCGCAGCGGCGCTCCCGTGCCCGTCGCGCGTCCCTCGCCGGCCGGTCCGTTCCCCGCCGCGGCCGTCCTGAGCTGTTCCCCTGCCCCGGCGTTCGACGGTGACGCGGTCTGGTCCTCTCCGGAGGCGGGCGACCCGGGTTCATCCGCCGCCCTCTCTCTCGCGCGCCAGTCGCACCGCAGCTCGCGGCAGTAGGGGTCGATTTCCAGCACTCGCCGCCAGTGGGCCACCGCGCCGTGCACGTCCCCTTCCGCCCACTTGATGTCGCCGAGATATTTCAGCGCCGCGGCGTTTTCGGGATCTCGCGCCAGCACCTCATAGAACTGCTCGGCGGCCGATTCCACCTGCCCGGCGTGGTACAACGCCCGCGCGTAAATCAGCCGCCCCGCGACCGCTCCCGGCTCTTCGGCCAGTCCCTCGCGGCAGAGTTCGACCGCCCGCGAGTATTTTCCCGCGGCGAGCGCGGCCGCCGCCGGCGCCGGCCAGTAGGCACCCGCCGCCGGCCGCTCGACCGACGACTGCGCTTCCTTCGGGTTCAGGTCAAACATAAAAGTGAAGGTACCGCAAAAGGCGCGGCCGCGCAAGCGCCGGGCGGGGCGAAGTCGCCCGTTCTCTCTCTTCGGCGGCTCCCCGGCCGGATCCGGCGCTTCCGCTTGACTTTGCTGCCGCGGTGACCGTACTTGCCAATGTGGAGCGGTTTGCCCACACGCGGGCGTGAATTCCAGCGCAGGGTTAGGCCACAGACTGATGCTTGGCCACCCTCGATACAACAAGGAGGAGGTTTTTTCATGAGTAAGTGGGTTTCCACTCTCTTGGGTTTGCTGCTGGTTGCGTCCTCGGCGGTCGCCGGCGGAGGCGAGGTGTGGATTGCGACGTTCGACGGGACTATGGGGCTCCAAGATCAGGCCCGCGGCATCGCGGTGGATCCTTCCGGATGCGTGTTTGTCGTCGGAGAAACCAATTACGCCTCGGAACCGGTCGAAATCCCATCAAGCCTGCTGCTCATCAAGTTCTCGCCGGATGGCGACACCCTGTGGACGCACGTGAACGACAGCGCATCCAGTGCCCGGTATCTCGTCGTCGACGACAGTGGCTGTGTCTATGTAGCCGGCGAGTCAAAGTCGGATACCGTCGATTTCCTGGTCCTCAAGTACGGCCCCGAGGGCGACTCGATTTGGGCGGCGACCTACAAGCACCCTGTCTTTACGAGCGATGAGATCCGCGGCATTGTGCTCGACCCGAACCGCAACCTGTACCTGTTGGGCGATGTCGAGGATTTGGCAGACGATGAGGACATTGCCCTTGTGAAAATTCTGCCGGATGGTTCCATCGACTGGGTTTCCATCCTCTCCGGTCCTGCCGGCGACGATCAACCCGAGGGAATAGCTGTCGACAATTCTGGTCACATCGCTGTCGTCGGCTCGAGCAGGAATTCCGATAGCGCGACAACGGCGATCTGGACGATCATGTACGATGCGTCGGGCGATACAGTTTGGACGGCGCGTTACGGGGGCTCAACGACCTGCTATGCACTCAGTGTGGGAACGGACGACGAGGGAAGCGTGTACGTCGCCGGGGAGCTCGGGGAGTACGAAACCGCGGACTGCATCTTCATCAAATACAGCGCGGCGGGCGTTTTTCAGTGGGACTGGACCTACAGCGGCCCTGCCGGTCTGCGCGATTACATCGGTGACCTGCACGTCGGCGGAGACGGTTCCGTCTGGTTGAGCATCGTCCGTGACTACGACTTCTTTGGGTACGATCCTCGATCCCTGGTCGGAGTGCGACTCAATTCCGATGGAAACGAGCGATGGGCGCGCACGTTCTACTCGCCGTCGCCCACGGGTGATGGGTGCGAGAGCGGCGGTACGTCCGTGGCTGTCGATGCGAACCAAAACGCTGTCTTCGGTTACTCCCCCTGCTGGCCCCATACCGTGAAATACTCTCCCGAGGGCGACCTGCTCTGGTGGCGTCCCTTCGCGGTAGACTCAGCGGGCTTAGGGACCTTCCGGGATCTCGCCGCCGACCAGGATGGCAACGTGTACGTGATCGGGGAGGTGCCGCAGCAGGTATCCGGCACCGAATGGCTCGAGGACATCGTTCTCTACAAATACCCCGCCTCCTGCTGCCTGCTGCGCGGAGACATGAATGAAAGCGGCGGCGTCACCGTGGCCGATATAACGTTCCTCATCGGATACGTTTTCCGCGGCGGACCGCCTCCCTACTGCCTCACTGAAGCGGACGTGTCCGGCGACGGGCACGTCACGGTCGTCGATGTCACGTCCCTGATCGCGTACGTATTTCGCGGCGGTCCGGCCCCGGCCGGCTGCTGAAACCGGCGCGGCGGGAGTCCTCCCGACTCCCGCCTCTACCCTTTCGCGGCTTTCCGCAAAACCTGCGTGGTCGACCGCCCCGGCGTCAGTTTCACGCGCCGCACGGTGCCGCCGTGCGACCGCACGATATCCCTCCCCACGATTTCGCCCAACTTGTAGTCCGATCCCTTCACCAAGACATCCGGCCGCACCTGCCTGATCAATTCGTACGGCGTGTCCTCGCCGAAAATGACGACGTAATCGACAGCGCGGAGGGCCAGGAGAACGGCGGCCCGATCCGCCTGACTCTGGACCGGCCGTTCCGGTCCTTTGAGACGGCGCGTCGAAGCATCCGAGTTCAGCCCCACTATCAGTATGTCCCCCATAGCCTTGGCTTTTTGAAGGTACTCCACGTGCCCGCGGTGGAGGATATCGAACACGCCGTTGGTGAAGACAATTTTGTGGCCGCGCCGCCGGTGGCGGGCCGCCACCTCGCCGATCCTCCTGCGCCCTGTCGGCCTGGCCCTGTTCATTGCGCCGCCCGTCGGACCTTTCTCCCGTGCTACGCCTGCGTCCCCGTCGATCCCCTGGTCACCAGCGTCCCGTTCTTGACGTTGCGCAGCAGTTCCGCGTAGAGCTCTGCAGAGGACACGGTCGCGGTTCCGACCTCTCCGACGGTGATGCCCGCCCCGGCGTTCGCGACAATCGCCGCCTCGACCAGCGTCGCCCCCGCGCACACGGCGGCCACGAAAGCCGCGATCACGGTATCGCCGGCCCCGGTCACATCGAACACTTTCCGGGCGAAGGTCGGTATGTGGGTCGGTTCGGCGTCCTGCTCGAACAGCGACATACCGTCCGGCCCGCGGGTGATGAGAATCGACCGGGCCTCGAGTTCCCGCAGCAGGCTGTTCCCGACATCGATCAGGTCGGCCTCGGATACTATCCGCCGCCCGGCGGCGAACCCGGCCTCGTGGTGGTTCGGGGTGATAAGCGACACGCGTTTATAGTTGTGGAAATGCGTTTCTTTGGGGTCGACGGCCACAAACAGCCCCCGCTTCCGGCAAACCTCCATCACGCTGTTCAGCAGCGACAGCGTAATGACGCCCTTGCCGTAGTCGGAGATAATCACGGCGTTGACCGACTCCGCGGCGGCCGTGAACTTGGCCAGCACCATCCGTTCCACGTCGGGGTGGAGTTCGTGGCGGTTTTCCCGGTCGGCCCGCACCACCTGCTGGCTGTGGGCCATGATGCGGGTCTTGATGGTGGTCTGGCGGGACCGGTCGCACACGCAGTAATCGGCCCCGATGCCGTGCTGTTTGAGCAGTTGGCTGAGTTTGACCGCCGCCTCGTCTTCACCCACCACCCCGACGAGGAGCGGTTCGTCGCCCAACGCCCGGATGTTTGCGGCCACGTTGGCGGCGCCCCCCAGCAGGAGCTTGTCGTGCGAGATTTCCACGACCGGCACGGGCGCCTCGGGCGAGATGCGGTCGACGCGTCCGAAGAGGTACTCGTCGAGCATGATATCCCCCAGGATGAGCACCCGTGCCTTCCCCAGCCTCGCGATCACTTCCGCTATGCGTTCCGCACTCAACGACACGGGCAATGCCTCCTCTTGGCCGCGATCGGTCCGCGGCGGCCCTTTCCGCCGCTTCTCTGTTGACTTGCCGGCGGAATATATTACCATGCTTGATCATGCACAAGCACTTTGAAGTCCGCGGAAAGGAGCCTCCCGATGCAGCAGCAGCCGCCGCAGCAGCAAATCGCCGTGGAGTTCGATGAGAAGGCCGCCGAGGGCATTTATGCCAACCTCGCCCTGATCATGCACTCCCCCACCGAAATCATCATCGACTTCGCCCGCGTGATGCCCCGCCTGCCGAAGGCCAAGGTCCTCTCGCGCATCATCATGACCCCCATGCACGCCAAACTCCTCCACCAGGCCCTGACTGAGAACCTCAAGAAGTTTGAGGCGCAGTTCGGCGAGATCAAGACTTTCGGTTTCCCCGGCGGGGGCAAAGGTCCGATCGGTTTTGAGTCGGGCGTGCGTTTTGTCGATCCGGAGAAGGAGTAAGGGGCGCCCGGGCCCGGCTGTTTTTTGTTGCCTCGCGGCGCGCGCTCCGCTACCCATGGGGCATGGCGCTGGCAACCAAACCGGTCACCCGCTGCCCCTTCTGCAAGGAGACCATCCTGGAGGGGGCGGTCAAGTGCAAGCACTGCCACTCGGAGTTGAGCGCCCCCCCGGCGGCCCGTCCCAAGCGCCTGGCCCGGCTCAACACTTTCCGCATCGGCTTCCTTGTCGGCGTGGTCTTCACCCTCATCCTCGTGATTCTCGTCTACCGGCATTTCGCCTGAACATGTCCCTGGCTGTCCACTCAAGGATCCTGCGCCACCTGCCGATACTACAACAGGATAGCGGCGCCGGTTGAGGCGCGGCCGCGTCCTGAGGGCCTTTTCGTGAACACAGCGAAAACCACCATCCTGGTCGTCGACGATGAGCCGGCGATCCGGCAAATACTCCTGCGCAGCCTTTCGTCGGCCGGCTTCGACACAACGACGGCCACCGACGGCGCGGACGCCCTCCTCAAAATGGCCCAGCAGCCCTTCGACATCGTCATCACCGACATCACCATGCCCCACATGGACGGAGTCGCGCTGCTCGGCGAGATCCGGTCCCGTTTCCCCGACACCAAAGTGATCTTCATCACCGGCCAGCGGCTCGCTCTCATGGACAAGGCGGTGCGCGAGGCGGACGTCGACGGGCTGATCAGCAAGCCCTTTCGCAACCATGAGATCGTGGGCCAGCTGCGCCAGCTCTGCCTGTGCCGCACCCACCACCGCGCCCCGTCCGACCCGGTCCCGCCCGCGCCGGCCTAGGCGCCCCGCGGCGCCGGCCCCGGCTTCCGCTGTTCAAGATAACCCGTTCCGTGAACCGATCGTCCCCTACCGCCGCACCTTGACGGCGACGATCCGCTGCCCCTGGACGCGCTCGACCTCGAATTCGAGATCGTGCCACCGGATCACCTGCCCCTCCCGGGGCACCGACCCGACCAGGTCGTAGATCAGCCCGCCCACCGTGTCGTAGTCGCTCTGCTCGAAGTCGGTGTCCAGGAAATCCTGCAGGTCCTCGACCAGAAGTCCGGCGTTGACGAGAAAGGCCCCGTCGGTCAGCTTGACAATCTGCTCCTGCTCCCAGTCGTGCTCGTCCCGGATTTCGCCGAAGATTTCCTCGATGATATCCTCGAGCGTCACCAGCCCCGACACGCCGCCGTACTCGTCCACGACCACCGCGATGTGCATGCGCTTATGCTTGAACTCGCGGAGCAGTTCGCCGATGACCTTGGTCCCCGGTATGAAATACGCCTTGCGCATGTGGTCGGTCACCCGGAACTCCTCCCCCGGCTCGGGCAGGTGGTTGAACATGTCCTTCACGTAGGCGAGGCCGAGGATGCGGTCGATGCTCCCCTCGTAGACCGGGTAGCGCGAGTGGCCGTCGCGCATGACCAGCCGGCGGATCTCCGGAAACGTCATCGATTTTTCGATCCCCACGATGTCGATGCGGGGGATCATGATCTCCCGGGCCACCGTCTGGTCGAGCTGGAAGATCTGCCCGATCATTTCCTTCTTCTCTTCCTCGAGAATGCGCTCGCCGATCCCCGCCTGCTCGGCGAGCGTCTCCAGCGCCCGCTCGACGAGGTCCTCTTTGTCCTCGCCGGTCACGTCTTTCGGCGGGCGAATGCGCTGCAGCGCCCGCCGGTAGCGTCCGACGAGCGGGAAGAACAGGAAGTAGATGATGCCGACGAGCCAGAGGTGCCGCAAAAGCCGCGCCCGGTCGGCCGCGGCCGCCGATCGCCTCGGCATGTACTCGACGAAGAAGATGTACAAGAGCCAGGTCAGGAGCATGCCGAAGAGGCGCACGACAGTTGTCGGCCACCCCGAAATCGCACCCAGGCGGGGAAGGAGCTGGTACATGGCCACGGTGACGATGATCAGCGCGAACGACTTGTAGACCGTGGCGCTCTGCACCAGCGCGAGCGGATCGTTCGCGAGCTTCTTCACAAACCCCCGCCGCCGGGCCGACTGGTTGGGGGAAAGCTTCTCGACCTCCTCCGGGTCCACGTAGACGGCCAGCGAGAACAGCGAGATCACGTAGGCGGTGGCAAACCCGGCGATGATGGCGAAAACGTAGAGCAGGTCCAGCATAGGGCTAGGCTCCCCTCACCGCGGCGAGGTAGCGCTCCTCCCGCGTGCGCATGGCGGCGGCCTCGGCCGGGGTGTGGTGATCGTACCCGAAAAGGTGCAGCCACCCGTGGCAGGCCAGCCGCAGGATCTCTTCGCCCAGCCCGACCCCGTAGGCGGCGGCCTGGGCCCGGGCCACGGGCACGGCGATATAGACCTCGCCGTAGATCTCGTCCGCCTGCTCCCCGGCCCCCTCGTGGAGCGGGAAAGCGAGCACGTCGGTGGCCTTGTCCCGCCCGCGGTACGTGCGGTTCAGGCGGCGCATCCGGCGCCCCCCGGTGAACACGAGGTTGACCTCCCCCGCTTTCCGCCGCTCGCCCCGGGCCACCGCCCGGAAGAGCCGCTCGAGCCGCGCGCGCGGGACCCGCACGGTCGTCTCCTTGTATATCCGCAGCTTCACACCCGCTCCTCGGCCTTCTCGTCTTTCGGATACTCCACGCGGTGGTGGAAGGCGGCGATCAGCACCTGGGCGAAGGCCCGCTTGATCTTGGCCAGATCCCGCAGGGTGAGCGGGCACTGGTCCAGTTCTCCCGATTCGAAGCGATCGTTGATGATGCGCTGGATGAGGTTGTCGATCCGCGCGGGCGAGGGGTGGTCGAGGGTGCGGCTCGCCGCTTCGACCGCATCCGCCAGCATCGCGATCCCCGTCTCGCGCGTCTGCGGTTTCGGCCCCGGGTAGCGGAATTTATCCATCACCGCCTCCCCGTTGCCGGCCCGCAGGGCCTTGTCGTAGAAATACTTCTGCACCATCGTGCCGTGGTGTTCTTCGATGAAATTCAGCACGTCGTCGGGGATGTCGGCGGCCTCGCCGAGCGCCCGCCCTTTTTTGACGTGCGAGGAGAGAATGAGCGCCGACATCGAGGGCGAGAGCGACTCGTGTTTCGATTTCACGGACAGCTGATTTTCGACGAAATACTCTGGGATTTCCATCTTGCCGATATCATGGTAATAGGCGCCGACCCGCGCGAGCAGCGAGTTACCGCCGATCGCCTCCGCCGCCGCCTCCGAGAGATTGCCGACAATGATCGAGTGGTGATAGGTGCCGGGCGCCTCGAGCGCCAGCCGTTTCAAGAGCGGGTGGTTCAGGTCCGACAGTTCCAGGAGGGTGATGTCGGTGGTGATCCCGAAAACCGACTCGAAGACGGGGAGAATGCCGATCGCGAGGATCACGCAGGCGAACCCGTTGGCCAGCCCGTAAGCCATGAGCGCGGGGATTTCGGTTGACGGCGCGAGCTTGAGGTTTTCGACAAAGAGGATGAACACGGCGTAGGCGAAGGCCGTGTAGATCATGATGCGGAAGAAGTGCGCCCGCCGCCGCACCCGCCGCGCGCTGAACACCGCCACCGTCCCCGCCACCACGGTCATGAACGTCAGCGTGAAATCAAACCGGTGGACGATGCCGACCAGGACCGCCAGCACGATGGCCGACAGGACCCCGACCTCGGCGTCGAACAGGATTGTCAGCACGATCGGCAGAAAAGCCACGGGGTAGAGGTAGACCGAGAGGTTCCACCGGTCGAGGAGGTAGATGAGGAACAACTGGATGGCGTAGACGGTCAGAATGGCGATGAGCCGCTCATTGGAGTAGAACACCTCGCGGCGGAAGTGGAAGAGAAACAGAAAGAGGGTCGAAAAGGCGCCGAGCACGAGGATGACCCGCGCGATCGCCGGGACCAGGTTCAGCAGCCAGCTCTGCTCGGCCGCGCGCGCCCGCTGCATCTGCACCAACTGCCGGAGGATGCGCTCCTGCCGCTCGTTCACCCGGCTGCCGGCGCGCACGACCACCGCCCCTTCTTCGACCGTCTCCTTCACCGTCTGAATCTGCGTGAGCTCCTCGTCGAGCCGCCGCGTGTACTCGGCCATGTTGACGTGGAGGTTGGGCTGGAGGAAGGCCCGGCCGACGAGGTAGTGGAACTCGACATCGATCGGCTCCGTCGCCGCCAGCCGGTTGAGCGTCGACAGCAGCTGGGCATCGGCCATCTCCAGGAAGAGCAGTTTGTCGCGGTGGTGGATGTTCTCGCGCTCCCCGCGCCGGATGAGCACGTTTTTGTTCCGGCTCTCGGGGATGGAGTTCTTGCTCGGCAGCACGCCCACCCGGTAGATATCCTCCT
Source organism: Candidatus Zixiibacteriota bacterium (assembly GCA_017999435.1). Taxonomy (NCBI): domain Bacteria; kingdom Pseudomonadati; phylum Candidatus Zixiibacteriota; species Candidatus Zixiibacteriota bacterium. Next base: position 363,815 of record JAGNLV010000004.1, read on the forward strand.
CGTAGATGCGGCGCAGCCGGGTCTCGACGTCGCGCAGGTTGCCCCGCCCCAGGGCGTCGAGAATGGCGCTCCGGGTCAGGCGCGCGTAGCGCGCCTCGAGGGTGTCGGCGATTTCATCGACGCGCGCCTGCCAGCGCGACAGACGGCTGACCGAGTCGGCCGCGGCGAGGAACCGGTGCAGCCCGCCGAGCGCCTGCCGCACGGCCGTCGAGTCGTAATCGACCACGAACGGCACCGCCAGCCGGACCATCTCCTCCTCGTCCTCGATCTCCCGCTCCGTCTTGCCGACCGTGATCGCAAACGGCGCCACCACGTCGGCCGGCGCGACCTCGCCGCGCCGCGGGACATCGAACGGGTCGTAGAGCTCCTCCCCCGGGTAGAGAATGCCGACGGCCAGGGCCACGGCCGCGAGCATGGCCGCCTTGGTCGCGCGGCTGCGCGCGGTATCGGTGATGGTCAGGCGTGATTCGCTCTGCACTTTCAGCAGGCGCTTGATCGCACGCTTGATCCGCAGGAGTATCGAAGTGATCAGCATGGCCGCCCCGCCCTTCAGCGTTTCTTCGACCGGCCCTCGTGGGCCTCGTAGGCGCGGATGATGTCCTGCACCAGCCGGTGGCGGATCACGTCCCGGTCGGTCAGGTAGATGAACGCGATCCCCTCGATCCCTTTCAGGATCCCCTGGACTTTCACCAGCCCCGAGCCGCGGCGGTCGGGCAGGTCGATCTGGGTGATGTCGCCCGTGATGATCGCCTTCGACTTCTCGCCGATCCGCGTAAGAAACATTTTCATCTGCGCCGAGGTGGTGTTCTGGGCTTCGTCGAGCACGACGAAGGCCTCGTTGAGCGTCCGCCCCCGCATGAACGCGAGCGGGGCGATCTCGATGATGCCGAGCTCCAGAAGGCGGCGGATCTTGTCCGGCTGCATCATGTCGTAGAGGGCGTCGTACACCGGGCGCAGGTACGGGTCGACCTTGGCCCGGATGTCCCCCGGGAGGAACCCGAGCGACTCGCCCGCCTCAACCGCCGGCCGGGTGAACACAATCCGGTTGACCCGCCCGGCTTTCAGTTCCGCCACCGCCATGGCCACCGCGAGGTAGGTCTTGCCGGTCCCCGCAGGCCCGATGGAGAAGACGATGTCGTTCGCGCTCACCGCCTCCACGTACTTCGTCTGCCCGATCGTCATGGGACGGATTTCGCGCTTGAGCGAACTGGTCAGCAGCGACTGCGTCGAAATGTCCTGGGCCGGTCCGAGCCCGCTCTCTTTCACCATGACGATGGCGTAGTTGAGGTACTGCTCGGTCACCGCGTCCCCCTGCTTGATCCGCGTCACCAGGTCATTGAGCAGGCGCACGACCTTCTCGACCACGTCGGGGAGGCCGTCGATGACGATCTTGTCGCCGCGGGCGACAATCCGGCAGGCGAACCGCGCCTCGATGATGCGCAGGAACACGTCGTTCTGCCCGAAGAGCAGGCGCTGGTCGATGCCCTCGATCGTGAAGGACCGGACCACGCTCTCGTCCAGATGGGCATTCATATACGGCGGACCGGTCCGCCTACTGCTCCTCCCTGATTGCCAGCCCCAGTTCCGCCAACTGGTGTGGGTCGATCTCGGCCGGCGAACCGTCCATCAGCGACATCGCGTTGGTCGTCTTGGGAAAGGCGATCACGTCGCGGATGGACTCGCCCCCGGTCATGAGAGCGGCCAGCCGGTCGAGACCGGCCGCGATGCCGGCGTGGGGGGGCGCACCGTACTCAAGCGCCCGCAGGAGAAATCCGAACATCCGCTCGGCCCGCTCGTCGTCGATCCCCAGGATGTTGAGGATCCGCTGCTGGAGATCCCGCCGGTTGATCCGCTGACCGCCGGAGGCGATTTCCCAGCCGTTGAGCACCAGGTCGTACTGCATCGCCCGGGCCCGCCGCCACGGATGGCCGGGGTCGGACACCGGCAGCGGGCTGGCAAACCCGGCCTCGATCAGCGGCACATCCTCTTCCATCGGGTGCGATACGATATTGTGCGCCGCCTGTAGGGTGCGCGACTCCTCATCGAATTCAAACAGCGGGAAATCCACGACCCACAGGAACCGCCACTCGTTCCGGGCCGCCAGCCGGTGCGCCCGCCCCAGGTGCAGCCGCAACTGCCCGAGGATCGCTTCAGTCTTCGCCGGGCGGTCGGAGACCAGGAACAGGGCATCGCCGGTCGCGGCTTTGGCCTGGGCGCTCATGGCCGCCGCCGTCGCCTCGCCCAGGAATTTCAGGATCGGCGATTTGTCGCCTTCCGCGGTCCTCAGAATATACGCAAGCCCCCCGGCCCCTTGTTGCTTCGCCAGCTCGGTCAACTCGTCGAGCTGTTTGCGCGAGTATGCGGCTCCGCCCGACAGCACGATCCCCTTGATCACGCCGCCGCGCGCCGCGTTCTCCCGGAACACCTTGAATTCCGACGCCCCCGCGATCTCGGTGAGGTCGACAATCTCCATGCCAAAGCGGAGGTCGGGTTTGTCGATTCCCCAGCGGCTGATGGCCTCGGCATAGGTGTAGCGCGGAAACGGCGTCGCCACGGCCGCCCCTGCCAGGTTCTCGAACACGTTCGCCATCAGGCCCTCGATGACCGCGAACACGTCCTCGGGCGTCGCGAACGAGAGCTCGACGTCGATCTGCGTGTGTTCGGGCTGGCGGTCGCTGCGCAGATCCTCGTCGCGCAGGCACCGCGCGATCTGGAAATACTTGTCGAAGCCCGCGATCATGAGGATCTGCTTGAACAACTGCGGCGACTGCGGAAGGGCGTAGAAGCGGCCGTGGTGGACGCGGCTCGGCACCACGTAGTCGCGCGCCCCTTCCGGCGTCGAGCGAATCAGCAGGGGAGTCTCGATCTCCAGGAAGTCCTGCGCGCTCATGTATTTGCGCACACACATGGTCAGATCATGGCGGAACCGGATGCGCTCCTGCAGCGGCCCCCGCCGCAAATCCAGATACCGGTACTCCAGGCGCAGCTTCTCGCTCGCGCTCGTCTCCTCCTCAATCTCAAACGGCGGCGTCTTCGATTCCGAAAGGATCCAGAAGGCCTCGGCCACCACCTCGATCCCGCCCGTGAGCATGCGCTCGTTCGCCGTCCCCTCCGGGCGGTGCCGCACTTTCCCCGTGACCGCCACGACGTACTCATGGCGGACACGCTGCGCCTCGGCCAGCATGTCCTTGTCGAACGTTTCCGGGTTGATCACCACCTGGGTGATGCCGTAGCGGTCGCGCAGGTCCAGAAAAAACAGCCCGCCCAGGTTTCGGTAACTGTTGACCCATCCGTTAAGCCTGACGGTTGTGCCGACATGAGCGGGGCGCAATTCCCCACAGGAGTGGGTGCGTTTCACTTCCGAAAATTTGACCACCAGAGAAATTTAACTCCTTGCTGTCAAAATATTTATCGGCACGTTCGGGCCCAAGGTTCAGGCCGCCGGCGCCGCTGACGTACCGGGAAAGTACACTCCCCCCGACCGAATGTCAAGGTTGCCGGTTCCCCGACCGGACAGACCCGGCGGCCGCCGCCCCTCCCTATGGTGCCGCCACGGACCTTATGCCCGGCGACATCGGATTGACAGGGAGCCGGCACCTGTCGGTGGCATCAATTGATTTGCCCGGCCTCAAGCGGGTAACTGGCCCGGTGACGGCCTGAGTCACCGGCAGCGTCGCACTCCGGGGTACGGAGGGATCTCCTGTTGACAATCTCGCAGGCCGTCACGTATACTCTCCTTCATGGTTAACCGGTTGCGACCGATAGAATTACTATGAATATCTCGCGCTACATGACGGAAGATGCGGTCAAACTGGAAATGGAGACCGTCATCGATCCGCCCGAGGAGGGCCAGTCGATTGAACGCTGGCGGGAGCAGGCCAAGTCCCTGATCCTCCTCGAGCTGGTCGACCTCCTGAACGAGACTCACCGCGTCGGCAACCGCAACAAGCTCCTCATCGACTTTGTCAACCGCGAGAAAAAAGCTTCGACCGCGATCGGCCACGGCATCGCCTTTCCCCACATTCGCTCCATGCAGGCCACCGAGTTCATGATCGCGTTTGCCCGTTCCCATACCGGCTACGACTACGGCGCTCCCGACTCGGCGCCGGTCCGCCTTTTTTTCATCATGGCCGCCCCGCCCTACGAAGACAACCTCTACCTCAAGGTCTTCAAGGCCCTCGCGGAGATGCTGCAGTACGAGTCATTTCGCGAGGAGCTGCTCAGCGTTACCTCGCCCGGCGAAGTTCTCCGCGCCATCCGCGCGATGGAGTGAGAATCGGCGGGCATCACCGGCAAGAGAAAACCGGGCCCCGAGGGACCCGGTTCGGCAAAAGTCAAACTGGCGCAAGGCTCACGGACACGGCGCCGGCGCCGCCCCGCCCCGGAAGAGGTAGCCGACCAGGAGCGTCAGGTCCGACACCTTGATCTCACCGTCCCCGTTGGCGTCCCCGTGCTCGGCGCAGACCGGCGGCACGCCCCCGCGGAAGAGGTAGCCGACCAGCAGCGTCACATCGCTGACCTTGATTGAACCGTCGTTATCGTAGTCGCCGCGCCGGGTGCAGCAGCCCGTCGTCTGGGTGGTTAGGCGAAAAGTCTCGGTTGACACCGTCATGCCCGAGAAGCGGTCGCGGGCTTCCACTTTCCAGAAATACCGCGTGCCTTCGTCGAGCGGGCTGAACAGCACGACTGTGGTCTCGGCCAGCTGCACGTAATCATACAGGGCGAACAGCGAATCCTCCGAATACTTGAGCGTGTACGAGACGGCGTCGCCCAGGTCGCCGTCGGTCGAGGCCTGCCAGACAAAGGTCGGGTGCACGGCGACCGTGTCTCCGTTGGCCGGCGCGAGAAGCGAGAAGGCCGCCGGGGCCTGGTTCACGGCGTTGACGAGGAATGTCCCCACGGCCGACCACGGGCTGTACTCGTAGCCGTCCCAGGCCCGCGCCCGCCACCAGTATCGGGCGTCGTCCGCTAGCGGCGTCGACACCGTCCACACCGTGTGCGGGGGCGCCTGCGTGACCCCGGCGGCGGCCGCCACCACCGTCGTCAATCCCTGGTCGGCGTACACGGCGAACTCGTACGTCTGCACGTCCCCATCGGGGTCGGTGGTGTTGGTGACCTTGAGCGTAGGCGTCGCCGTCGTCACCAGCGAATCCTGCGCCGGCGCCACGAGGAGTCCCGAGGCGCTCACGGCGTTCATTCCGAACTCCAGGCGTTCCCACTCGGACCAGCTCGCGCCATTGGACACGCGCACCCGGAAGACATAATCCTGGCCGTCCGCCAGCGGCGCGCCCGCGTACACAGCCGAGGTGTCGGCGCCGGCGGCCGCCCCCGGCGACCACATGTCATCGGCGTTGAAACAGAGATCCCCCGTCCCCACCTGGACCTCGTATGCGACCGCCGGGCCCCCGGCCGTGTCGACCACGCTCCACGAGAACTCCGGCGTGTGGTCGACCAGCCGGAGCGGCGAGGTTCCGCCGCCCACCGCCACCGCCGTGATCGACGGATTCTGCGACACGGAGTCGGCGGCAAAGAAGTCGAGCACCCGCTGCAGCACCATCTGCTTCGTCGCGTAACCGTTGGCGACATACCCGTCGGCGACGCCCTCAAGACCGAAGCTCGCCAGCACGATCTTGTAGGACCCCGCCCAGGAGAGCATCGTCACGCCGCCCACCGGCAGCTCAAACTCGGCCGCCGACCCGTTGATCGCCGTCATCTTCTGCGGGTCGTCCTGGTTGTCCCCCACGTTGTATCGCAGCTTGTAGCCGTCACCGATCGCGCTCCCCGCCGCCCCGTTCATGATCGGGTAGTACTGATCCCCAAGGTAGCCGGCCTTGAGGTAGTTGCTCAGGAACGACGGGGCGTCCCCGTTCAACTCCCGAACAATGACCTGACCGGTGAGGAACAGATTGCCGCCGTTGTCGAGGAAGGTTGTCATCGCGGCCACATCCGCCGCCGAGAGCACGTCCGGGCGGTCGTCGCCGGTGAACCAGACGACAATCGCGTAGCGCGATAGGGTGTCGGCCGGCGGCGTTCCAGACACCGCCTTCGTCCATTTGGCGAACGGCACGCGCAATCCGAAGAGCGCCTGTTCGTACGCCTGGTTCCAGTTGGCCCCGTTGTCGTCGTCCACCAGCAGCACTTCCGGGCCGCCGACGTGCAGTTCGAACCCGTAGGTGCGCTCCGCACCGAGCTGGTCGGCATCGACCGTCAGGAAGAACGAGTCGATGCACGGCGAGAAATCGGCCGGCACGTCGAAGATGATCGGATTGAGGGCATTGCCGCCGGTGCCGCCCGACCCGGCCACGGCCCCGATGTTGACTGTGGGAGTGATGAATACGATATCGTTGTTGTCCGCTGTCAGCGTCCCCGTCACGTTGGTGGCCGTCGCCCAGGCATTCTGCAGCGTGAAGGTGAAGGTCATGCGCTCTCCGGTCTCGACAATTCCGTTGCCGTTGCCGAAAGCCGCATCCGAAAACACGCCCGATAGCAGTTGGAAGCGCGGGCGCGTGAGGGCGATGTCGAAGCCGGCGGTCATGACCGAGTCGGAGGCCGAGATGGTCCACACCGCGGTTCCGGTGACGGCGCCGCCGTAGGCCCGGGTGTTGGGCGTTGACAGATCGTCGAAATCCGCCTTAGTCCCGGCCGACCAGACGTCGCCGCCGTCCCCCTGGTTGGCGCCGCTCTCGAGCTCAAACTCGCCGTCGGCCTGCTCCACCGCCACTTTGGGATGGTTCTCATCCCAGTTCCCGCCGATGGTCTCGTCGATGTGGTAGATGAGCAGTCCTGAGCCAGGGATGCCGACGTCGTACCCGGTTCGCCGCCGGTTCTCGATCACGAAATACTGCGACCCGACGGCTCCATTGGTCCACAGCCGGTAGGCGGCCGGCTCGTGGTAGCTGCTCGGGATGGCGACATTTTCGGCGCCGGCGGTGATGTTCGTCAGGGTCAAGAACCCGAGCTCCTTCTTGCACCACGCATCCATAAAGGCCGGTTTACGTCCTCCGATATTCCAGCTCCCCCCCGCCATGAGCGACCAGTCGCCGATGCCCGAGGACGAATAGTCGCCGTCGTACAGATCGGGTAGGCCGATAAAGTGGCCGTACTCATGCGCGTACACGCCCATTGTCGACAGGCCGGTGGCCGAGTTTTCCTCCGGCTCGGTCGTGTAGGAGCTGATGGTCACGCCGTCCAGGTACTGGGAGGTGCGCAGACTCCACATGTGCGAGTGAATGTCGTTGGGATCCCCCGTCTGCTCGTATCCGGTGCCGGAGTGGACGATGAACACGCCGTCCACCCAGCCGTTGCCATCAGCGTCAAACATCGAATAGTTCACTAGCGGGTCGGCCAAAAGCACCGCATCCTCGGCCATTTTCTGCGCATTCTGCGGGTAGGTCCCGAACCCCTTCTGGCCGTCGACATAGTAGGCGTACGTCTGAGGCGCCCGGACCCAGCCGACCACCTGTCCTTGCATGATGAACGTGCCGTAGGAGTTGTCCCGATAGAACTCGGCCATCGAGTAGTGGTTGTCGCCCGGGTCAAACGAGAACAACAAGTGCATGAAATCGGCGGGCTGACCGTACACCAGTCCCCCCGAGGCCGGCTGGTCGGAAAAATCGACGAGGATCACGAGCACGCGGAAGGTGTCGACCGCCCCAGGCGCGAGTTGGAAGGCCTGGCCGGCGGCTTTGTCCGGCGATCCGATGCTCGGGTTGGGCGCCCAGACCCCCTGGGCGCGGGCTTCCTTGAGGCTCGCCGCCACCAGCGGCAGCTCACCCGAGGCCCGCAACTTCTCCACAAGCTCCGGCGCCAGCGGCATCGCGCGGGGCGCATCGACAACCGCAAGCGGAAGCAGAGCCGCAATGGCGAGTAACAGACTGGCAGTTAAGCGTCGGCGGGTACGAGAGGTAGGCAAGATATCTCCTCCTGAACAACTCTTTCTTTCAAAATACTTTATCGGCCGGAATTGTCAACGCGATTCGAGGGTGCCCGCACGATTGGCGGCGCCGCCGCGCCGCACCCGCCGCTCCGCCAGATACACGCCCAGCAGCACCAGCCCCCCGCCGATCCCGGTGAACAGCCCGAAGTGCTCCCCCAGGTAGGGTACCGCCAGGGCGGTGGTCGCCAGCGGTTCCAGATAGAGGAACACCCCGGCCCGGGCCGCGCCCAGCTTTGCCACCCCCTCCTGCCAGAACCAGAACGCCAGCCCCTGCACGACCAATCCGAGGAAGAGGAGGGCGACGACCCCCCGCACCGGCAGCGCCGTCACCCCGGCCAGGCCGGCCGATCCGAACATGAGGGTGAGAATGACCGCCGCCGAGACCGAGAGCACAAGGAACGGCGTCACCAGCGGTCCGCACCGCCGGGAGAGGTCGCGGGTGAGGATGGTGAACACCGCCCAGGTGTGGGCCGAGGCAAATACGAGCCAGTCCCCGGCGCTCTGCAGCCACCCGAGCGTAAACAGGCGCCCCTGCGACACCAACAGCAGCACGCCGGTCGTGGCCACGGCGATCCCCGCCGCCGCCTTGGCCGACAGGCGCTCCTTCAGAAACACCGCCGACAGGACCGCCAGCACGAGCGGGGTCACCGCGATCAGCCACCCGGTGTTGGTCGCCGTGGTGTACTGCATCCCGATCACCTGCACGAGGAAATGGATGGTGATCGCGGCCGCCGCCGCCAGAATCCAGGGATACTCCGCGCGCGGCACCCGGATCGGCCGCCGCTTGGCCAGGAGCACGGCCCCCATAACCGGAAGCCCGAGCAGGTAGCGCAGGCCGATCACCTGCAGCGGGGTGAGGTACGCCAGGCAGATCTTGGTCGCCACAAACGACCATCCCCAGACACACACGGTGAGCACCAAGAGGAGGCGAATCATCATTTCTCCACACTGCACCGGGGAATGTGACGGGCAATTACCGCTCCGCCCGCTCCCTTGTCAAATGGAATCGCCGCCCCTCGGGGGGGGACCGATTCCCCGCTTGCGCCGCCCGGCGGCGTGACCGATATTGGCGCAGCTTCCCATACCGGGCAAGGGAGCCGCCCCGCCGTCCGGCCTGCGCCGCGCCGCGGGTGCGCGAAATCTTCGGTCGCTGTCAGCGGAAAGGACACCATGGGATTGATCGCCGACGCACTCGTCTGGAAAGGCAACCGCCTGGAGGCGCGAGTGCTGTACTCCCGCGCGGGCGTGGCCCAGCACATTCTCGTGCGCACCGACCGTTCCGGCATCCTCGTCGACACCGGCGACGGCTGTCTGCGCGATCTTCTGGCCGCCGGAATTCGGCTGGATTCGCTCGGCGGTCTGCTCTACACGCACGGCCACTTCGACCATGTGGGGGGGCTCCACACGCTCCTCGGGTTTCTCCGCATGATCGGCCGCACCGCTCCGCTCCCCATCTGCGCCCCCGACCGCTGCACCGAGGTGTTCGCCCTCGCCCACACTTTCCGCCGCTGTTACCCCGATCACCTTCCCTACCCCCTGGTGCTGCGCGAGCTCCACCCGCACGAGCGGTTCGAGCTCGCGGGGCTGCCGATCGAGGCGTACCCGATGGCCCACGCCGGGAGCATCGACCGCGGCGGCATTCTCGATCCCATCCCCGCCTTCGGCTACCGCATCACTTTGGAGGGAGAGACAATCGCCATCACCGGCGACACCGGCCTGTGCGATGAGGTCAAGGATCTGGTCCGCGGCGCCGACCTCGCGATCATCGAAGCGACCTTCGCCGACGACGACCGGTGTGAACCGGAGATGCTCGCACGCGTGCACCTGTCGGAGTCGCTGGCCCGCGACCTCGGCACCCTGGCCAAGTCCTACCTGCTGATTCACCGGGCGGAGCGATCGTGAGGAGGGCACAGGTATCCGGTGCCGGTGGGAGCGAGCGAGAGCGGGGCGGCGCGCGAGATTGACGATCCTAGCGGAGCCGCTTCTGGAGATCTTCGAGCGCCCGCTGGAGCCGCTCCACCTCCTTCCGCAGGGAATCGGTGACCTCGGCGGGGTCGCTCACTCCCGGCTGCGGGGCGAAGAGATCCTCCCACCGCGGGTCATCGAGCCGCGCCGTCTCGAGCGCCACGACGTAGGGCATCTCGCGGCGCAGGTACCCGATCTCCACGCGCGTCCCCGGCGGGTTGTTGCGCACAAGGCTGCGCAGCTCTCCGGCCGATCCGACGGCGACGCCGTTGACGGCGAAGAGCAAGTCTCCCGGCGAGAGGCCGGCCCGGGCCGCGGGCGACCCCGCGGTCACCGAGGTCACGAGCACTCCCCGGTCGATGATCCGCCCCGGCGTCCGCCCCGACTCCACCAAGGACGCCGGGTAGCGAATCTCCAGGCCGGGAGAGACATCGATATCCGCGATCTGCACCCCGACATAGCCGGCGTAGCGGTCGCCCTGAGCGACGAGATGGGCCACGGCCTCGGGAATCTCCGAGGCGGGCACAGCCAGGCCGACTTCCGCGAAGCGTTCCCGGCCGATCCCGCCGGTGATGACGCCGACCAGCTCGCCGGCCATGTCGAACACTCCGCCCCCGACCGTCCCCGAGGTGATCGGCGCGGTGAACTGCATGATTCCGTCGTTGCGTAAGCCGCTGCAGAACCCGAGCGTGGGCGAGGCCCGCACGCCGTAGGCATTCCCGATCGCGATCACCATCTGCCCTGCACACTGGCGGTGCCGGCACAGCGCGGCCGGTACGCCGAGGGGGCGGTCAACAGCCAGTACGGCCAGTCCGGTGATGTAGTCCACGCCGCACAGCCTCGCCTCGAGTGTCTGGTCGTCATAGTGGACCAGGATCTGCTCGCGGCCGGCGACCGAGGAGGCCGAGGCCAGAACATGGCCGGCGCTGTCGTAGATGAGCCCCGAGGAGACGAGGGTGTGGATAGTCTGCCCCCCGGCCCCGCCCACCCCGCCGTACATTCGGGGCTGGATGGCTTCCACCGTCACGATCGAGCGGGAGGCGCGGTAAATGAGTTCGTTCACGCCGTCCTCCAGCCGGAGGAGCGGGCTGTCGGCGGCGCCGACCGATGAGATGGCAAAAAGAACCGCCAGTGCGCACGCCCGTGCGCGCTTGCTGGCGGTCAAAAACAGGTGCGTTAGCATTCGTCAGTAGGTCTGGTCAACCTCCCTCGCAGTGCCATCCGGCGTTTGGTACGACCGAATTACCGGACGAATCCGATAGACCTCCGACACGTAGGGCGAGGCCCCGGTCGTAGCCGCGACATTGGTCGCCCCATACGTCGGCAACCCGTGAAATTCAACCTGCGCGCCAACCGCCTGGGAAAGCCGGTTGAGCCGCTCGGCCCGGGCCATCTGCGCCGCCAGCGACCAATCCTTCTCCAGATTCACCGTCAGATTCGGATTGTGCGTCGGCTGCGCGGTCATGTACCGGGTCGAGGGATCGCCACCCAGGTCGGCCATTGCCGTCTGTGGCTCCTGACCGCCCGAGAGCATCATGATCCCGACCAGCGTCAGGACGCAGACGCTCACGGCGACCGGGGCCACCGCCGCCCACCGGACCACCGGCGCGCGCTTCGGCAGGTAGGCCTTGGTGCGCGTTTCCGCGAAGCGCTCTTCCGCCAGCCGATGGAACAGCTTGGTGGTGAAGTCGGCCGACACCGTGCGCGCCTTCACCTGCTCGGCCGCGGCAAAGAGACTACGGTACTCGCTCTCCTCTCGGCGACATTCGGGGCAGGTCGATAGATGCTCGCTCACCGCCAGTTTCCGCCGGCCGGAGAGTTCCTCTCTACAGTAGGCTGACAGGAAGGAGCGTGTTCTTCGACAGCGCATTCTGACCCTCCAGTTTGGGTAAGAGCTTATCCCTGAGCATCAGGCGGGCCCGGTTCACTCGCGACTTGACCGTCCCCAACGGTATGCTCAGAATTCTTGCCACTTCTTCGTACGGCATCTCCTGAAGATCGCGGAGCATGAACGCCAGCCGGTACTTCTCCGGGAGTTCCTGCACCGCTTCGTCGATGACCTGGGGGAGGCGGCTGGGGAGTTTCATCTCGACCGCGAACTCCGCCTCGTTCCCCTGCATCTCGGTGATGTCGTAATGTTTGAACCGCTTCCGCTTCCGCAACTCGTTGCGGGCGAGATTCAGTCCGATCGTATAGATCCAGGTTGAGAAACAGTGCTGGAAATTGAAGGACTGCCGATGCTGGTAGACGCGAATAAAGGTCTCCTGCACGATATCCTCGGCTTCCTCCTGCGATGACAACATGCGACCGATCACGTTCATCAGCCGGTCCTTGTACCGTTCGACCAACTCGTTAAAAGCCACCATGTCGCCGTCCTGCACCCGGTGCATGAGTTTGTAGTCGATCTCTTTCTCGGTCTCTTTGTTTTTCGCCATCGTCGTCCCGTCCTTCGTGCTATGTCTCTGGTACCCGCCAGAGTCCTGGAAGTTCCACAATCTTTCCTCGCGGCCCGCCATAAGCAACAGAAATTTAACAACTTACCGCAGCCGGCCAGGGGCCGTGCGGATCCCGCCGGGATTACGTCTCTTGGCCAGCCGCCGGTCCGTCGTCCCTAATACCCGTTCGAAGGCGCAATCTTCCCCGGCGGCGGCGGTGTGGACTTATTCGCTGCTTGACAATCCCGGCCGCCGTTGTACCTTAGCCCCCTGAAAGCCATATGGTTAAGACGACCACCACGATTAACGGCCGACTGGTCCCCAAGCGGGAGGCCATAATCTCGGTCTTCGACAACTCGCTGCAGTACGCCGAGGGGCTGTTTGAGATGTTGCTGGCGGTGGACGATCGGCCAATTTTCCCCCGCGATCACCTCCGCCGCCTCCAGCGGGGATCGCGGGTTATCGGGCTCGAGCTGCCGGTCACACCGGCTCAGCTTGAGCGCTGGATGGTCAAGACGCTGCGGGCCCATCCGGCGCGCATCAAGAAACTCCGCCTGACCATCACCGCCGGCGAATCAGCCCGCTGGTTCGGCCGGCCCGGCCGGCCGCAGGTGATCCTCTCGGCCGGTCCGCACCGGATGCCGACCGTCCCGTTCCGTCTCTGGGTCTCCGATTTCCGAGTCGACCAAAATTCGATCCTCCACAGGATCAAGACGCTCTCCTACGCACTCCACGCCGCCGCCTTCCGCCAGGCGCACCGTCGGCGGTGCGACGACGCCCTCCTGCTCAACGAGCGCGACGAAGTTGCCGAGGTCACTTCGGCCAACATCTTCTGGGTCGACCGCGGAACCATCTACACGCCGCCGCTCTCGTCAGGCTGTCTCGACGGCGTCACGCGCCGCATCGTGCTGCGCGAATGCCGCCGCCTGAAACTCCCCGTCGCCGAGCGACCCGCCTTCCTGAGAGACCTCTGCGCCGCCGACGAGGTCTTCATTTCCAGTTCCACCAAGCTCGTGATCGGGGTCGGCGGCATCAGCGGGCCGGGCGGCGGCTGCACAATCCCCCAGGGACCCGTCACCGGGCAGCTCTTCCGTCACTTCCGCAAACTGGTCGGCCTTGACTGACCGGCGGGCGCGGCGCCTCCGATGTTTTTGTTGCTTTAGCCCCCCTGCCGGAGCTATTGCTTGCGGTAACTGATCATTCGGAGAGCAATCGAGGCCGGTGTATGAAAGTCCGCTTTGTCTGTCTGTCCGCTGTTATCCTGTCAGTCGGGCTGTGCGCGCTGGCTCGGCCCGCGGCCGCGCAACCCCAGGAGCCCGTCCAGCGCGTCCCGCACGGCAGCACGAGCCTGTACGAACTGCCGCCCCGCTGGCTGGTCGACATCCCCACCGCCGGCACCCTCCCCCGCGGTTACTGGGACGTCGTCATCCGCCTCTCCCCGTACGGTGCGGCGACCGGCTACATCGATATCGGCCTCTCCAACCGCTTCCAGCTCGGGCTTTCCTACGGAGGCATCGACATCATCTCGGCCTCCAGTCCCGACTGGAACCCCGACATGGGCATCAACATCAAGTTCCGCGTGGTCGATGAGCTCGAGTACTTCCCCGCCGTCGCCCTCGGCTTCGCCTCGCAGGGGAGCGGGCCGTACAACGACGATCTCAAGCGGTACACGTTCAAGTCGCGCGGCTTCTACGGCATCGTCAGCCGCAGCTTCTACTTCTACCAGTGGACGGCGGGCGGCCATTTCGGCGTCAACTACACGCTGGAGAACGACGTCGACGATGAATCGGACGTCAACTTCTTCGCCGGCTTCGACGCCACATTCAAGTACAACCTCGCGTTCTTCGCCGAGTGGGACGCGGCGCTCAATGACGACGCGAGCGCGCTCCCCGGCGGCGAGCCCTATACGTTCGCCGGCCGCGGCCGCGGCTACCTGAGCATGGCGGTGAAGTGGCTCTTCACCGATAATCTGCAGCTGGAGTTTATCGCCAAGGACCTGACGCTCAATCGCCGCGAATCCGACACCTTCTCCCGTGAAGTGCGGATCACGTATATCGATCGGTTTTGATGGCGCACGCGGGGCCGGCGCCGGCCGCCCCTACAGCCCGAACTTTCGCCACCGCCCGAGCACCATCGCCGCGAACTCCCCCACCGCGTCGATCACTTTCTCCCGGTATTCCTTCGCCCGCCGGTCATCGAACTCCGGGTACCCCTCCCCCGCCTTGTACAGGAGGATGGTCCCCGGCACCGGGTAGACATCGGCCCCCGGATTAAACGTGTAGGCGAGATCCGGATCGTACCGCTCCCGGTCGGCCAGGGCGGGATCCATCGCCCAGATGTACGCCGTCTCGTCGGTCCCGGCGTGCCCGCCGATGTGGCCAAAGAAATTCTCGGTCATATCCGCGCACAGCTGCCACCAGTGGATGACCGCGATGTTCGCCCGGCGCTCGGCGTGGAAGGCGTACGCGACGTCTTTCAGGACGGCGTTATTGCCGCCGTGGCCGTTGATGACGATGACGTGGCGGAAGCCGGCGGCGGCCAGCGAGTCGAGCACGTCGCGAACGTAGGCGCCGAAGGTCTCCGGGCGGACGGTTGCGCCGCCGTTGTAGCGCAGGAGGGACTTCGTAATGCCGTAAGTGACCGTCGGCGCCACCAGTGCGTTGAGGCGCTCGGCGATATGGCCGGCGATGTCCTCGGGGATGTAGATATCGGTGCCGAGGCAGGCCGCGCCGTGCGCCTCCACCGTCCCCACCGGCAGCACGGCCGTGTCAATCTCCGCCGGCACCAGTTCCCTGATGCGCAGCCAGCTCAGGCGCTGCAGGCGTCGTTCCACCACTCACTCCATCCGCGAAAGCAGGCGCTCGATCACCAGCTCCGTCTCGCGGGCCGACAGCTCGTCTCCCTCGAAGCGAAACTGGTTGATGTCCCGCACCATGAGTTCCAGTTCGTCGGGATCCTCGACGCAGTACCAGATTTCCAGCTCCGCCCAGCGCAGCTCCTGCTCGGTGAACGCGTTCGACACGTCGTGGTAGATCGACGGCGATTTCCAGTCGAACTCGGACAGCTTCACCCGGTACTCCGACGACATTCCGATCACGTAGTATCGCCCCTCGGGGGTGGGCCCGAACACGGCGTCCGACTCCCGCAGCATGCGCAGGGCGCGGCACATCTGGTCGGTCTTGACCGTGGGGGTCCGGCTGCCGATCACGAGCACGTGCCTGTAGCCGGCCGCGAAGGCGTCCTGAAACACCTTCTCGATTCGCAGGCCCCACCGCTCCATCGGCAGCTTCACCCCCTGGAACCGATTTTTCAGCGCGGTCGCCCGCTTGCCGCTCGATTTCTTCCTGAGGTACTCCGTTATGATCCCGACCAATCGCTCGCGCTCCGGCAGTTCGGCATAGTACAGGCGCACGTCGACATCGGCATCGAGAGCGTGGTTGATCGTGTCGGTAATGAAAGCCTGGTGGAGAAAGCGCAGGGAATCGCCCTGGATGGCGCCGAGCTCCATCTGCGATCCGTCTTCAGTCGGCTCCTGGACGCACACGGCGATGACTGAATCGTTCTTCTTTGTCCGGGCCATACGTCCCTTACGAGTTAGGGTCCTCTGTCACGCCGGAATATACATGCCGGGATTCGGCGGCGTCAAGGTTCGCCGAAAGAGAATTTCCGGAAAAGCGGTCGGGGAGAGCGGGCGCGCAAGCGCGCGGAGAGGGAGCGGGCCGCGGCGCCTGAAGCGGGGCGGGGTCAGCGCACGCCGGCCAGCGCCGCGATCATCTCGTCCGGCCCGACCACGCCGCGGAGCACCCGCCGCACCGTTCCCTGCGAATCCAGAAGGAGCGTCGTCGGCAGCGAGTAGTGGCTCATGCCGAAGCGCGCCATGAACGCTCTCGTGGCCTCGCTGTCGGCGCTCTCGAGCTGGACCTTGATCGGCACGAACCGCTCCGCCACCTTCGCGGCCACGTCCGGATTCCCGAAAGTCTTCTTCTCGAGCACGCGGCAATTCGCGCACCACGTCGCCCAGGTGTCGATGACCACCGGCTTTCCCTCGCCCTGGGCGCGCGCCAGGCCCCGCGGGAGATCGGTTTCCCAGGCGATCAGGTGCTGCGGCGGCGCCGCGGCGCCCGCGGCCGGGAGCCGCCGGGCGAGGTCGGGCAGCACCACCCCCGTCGACACCAGCACGCCCACGAGCAGCGCGATTCCGATCACGAGCGCGAGCACGCCGAGGAATTTCTTGAGCCGCGGGAAAAACGGCGAGCGCGGTGTCAGCCGGTCCATCCCCCCGCCGAACACGCCGTAGCCGACCAGGAGCAGCCCGGCCAGCAGCGCCGTCACCCACGGCGCCAGCAACGTCCGCAAAAAGTACAGCGCCATGAGCAGGAGGACGAACCCGAAGAACTTCTTCACCGACTCCATCCACTCCCCCGAACCCGGCAGCTTGCTGATGGCCGAGGAGAATGTGCCGATCAGCAGGTAGAGCGTCCCCAAACCCATCGCGAACACGAACAGCACGAGGAACCCGATCACGGGCGAGCCGCTGGTCGCAACGTAGATGAGGATCCCGGCGACAAAGGGACCGACGCAGGGAGACACGACGAGCGCAGCCACCACGCCCAGGACCATGACGCCGAAGAGGCCGCCCCCGCCCGCCCGTGCGCCGAGCTTGCTGCGCAGCGCCAGCGGCACCTGCAATTCGTACAGCCCGAACATCGAGAGCGCAAATACGATGAAGACGGCCACGATGGCGATGACCACCGGCGGACTGGCCAGCCACGCCCCGAACACCCCGCCCACGAGCGAGACGATCAGCCCCATGACGCCGTACACCACCGCCATCGACACGACGTACACGAGCGAGAGCCCGAACCCCCGCCCCATCGACCGCTCCCGCCCCGCGAACACGCTCACCGTTATCGGGATCATCGGGTAGGTGCAGGGCGAGAACGAGAGCAAAAGCCCGGTGATAAAGGCGAGTCCGAGCGCGAGGAAGTAGCCCCAGAACCCGTGTTCGCGCACGAGCCGCGCCAGGTCGCTCTCCTCCTCCGCCGGCGCGTCCGCTCCGGAGCGGCTCTCCAAGGTATCCGTCGCCGGGGCCGCCGGGGTCGCCGGGGCCGCCGTTGTGCCGAAGATCGCCTCGTTGGCCGGAACCCCCCCGCTCGCGACCGGCACCCGGAGGGCGGCCGCGACTGTCTGGGGCGCACGGCACTCAATGTCGTTGCAAGGCTGGTAGGTGACCCGGACCGCCAGGGTCGCCGACCCGGCCGCGCCGGCCGAGACGGCAATCGTGAAGGGGATGATGGTGCGGCCGCTGTAGACATCCATCGTGTCGCCCAGCAGCAGGACCGGCTGCCCCGCCGGGTACGCCGGACGGCCCGGGGTGATTCCCGGAACGGTGTCGAACTCCACCTTCGCAGGAATCAGGTACTCGTCGCGGGGATGCGCCGAGTTGACGTGCCACGGCGGCGGGATGTCCAGCACGACCGCCGCAGTGCAGGATTCCCCTGCCGCCGCCGCCGTCACCGACAGGACCGTCGAGACCGCGATGTTCGGTTCCTCGGCCCCTCCGCCGAAATCCATTTGTCCGCCCGACACGGGCGCCGCGAGCATGAGGGCGAGGGCGGGAACAAGGGAGAGGAGCATGAAGGAACGGCGGCTCCGCCGCCGGTCTGATCCATTCATAGTGCTGTCAATCCTGGCTGAACACTCCGCCGTCTGTCGGCGTCCCATCCGCAGAACGCCTCGTCGAGGGTTTTACGCCTGACGGTCCTTCCGGGTCCGCAACTGCGCGATAACTTCGGTCTTGATCAGGTGGGCGAGTTTGTCGGCATCGAGCTTGCCGACAATTTTCGCGGCGATCCGTTCGGCCAGTTCGGCCGCCAGTTGCCGGGTGAAGAGCGCCACCCGGTCGGGCGTCACGTTCTCGACCACCTCTTCCCACGAAGCCGCCTCCGCCTTCCGGGGAGGCGTCTCCTGGAGCGTGAGGCTCTCGGGCTCCTCGGCCTGGAAGCGCTCGATTTCCCGCTTGAATTCGTCGATGAAGCGCTCCACTCCGGCGGTTTCCCCCTTCTTTCGCGAATCGGGATAGGTTGCCGGGTTGAAGCGCTCCAGGGTGGAGGCCGGGTCGGTGAAGGTGAGTTCTTCGGCCGGCGCCGGACCGGCCGCGGGGCGCGCCGTTCCGCTCTCCGCCGGGGCGTTGGCCTCGCGCTGCATTTCGCTGACAAACCAGTGGTAATCGTGGGCCGAGTCGGAGTCCGAGCCGGATCCGCCGGAAAATTCGCCCGGTCCGCTCAGCCCGTACTGATTCGGGAGGATGTCGAGCCCGCCGGTATCGTCGGCCGCCGGCGGCGCCGTCCGCGCCACCTTGCCGGTTCCCGGCCGGCGAATGTCGGTCGCTTCCTCGGTGATCATGATGGACTCGACGCGGCCCGTCCTGTTCGCGTCATCGTTGTCGTCGCCGCGCCCGTAGGCGGCTATCCCCTCCTCGCGGGACAGCCCGCGCAGGGCGCCGGTCTGCTGCGTCCGTTCCATCACCTCCGACGCGGTGACGTCGATCGGCCCGGTCGCGCCCATCCCGAGGGCGCTGTCCAGCAGGTCATCGCTGAACGCCTCGAGCGGATCGCCCGCGCCGCCCGACTGCACAAACGCGGTCACCCGGTCCAGCAGATCGCGGGGGTGAAAAGGAGATGCGATCACCGCCCCGGCCGCCACTCCCGGCACCTCCCGGCCCGCCTCGGCGATCACCAGCACGGGAGCTCGGGAGCCCTGGGTACCGTCGGCGGCGCTCCGGTAGAGCGGGGCGTCCTGATATATGAGGTCGGCTCCCACGAGCACGAGGTCCGGTTTTCCGGTCTGGAGCACCTGCACGGCCGCGTCGCTCTCGGTGACCGCCACCACGTCGTAGCCGTGCTGGCGCAGGATCGTCTCCGCCACACTCCGGGTCGCATCGGACCGTTCCGCCAGCAATACTTTTTTTCGCATTCTCGCTACTTGTCTTCCCCGGGCTTGCCCGATAGCTGCGATGACGCCTCTTCGAGGAACCTCCGTTCCTCCGGCGTGAGGTTGTCGATGCCGACCTCGTTGATTTTGTCGAGGATGGCGTCGACCCGTTTCATTATGTCCTCGGCCCTTTCCCTGTTTTTTTGAAGCTTGGCCTCCTGGCGGCGATGACGCAAGTTTTTAATTGAGCGCCCGAAGCGCAGCCACCGCCAGTCGGTCTTCATGTAGACGACCGCGAACAGCGCACCGCCCAGGTGCGCCATGTGCGCGATGCTCGGTCCCCCGGCGAGAAACACGAGCACGATCATCCCGGGAATGGCGTACTTGACCTTGACCGGCACCAGAAAGTAGATATACAGCAGCCGGTTGGGGAACATGAACCAGTAGGCCACGAGCACGCCGTAGATCGCGGCCGAGGCGCCCACAGTCACCGCCGCCTGTCCGGAGTTCAGCGCCAGCGTGGCCGCCCCGCCCGACAACCCGGCCAGCAGGTAGAAGCGCCGGAACGCGCCGGTCCCCCACGTCTGCTCGATTTCGGTCCCGAACATCCACAGCGCGAACATGTTGAAAGCGACGTGGAGGAACCCGCCGTGGAGGAACATGTAGGTCAGCGGGGTATGCAGCCAGATCGGAAACTCGCGGAAGAACCGGGCCGGGGTGAGCCCGAGGTAGGAGGTGATCACCGGGAAGATGAGTTGGAGAACGTACATCCCCCCATTGACAATAAACATCCACTTGATCCAGGGGGAGACTCCGCCCGGACCAAAACTCATCCCGCGCGCCGGCCCGTCGTATTGCTGATACTGCCTCATCCGTCTTAGATATCGGTTGCCGTGCCGGATCCGATCATGAGCGCATCCGTCAATTTCTGTCGGGCGCTTCTTTCCGTACCGCCTCGTCGGTTGTATCCTGTTGATCCCGTTTATCTTCCACCGGAAGATCACAGCGCCCGGGCAGTCAGCCCGCGCCGAATTTGGGCAGGACTCGCGTGATCAGCACCAGCCAGACAACCAGAAAAACCGCCAGAACTGCGATGTCGTACCAACTCATATACTAGCGCTGTCCTCCGGGAAAAATCAAGTCCATTGTCCGCGCTCTCGGCACGGGCCGTCTGCTTCTGTAATCGGCGGCCCCCGCCAAAAGTTCCGCGCGGGGCCGCCGGAGGGGTGGGCGCAAAAACGCCGACGGCTTCAGTGGCCGCCGGCGCCTGTGCCTGCACTGCCGAGAATCGAATTCTAGGCGAGAACTTTCTCCAACCGCTGCGTCAACTGCGACTTCGGAATCGCCCCCACCACCCGATCCAGTTCCTCGCCGTTCTTAAAGAAGATCAGCGAGGGAATCGACATGATCCCGAACTTGCGCGCCACTTCGGTATTCGAATCCACGTCGATCTTGGCGACCTTCACCCGGTCGGCATACTCCCGGGCGACTTCCTCGAGGATGGGCGCGATCATTTTGCACGGTCCGCACCAGGTCGCCCAGAAGTCGACGATCACCGGCTTGTCGGCCTGAATCACTTCCTGCTCGAATGAATCATCGGTCACCGTAATCGGCTTGCTCATGACTGTAGTCCTCCGTATCTGTCAGGCGTCACCACGTTGTCTGCTGTAACACATCTTCGCGCCGGCGGTTCCTTCGGCGCTTCCGGCGCAAGACACAATGATATCGCCCGTGTCTCGGCCCGCCAAGCGAAATCCGCCGGCCTAAGCGGAGCCGTTCGGTCGGCTTTCGATCGGCGCTCGCTCGGCCGCGCCCCCGCTTGCCCGCGCGAACGTCCGCACCTGTTCGGCAAACGCCTCGAGGCGCGTCTCCTCCCCCGAGTCGCGAAGTCCCTCGTAGCTGATATTCAGCCAGGGGACCTGCCCGAGATCCTCGGCGACCCGGCGCGACAGCGACGACACGATGGTGCCGGGCATGCAGTTGAACGGCATGGCGTTCACGATCCCGGCCGCCCCTTCCTGCACCATCTCGATCGCCTTGCCGATCGAGAGGATCGCCTCCCCCTTGAAATCGATCGACAGGTAGCGGCTTGCCAGTTTCATCACGCGCTCGACCGGGTAGTCGTGCCGCAGGTCAAACTCTTCGCTCATGGCCGCCAGAATTCTGTGCTCCATCCGCGTCTGCGATATCACCTGGAGCGTTCCCTTGAGCGTGTTCCTCCAGTCGCGCTCCAGCCACGAGTCGCGGCGGAACGTCAGGGAGGTGTAGAGGGGCCATTCGGTGAAAGTAGCCAGCCGCACCTCAATCCCCTGCTGTTCGAGTTTTCCGATGAGGTGGTTGTTCGAAAAGCGATTGTGCCGGAGATAGATCTCGCCGACCAGGCCCACGAGCGGCCGGTCCGGTCCCTCCGCCCGCAATTGTCGGAACGCCCGCGCCGCCTCCCGTCCGAGCTCCGTGAGCGATTCGTCGTGCACCAGCGCGCGATCCATGCGCGCGAGAAAATGGTAGTACACCTTCTCCGCCTCCCCCGGCGTGCGCTCGTACGGCCGCGTCCGCAGCAGCATTTTCTGGAGGCCGTCCACGAACACCAGCCCCCGCCAGGCGGTCTTCCGGAAATCCGTCCCCTGCAGCCCGAACCCGTCTTCGTATCCATCCTTCGAATTGGGCGAATAGATCGGCACGTCGGTGAACCCGAGATCATCGAGCACCATGCGGTGAAAGGGCGAGTACAGACCGAACCGGCACGGTCCGTCGGCCCCCGGCATGAAGAAAACCGAGCGCTTGCGGTCGAAATCCGGCCGCCGCACGCGCCGGATGAACTCCCCGGTGGTCACGACGCAGGGGAAGCACTCCTTGCCCGAGGTGAACTTCTTGCCGTACTCGAGCGTCAACTCGTCCGGCTCGTCGAGGACTTCAGCCGTCAGCCCGTAGCGCGCGAAGGCCGCCCGGAGGGCGTAGGCGTGGTCGCACATGTTCGGGATATAGATCGTCTTTTCGAAGGGGCGGAATTCGTCGCGCCCCACACTGAAACTGCCGACCGGTGGCGTGTACCGGTAGAACCGAAGGGAGTCGACGAAGGCCTCGCACCGCGTCACCAGTCCTGCATCCGCCGAGTGCTCGTCCAATTCCAGTTGAAGGTACGGCTTCCCCGCCATCTGCTTGCGGAAGAAGTGGGTGATGAAGGAGTCCGGTCCGCACCCGAACGAGGTGATGTAGACGGCAAAGAGACCGGGGTGTTTCCGGATGAAGTCGGCCGCCTGGAGGATCCGCCGGCCGTAGCGCCAGTACATATAGGGGAACTCGGAATCCGCCTGCTCCGCCGGGAGGAAGTCGATCGGGATCGCCCGGTAGCCGAGGTTGCGGAGCTTGTCCGGCAGGTCCAGCGACAGCCGCCGGTCGAACCCGTTGTAGGGGCGGCTGACCACGACCAGCATCCGCTCGTCGGCGCCCAGCTCGCGCAGGGCCCGCTCTCCCGCCTCCCGCACGCCCTGCCGGTAGGACCGGTAGGCTTTCAGGCCCGCGGCCACCGAGCGGTTGAATTCCCGCTCCGAGAGCCCGAATTCCCGGACC
Source organism: Candidatus Zixiibacteriota bacterium (assembly GCA_017999435.1). NCBI lineage: Bacteria > Pseudomonadati > Candidatus Zixiibacteriota > Candidatus Zixiibacteriota bacterium. Next base: position 386,654 of record JAGNLV010000004.1, read on the forward strand.
AGTCCTTTGAGTTTCTGCTGCAGCACGGCCACCGAGTGGCTCAGCGAAATCTGCGCGCTGACGAATTTCACCCCTTCGGCGGCAAAATCAAACCGCGCCTCCAGCTGCGACCCGATGCTCTGCACGTAGGGGCAGATGTAGGCCCCCTCGGCGTCGTCCTCATCCTGGTCCGCCACCTTGATGAGCGACGGCAGGAAGATGTAATCCACCTTGCGCTGCAGCAGGGCGTTCACGTGCCCGTAGACGAGCTTGATCGGGAAGCACGTTTCGGCGGTGAACAGCTCGAGCGCGTCGTCCACGATCGCCCCGCTCGACATCCCCGACCGCACCACCTGGAATCCGGCGGACTCGAAGAACGCCTTCCAGAACGGGTAGTACTCGTAGAAGTGGAGCACCATCGGAATCCCCACCCGTCCGCGCCAGCGGGCGGGCGCGGGGACCTCGACATACCGTCGGAACAACAGCCGCTGGCGCCAGGTCAGGTAGTCCGGCGGCAACGGCCGGTCGTCGCGGCGGCTCACGTCGTACCTCTCGCACCGCGCACCGTAGAAGAGCGGCTCCTCTCCCTCGATTTCCACCTTGTGGATCTCGCACTGGTTGGAGCAGTCCTCGCAGGCGAAAGAGGAGAGGTCGTAGCGCCGTTTGTGCAGATCGAACCCTTTGAAGCGGGTGCGGAAGCCCGGTTCGGCGACTTTCTCCATGGCCAGGATCGCCGCCCCGATCGCCCCCGTGACGTCGTGGTGCGGCGGCACGGTGACGGTCTTGCCCGTGAGGTTTTCGAAAGCCGCCACCACGGCCTTGTTCCAGGCCACTCCGCCCTGGAAGAAGATGCGGTCTCCGATTCGGCGGTCCCCGACCACCTTGGTGAGGTAGTTGGCGGCGATAGAGTAGGCCAGGCCGGCGAGCAGATCGTCCTTCCCGGCCCCCGTCCGCTGGTGGGCCACGAGGTCGGACTCCATGAAGACCGTGCAGCGCTCCCCGCACCCGACGGGGCACTTTGCGCCCAGCGCCCGCTCGCCGAACTCCCGCTCGATGTTGATGTCGAGTTTCTCCGCCTGCTCCTGCAGGAACGATCCGGTCCCGGCCGCGCACGCCTTGTTCATCTCGAAGTCCACGACCGCCCGGTCGTCGATCGAGATATACTTGGAATCCTGTCCGCCGATCTCGAAGATGGTGTCGACGGTCGGGTCGATGTTGACGGCGGCCGTCGCCTGGGCCGTGATTTCATTGCGCACGACGTCGGCCCCGACAAAGTCGCCGGTCAGGTATCTGCCCGAACCGGTTGTTCCGACCGCTTTCACCCGGACCCGGCCGCCCACCTCGGCGCCGATTTCCTCGATTCCCCGGCGCACGGCCTCGATCGGCCGCCCCTCGGTCATGAGGTAGCGCCGGGCGATCACGCGGCGGTCGGCGTCGATCAGGACCACGTTGGTCGAGAGCGACCCGACGTCGATTCCGAGAAACACCTCGCGCCCCTCGATGTCGCTCGGCCGGTCGGCCAGCGTCACACCGTAGTGCTTGCTCTCCGGCGCGCGAAAAGCGAGGGCGGGCCGCCCCGATTCCGCGACCGCCCGAAACCGGTGGTAGGAGGCGATCCGGTCGGGCGGGAACTCGCAGAGGGCGTCGCCGTCCTCGGCCGCCAGGAGGGCCGCGCCGAGCGCGCCGATGACCTCGAAGTGTTCCGGGACGATCAGTTCGCCCGGGGCGAGGCCGAGGATTTCGGTGAAGGCCCGGATCATTCCGGGGTTGTGCGCCACCCCCCCCTCGAACGCGATCGGCCGGTCGAACCGTTTCCCCCGCGCGATCGAACTCTTGAAATTGCGCGCCACGGCGAAACACAGCCCGGCCACGATGTCGTAGTCGGGCGTGGCGATCTGCTGCAGGTGGATCATGTCCGATTTGGCGAAGACCGAGCACCGCCCGGCGATGCGCGGCGGCTTCTTCGACTTCAGCGCCAACCGGCCGAACTCATCCTCGATCGAAATCTTCAGCCGCCCCGCCTGCTGGTCGAGAAACGACCCCGTGCCCGCCGCGCACTGCGCATTCATGGCGAAATCGCTCACCGTCCGCCGCCGTCCGTCCAGCACCAGCAGCTTGGAGTCTTCGCCCCCCATCTCGATGGCGGTCCGCACGTCCGGGCAGACATGGAAATTGCCCGCGGCGATCGAGGCGATCTCGCCGAAGAATTTCCCGCCCAGAATCCCCTGCGCGGTCTTGCCGCCAATGCCCGTCAGCCCCAGCGCCACCGGGCGTCCCACCAGGTCGGCGTGGTCTTCCCGAAGGATGCGCTGCAGGGTTTCGAACGGTCCGCCGCGGAATCGCTCGTAGCGCTTGCGGACCGCCCCCCCATCGTCCAGTCGAACAGTCTTCACCGTGACCGAGCCGATGTCGATGCCAAGTACTGTCGGAGTGAACATGCCGGCAAAGAACGGCGGCGGCGCGCACGGGGCAAGTCTTTTTGCGCGGGCCGGCGCGCCGTTTCCCGTTGTCTTTTTGCCGCCGCCGCCTATATTCAGGGACTTAAGTGGAGACTGTCCGATGAGAGTTGTCCTCCAGCGCACGACCGGCTGCGAAGTCCGGATCGGCGGCCGCCTTCATGCCGCCGCGGGTCCGGGCCTGCTGCTCTTGTTCGGCACCGTCAGCGGCGACGCCGAGGCTTCGTGCGCCTGGCTCGCGGACAAGATCGTCAACCTGCGCATTTTTGAGGACGAGGCCGGCAAGATGAACCGCTCGGCGCTGGAGGTGGGCGCCGAGATGATGGTCGTTTCGCAGTTCACGCTCTACGCCGATACCCGCCGCGGCCGCCGGCCCTCGTTCGACGGCGCGATGGCGCCCGACCGGGCGGAGCAGTTGTACGACCGTTTCGTGGAACTTCTCCGGGACACCGGCCTCACCGTCGCCACGGGCGTGTTCGGCGCCCACATGGACGTCAGCCTCACCAACCATGGCCCGGTTACATTTATCCTCGAACATGGCGTACCCGCAGCTTGAGCGGCTCGCGCGCCGCCGCCGGCTCGTCCTGGGGTCCAGGTCGCCGCGGCGCCTCACCCTGCTTCGCGGCATGGGCGTGGCATTCGACCAGTTGATCCCGGAGGTCGAGGAGCGCCGCCTCCCCGGCGAGCCTCCGCTTGCCTACGCCTGCCGACTGGCCGAGGACAAGGCGCGCTGGCTCATGCCCCGCCTGGCCCCGGATCAGGTCGGGCTCACCTGCGACACGATCGTCATTCTGGGCGACGACGTCCTGGAGAAACCGTCCGACAGCGCCGAGGCGCTGGCCATTCTCTCCGCCCTCTCGGGCACGCGCCACGTGGTCTCCACGGCGATCGCCTGGACCGCCGACCGCCGATTGCTCGCCTCCGGCTACGAGACCACCGAGGTGTATTTCCGGCCGGTCACCGCCGCCCAGCTTCGCGACTACATCGCCACCGGCGAGCCGATGGACAAAGCGGGGGCCTACGGCATTCAGGGAATGGGGGCGTTTTTAGTTGACAGAATTGATGGGAATCTGGATACTGTCATAGGTCTCCCTCGAACGCTCGTCGAGCAGCTCGCCGGAGAAGCGATCAGTCAGTTGGAACATCTGTAAGATACTGCACATGGGTGAGTTAGAGACAAAATTTGGAGAATTGCTCAAGCTGGAGCGGGAACGCCAGGGGATGCGGCTTGAGGATCTCGCCGCCAGCCTCCGGATTTCCGAGGCCAACTTGCGGGCGCTGGAGGCGGGCAACCCGGCCGCCCTTCCCTCGCCGGTCTATTTCAATCTGTTTGCCAAGACCTACGCCGAGTCTCTCGGTATCGACTATGCGGCCACCATGGATGCCATCAAAGCCGACATGACTGAGATAGAGGTTCCGGAACCGCGGAAGGCGAAGAAAGGCAAGGCGCAGCCGGCGCCGCAAGCGGCCCCGCCGCCCCCTCCGTCGGCCGCCGAATCGTTCGCCGAGTCGGCGGCGGCCGAACCGGCCGCCGCGGGCAGGAAGGGCCGCACGCTGGTGGTCATCGGGTCGGTCGCGGCCGCTCTCGTCATCTTGGCGGGCGGATACTTCGCGGTCACCCAGTTGCTCCGCGCCGACAGCACGCAGCCGGTCGACGCAAGCGAGGAGGCGCGTCTGCAGACCGCGTACCGCAACTACAATTGGACCGTTCCTCCCTACCGGCCCTCCGACTCGCTGCGCCTGCGGCTGAACTCGAAGGGGGATGCCTGGACGACGGTCTTTGCCGACGGCGACACGTCCGTCGTCCGCAACCTGAGGCCCCAGGAGGACGTGCTCATATCGGCGCGCCACCGGCTGCTGGTGTCGATCGCCGTCCCCTCCAAAGTGACCGTCGAGCTGAACGGCCGCCCGGTTGACCTGGCCTCGCCGGAGACCGGGCGCATCTCGCTGGTGGAGATTACACAGGCCAATCTGGATTCCATTTTCACCGCTGCGCGCCCCGACACCGCCGATACTCTCGCGCCCGCCGATTCCGGCGGCGCTCCGGCGGCGCCGGCCCCGCCCGCGGGAGGAGCGACGCCCTGACATGTTGGCCGGCATAAAGAGATTCACAGCGCGCTCCCAGTTGAGCCGCCTGCGCAAGCAGATGACGCCGGGGACATTCCAGTACCCCGAGGCTCTCCGCACGGTGCGCAAAATCCTCGTCTGTCTCCCCGCCGAGCTCCGCGAGCTGACGACCGTGAAGCAGTTCCTTCCGGAAATCCGTGACCTGTTCAAGACCGCCGACATCACCCTGCTCACCGCCCCCGGCCTTCAGATCGCCGACATCTTCCCCCGCAAAGGGTTCAACATCCTCACCCCGTCGGCCGACCAGCTCAACTGGAGCGGGCTGGCCCGGAAGAGCTATCTGAAGTTTCTCCAGGACTACCGCTTCGACGTCGTGATCGACTTCGGTCTGGAGGCGACCGATTTCACCTCGAGCGTGCTCCTCTCGCTGCCCCAGGCGGTGCGCATCGGGCGCGGCAACCACCTCGGCTGCCCCTACTACAACCTGCAAATCAAGACGCGGTACCTGCGGGATGAGCGCAACATCTACCGGTCTCTTCTCGACACGCTGCGGCTGTTGATCGACGGTCGTCCGAAAGACGAACCGGCCGGACCGCCCCCCGATGATCGGAGGCATGGTGTATCTCAAGAAACTTGATATCCTCGGCTTCAAATCGTTCGCCAACAAAACTACAGTCCACTTTTCCCACGGCATCACGGCCGTCGTCGGGCCCAACGGCTGCGGCAAGACCAACATTCTCGACTCGCTGCGCTGGGTCCTTGGCGAACAGAAAACCTCCCTCCTCCGAGGCGCCAAGATGGAGGAGGTCATATTCAACGGCACGGCCGAGGTCAAGCCGATGGGCATGGCCGAGGTCTCGCTCACGGTTGTCAACGACCGCGGCATTCTCCCGACCGAGTATTCCGAGGTTCAGATCACGCGCCGCCTCTTCCGCAGCGGGGAATCGGAATACCTCCTCAACCGCGTTCCCTGCCGCCTCCGGGACATCCAGGAGCTCTTCTACGACACCGGCGTGGGGGCCCACTCCTACTCAGTCATCCAGCAGGACATGATCGATGCCGTCATTTCCGACAAAGCCGAGGAGCGCCGTTTCCTCTTCGAGGAGGCGGCCGGCATCACCAAGTACAAACAGCGCAAGCGCATAGCGCTGCGGAAGCTCGAGGCCACCGAGAACGACCTCCTGCGCCTCAAGGACATCTACGCCGAGGTCCAGACCCAGGTTCGCTCGCTCAAGCGCCAGTACCGCAAGGCCGAGCGCTACCAGCAGGAGCTCGACCAGGTGAAGGCCTGGGAGTTGTATCTCGGCGCCCGCCGCGTCCGGGCGATCGAGGCGGAGAAGCGCGAGCTGCGCGCCGTCCTCGATGAACTCGCCGACGGCATGACCCGGGGCCAGACGACGGTCGACCGCCTCTCGGCCGACATCGAATCCGAGCGCCGGCGGCAGACCGAGCTGGAGCACCACCTGGTGGAGATCGGCGCCGCGGTCTACGAGGTGACCGAACGCGCCCACGCTCTGGAAAAGGAAATCTCCGTTCTGACCGAGAAGCGCCACAGCGCGCGCGCCCTCGTCGAGCGCAACGAGCGCGAGCTGGCGGCCATGCGCGAGCGGGCCGCGGTTCTCGACCGGCAGCAGTCCGAGGCCACCGCCCTGGGCGAGCGGCAGCGCGCCGAGTTCGAGGACACCGCCCGGCAGGTGGCCGACGCCGAGAACGCCCAGGCGGAGGCCGACCGCAACCTCCTGGCCGCCCGCGCCTCGCGCGAAACCGAGAACCGCAGCCTCCTCGAACTCGAGGGCAAGCTCTCCTCGGGCAAAGCCGAGGAAGACACCCTCCGCGAACAGGAGCAGGAACTGGCCGCGCTTCTGGAGGACTTCCGCGGACAAATGGAGAGCCATCGCGGCGAGGCGCAGACGGCAGCCGATCAACTCGCCGCGGCCCGGCAGAAGCTCGCCGACGTGACGGCGCGCAAGGCCTCGGCCGAGCAGGCGCTCGCCGATCTCACGGTTCGGCTCGAATCCCTCCTTGACCTCAGCGGCGAACTGGCCGAGGAGCTCTCCTCGCTGGCCGCCTCGCTCGAGGCCGGCCAGGCGCGCAAGCATCTCCTTGAGGACATGATCCTGCAATTCGACGGGTACAAGTCGGGCGTGGTCGCCGTGCTCGAGGAGGCGGACCGCTGGGAGGGCGTCCTCGGCACGGTCGCCGACCGCTTCGTACCGCAGGACGGTCTGGAGATCGCGGCCGAGGCGGCCCTCGGCGACATGGCGGGGTACCTGATCTGCGACCGCCGCGAGACGGCCGAGCGGATCATCGACCACCTCCGCGCCGAGAGCCGGGGCCGCATCGGCATCCTCGTGCCTGATACCGGCATGCTCAATCCGGTCACGCGCCGGCCCGACCTCTCGGCCTACCCGCAGTTCATCGGCTGGCTCGACCAGTTCATCTCGACAGCCGACAACCTGCGCCCGCTCATGGAGGCCGTTCTCGCCCGCACCGCGGTATTCGCCGCCGGCCAGGACCCGGCGCCCATTCTCGAACGCCTCCCCTTCGGCTTCCAGGCGGTGTCCACGGACGGCCGGGTGTATGCCAAGAACATCATCGCCGGCGGCTCCGATGACGCTTTTCCGCTGTTCCGGCGCAAGGAGAAGGTGGCCGAGCAGCAGCGGGAGATCGACGAGCTCCAGGCCCGGCAGGCTGACACCCACCGCCGCAAGAACGAGGTGACGGCGCAGATCGCCGCCGCCCGGGCCGAGTCGGGATCGCTCGCCCGGGGGATCGAGGATATCGCCGAAGAAATGGAAGCGGCCCGCGCCGCCATCGCCGAAATCGAGTTCCGTCAGCGCACGCTGCAGGCCGATCTCGAGCGCATGGACCGCGAGCGCCGCCAGGCCGGCGACAAGCTCGAACGCATCCGCCACCGGCAGTACAGCCTCGGCCTCGATCACAGCCGCCTGGCGGGTCAGAAGGACAGCCTGGTGAGCACGATGACGGCTACCGACGAGCGTCTGGCCGACCTCGAGCGTGCCGCCGTGCTGGCCGCCGATCGGGTCTCCCGCCTGCAGGTCGCGGCGGTCGAGGCCCGCAGCCGCATCGAGCAGACCGAAAGCCGCCGGACCCACGTCGCGGAGTTGCTCGATGAGATCGCCCGCGCCACGGCCGAGAAGACCGAGGAGATCGGCCGCGCCGAACAGGAGATTTCCGACAGCGCCCGGCGCATCAATGAGCTCGAGGCCGCGCTCCGCGAGACATTCGCGGAACGCACCCGCGTCACCGATCAGCAGGCGGCCCTCCGCGCCGAGCAGGCCGAGATTATGGACCGGCTCACCGGCTGCGAGAAACAGCTCAAGGAACTCCGCGCCGAACGGGAATCCCTCTCCGACCGCCGCCACGAAAAGGAGATGCGCCTGAACACGCTGGAGTCGGAGGCCCGCGCCATCGGCGACCGCGTCCGCGAGGACTACGGAGTCGACGTCGCCGCGATCGAGGCGCCCAAGCCCGACCCGGCCGTCGACGATCAGGATGCCGTCCACATCCTCGCCGAGCAGAAAGAGCGCCTCAAAGAGTTCGGCGCGGTCAACCTCCTGGCTCTCGAAGAATACAAGACGGCCGCCGAGCGGGAGAAATTCCTCGGCGAGCAGCTCACCGACCTCACGACCGCCCGCAACGACCTGCAGACGACGATCAACAAGATCAACCAGACGGCCCGCAAGCTCTTCCACGACACCTTCGAACAGGTGCGCGGCAACTTCCGCAAGCTCTTTGTCGAGCTCTTCTCGGGCGGCGAGGCCGACATCCGCATGATCGATCCCGACGATCCGCTGGAGAGCGACATCGACATCACGGCCCGCCCGCGGGGCAAGAAACTCCTTTCGATCACGATGATGTCGGGCGGCGAGCGGGCCCTCACCGCCATCTCCCTCCTCTTCTCGCTCTACATGGTCAAACCCTCGCCGTTCTGCATTCTCGATGAGATCGACGCGCCGCTCGACGATGCCAACTGCCGGCGCTTCCTCCGCATCATCGACACTTTCTCCGCGCAGACGCAGTTCATCATCATCACCCACAACAAGATCACGATGGCGGCGGCGGACAATCTCTACGGCGTGACCATGGGACAACCCGGCATCTCGCAGCTCGTCGCCGTTCGCTTCAGTTCCGACGACGCGGGCACTACGACGGTCGACACCGAGCGGCCGATCGAGATCGGGGCGCGCGCAGGCGCCGGGGAACCGGAACCGCCGCGCCCGCGCCCGTCCACAAAGGACCGGGAGCCGGAACCGGAATTCGAGCTGCCCCAGGTGATCCGCGACCGCCTCCAACAACCGGCGGCTCCGGACGCCGAATCCGATAACGCGAGTTGACCGCGCCCATGGCCTTGTTCAATCCGCTCGACAAGCTCAAGAATTCGCTGGCCCGCACCAAGGACAAGCTCCTCGGCCGGCTCAGCGAGGTTGTTCGCCGGCGCGCCATCGACGACGATCTCCTTGAGGACATTGAGGAGATCCTCGTCCAGGCCGATGTTGGCCTGCCCGCCACCGAACGCCTCATTGCCCGCGTGAAAGAGGCCGCGCGGGAGCGGCGGCTCACCGAGGGGGACCAGATTATCGACCTGCTCAAGGAGGAGATCGTCGCGATCCTCTCCCGCACCGGCCGCCCGCTGTTTCCCCCGGGCGAACCCCGGCCGGCCGTTTGGCTCATCGTGGGCGTCAACGGCGTCGGCAAGACCACCACTATCGGAAAACTGGCCACGCTTTTCTCGCGCGAGGGGAAGAAGGTCAGCATCGCCGCCTGCGACACGTTCCGCGCGGCCGCAATCGACCAGATTTCGATCTGGGCGGAGCGCAGCCGCGTGGCCCTCATCCGCCCGCAGGAGGGCTCCGATCCGGCGGCGGTGGCTTTCGACGCGGCCCGGGCCGCCCATGCCCGCGGGCTGGACCTCCTGCTTGTCGACACCGCCGGCCGTCTGCACACGAAGTCCAACCTGATGGAGGAGCTGAAGAAGATCCGGCGCGTGATCGCCAAGGCCGCCCCCGAGGCCGCGATCTCCACCCGCCTCATCCTCGACGGTTCCACCGGCCAAAACGCCCTGTCGCAGGTCAGGGTCTTTACCGACGCGGTCGGCTGCGACGGCCTCATTGTCACCAAGCTCGACGGCACCGCCAAAGGAGGCGTGATGATCGCCGTCGCCCAGGAACTCAACGTCCCCGTCGATTTCATCGGCCTCGGCGAGGGGATCGACGACATCCAGCGGTTCAACCCGCGCGAGTACACGGAGGCCCTCTTTGCCGACGAGCCGGCTAAGCGTTGAGACGCACGCGCGCGAGGAGATGATCGACGTCACCGCGCAGGTCCGCCGCGCCGTCCGGGAATCGGGCGTCGCCTCGGGCATCGCCGTCTGCTTCGTGCCGCACACGACCGCGGCGGTCACCATCAACGAGAACGCCGACCCCGACGTGGCCCGCGACATTCTCTACAAGCTGGACAAGGAGATCCCGGCGGCCGACGGCTACCGCCACGCCGAGGGGAATTCCGACGCCCACGTCAAGAGCACGCTGGTCGGGGTCTCGGCGCACGTGCTGATCGAGGGCGGCGACCTGGTCCTCGGCGCCTGGCAGGGAATCTACTTCTGCGAGTTCGACGGCCCCCGCCGCCGCCACCTTATCGTCAGAGTGATGTCCGGTGCTTAACATCACCGTTCTTGCCGTCGGCAGGGACAAGGACCGCTGGGTATCGGAGGCGGTCGCGCACTACGAGAAACTTCTTGCCCGCTGGTGCCGTCTCGCCTGGCGCATCGTGCCGTCGCCGAAGCATTCGGCCGCGCTCTCTCCCGAGGAGATCCGCCGGGCGGAGTCGGCGCGCCTGCGGGCGGCGCTCGGTCCCGGGTACATCGCGGCCCTCGCGGCCTCCGGCCGGACGGTCGACAGCCCGGCTTTCGCCCGGCTCCTCGAGCGCTGGCACACGGTGTCGGGGAGCAACCTCACTTTCGTCATCGGCGGTCCCCACGGTCTCGACCGGGACCTGCTCTCTCGCGCCGACACGGTTCTCTCCCTCTCCCCGCTCACTTTTTCGCACCAGCTCGTGCGGCTCATCCTGCTGGAGCAGCTCTACCGAGCCTTCTCCATTCTCCACGGGACCGACTACCACAAGTAGGGCGGTCCGGCCGCCCGCGGAGCGCGGCCTCGTCGGGCCCGGCGCGGCGCGGTCAGAACTTCCGGCTGCCCCGCTGGGTCAGCGGCATCGCTTTCGCGCACAGGGGGCACTCCGCCGGATCCCAGCTCTCGGCCGCCACGGTCGCCAGCGCGGCGAACGGATAGTCAAACCTGACCTTCCCGTTCGACCGATCGAGCATGAGCCGCAGCCCGACGATCTCGGCGCCGTACCGGCGGACCAGGGCGATCACCTCGTCCACCGACGTTCCGGTCGTCAGCACGTCATCGACAATCGCCACCTTCTGCCCCGGCTCGAGGTGAAACCCCCGCTTGAACACCCGCCCCTTGCCGTCGTCCGCCGCCTCCGCGTAGATCGCTTCCACGCCGAGGTACCGCGCGACATCGTAGGCCAGGATGATCCCCCCGGTCGTCGGCCCGACAATCGTCCGGACACCCGTGGTACGGAGCGTGTCGGCCATGCGCGCGCACAGCCTGGTGCAGAGCGCGGGTTGTTTGAGCAGCGTGAACTTTTCATAGTACACGTCCGAGTGCCGTCCCGAGGTCAGCTTGAAATGCCCGGTCAGAAGCGCCCCGGACTCCTTGAACAGGTTCACCACGTCATCCTGGCTCATGAATCCTCCGTTATGACCGCCACGGCGGCGGCATGCGTTCGCTCGTGTGTGATTGACAGGAAACACCGCGCGCGGCCCAGGGCCGCCCGGATGTCATCGGGCAGCGAGAGCACCGGCTGTCCGGAGGCGTCGTTGGTGATTGCGATCGCGCGGTAGGCCGGGCGCTCGCTCAGCCGGTAGCCGAGGGCTTTGATGACCGCCTCTTTCGCGGCGAAGCGCCCGGCCAAAAACACAGACTTGTCGTGTCGACGATTGAGGATGGCGAGTTCCTCCGCCCCCAAGATGCGTTCGGCGAAACGGTTGCCCCAGGTTCGGAGATCCCGTTCCATCCGCGCGACTTCCACAATGTCCAGTCCGATTGCCTGAATCATACTCTTTTCCGCGGCTGAGGCCGGCGAGGGAAGATAGGCAGCGGCGCGATTTCCCGCAACAGAGTCAAAAAACTAATTGCTTCCGGCGCCGATGGGACGTACCATACAAGTGACGGGGAGAGAGAAATGTAATTTGAAAACCTCTTACACTGGACTAATGAAGGTCGTCTCTTCGTCGCTGCGCACACGCCGTGACCCGTCCTTTGGACGGTAGCGAAAGCAAGACGCGGGAAGTGACTGTAAAAACCCTTTACCGTACCGTAATGGTGTGAGTCCTTTCAAATTCCGTGGCTCTCGACCCGCAAAAGTAAACCGGCCCACTCGTGGGCCGGTTTTTCTTGTTATCGCCGAGTTCGAGTCCGGCTCCCGACCCGCCCCCCGCCCGGCAGCCGAAAAGTTGTAAGTTGCCGTACCACTGCGGTCTTCGTATAAAACCCGCAGACAGAGAATTACTCGAGGAAGGAATCGATATGAAACTGCCGTCGCTGGCACAGCTTGCGGCCGAGTATGGCCGGACGATTCGGCGTTTTCCCCTTGTGCTGGTCTGCGCGCTGCTGGGAACCCTGGCGGCCTTGATTCTTGTGGATCAGGAGGGCAGCCGCGAGGCGTCGGTTCTCTACAACATCCTCCTGACCGCCATCCTTGCCCTTCCCGTGATGACGGCCGTGAAGCTGGCCGCAGAGAGGAGCAGCGCACCCGCGAGCAGCGCCTGGCCGGCTCAGGCGGCGGCCGCCGCCCTGCTGGTGGTGTACGCCGCCACCGTTCCGACCGACCTCCCCCGCGCACCTCTGGTGCATCTCCTGCGTTTCTTTGCGCTGGGGATCGGGTGCACGCTCCTGGCCTCGGTGTGGCCGTTCCGGCAGAAAGGGGAGGACAACCGCTTCTGGCATTTCACCAGCCTGGTCGTCTTCCGAATCATGCTCGCGGGGGCGTTCGCGCTGGTCCTCTTCGCCGGCCTGGCGCTGGCGCTGGCCGCGCTGGACAATCTCTTCGGCATGGCGATACCGTCGAAGCGGTATGCGGAACTCTGGATCCTTACCCTCGGGCTCTTTGCCGTCCCCTATGTTTTGGCCGGACTGCCCGAGGATTGGAGCGCGCTCGGGACGGGGAGCGATTATCCCCGGCCGCTGAAGGTGCTGGGGCAGTATGTTCTCCCGCCTCTCGTCGCGGTCTACTTCGTGATCCTCTACGCCTACATCGCCAAGATCATCGTCACCTGGAGCTGGCCGCAGGGCTGGGTGGGGCGGCTGATCATCGGCTTCTCCGCGACCGGCATCCTCGCCCTCTCGGTGCTCGATCCCATGCGCGAGAGGACGGAGTCCCTGTGGATAAAGAGAGCGTCCCGTTGGTTCTACCTGATCCTCCTCCCCCTCATCGTCGTCCTCTTCCTGGCGCTCTGGCGGCGCATCTCCGAGTACGGTCTGACCGAGGGGAGGTATCTGGGCCTGGCCGTGGGCGTCTGGCTGGCCGTCATCGCCGCGTACTTCCTTCTCAGCCGTTCCAAGAGCATCAGGATGATCCCCGCTTCCCTCTGCGCCTTCGCCTTTTTGATCTCAGTCGGTCCCTGGGGAATGTTCAGCGTCTCGGAGCAGAGCCAGATCCGGAGACTCCGGGGGATGCTGACTGCCGATTCGATCCTGGTGAACGGCGCGGTGACAAAGGCGCCGGCCCCGGTTCCCGCCGATCACGAGGTCCAGATCAGCGCGATTCTCATCTACTTGTACGAGGTGCACGGCTTCTCCGCCCTGGAGCCGTGGTTCGGCGAGACCCTCCGCGCGGACACGGAGGATGCCGGGAATCGGTTCAAGGGGCCGGAGTACGTCGCCGAACTTCTGGGCATCGAGTTCCATCCATACGATACGCCCGGGCGGGAGCAGTACTTCGCGGTCCGCATTGATCCGCAGACTCCGATTTCGGTCGCCGGATACGACCACATGCTGCGGGCCGGCTACGGCGGGCGGGCGGCTGCGCCGAGTCCGGCCGGCGAGCCGGTCGCCGGCGCAATCGAGACGGCCGCCGATTCCGTGGTCGTGAGATTCGTGCTCGACAGCACGACCACCGATTCCGTCACCGTTTCGCTTCGCCCGCTGATCGACCGGATCGTCGCGGCGCGGGCAGACGCCCGCGGTTCGGAGATCTCCGGCGAGGAGGCGATGATCGAAAACGAAACGGGAGGAGTCAAGGTCAAGGTGGTCATGCTGCAGGCGGACATCCGCCGGGACGACAGCATCACCGTGCTGAACTCGTACGATGCCCTGATTCTCTATTCGCGCAGGAAGTAACGGCGGCGTTTGGCCGGTTCGCGGCCGCGCGCCGCGAGGTCCGGGCGGGCCCGTCTCCCCGAAAAAAAAAGAAGGCAGGAGGGTGTAACCTTCTGCCTGTCAATGCTTTGCATGGACGGATACTAGACCTCCATGACCTCCTTCTCCTTGACCGTCAGGAGAGAATCGATCTCTTTGATGTGCTCATCGGTCAGCTTCTGCACCTTGTCCAGGCTCTTGCGCATCTCATCCTCGGAGATTTTCGAGTCCTTCTCCGCCTGTTTGAGATGTTCGTTCGCGTCGCGCCGAATGTTGCGCACGGCGACGCGGGCCTCTTCCGCCAGGTGCTTGCACTGTTTCACCAGCGTTCTGCGCCGTTCCTCATTGAGCGCCGGGATCGGCACGCGGATGATTTGTCCGTCCACCATCGGGTTGAACCCGAGGTCGGCGGCCTGGATCCCCTTGACCACGTTGCCGACCGTCGACTTGTCGAACGGCGTCACCACCAGCAGCCGCGGCTCGGGGGCCGTCACCGTGGCCACCTGGTTGAGGGGCATCTGGGTGCCGTAAGCTTCGACAGTAACGGTGTCCAGCAGGTGCGGCGAGGCCTTTCCCGTGCGGACGGTTCCGAATTCGCGCTTGAGCGTCTCGATCGTCTTGTGCATCCGGTCGTGGGCGTCTTTCTCGATCTTGTCAACCATATCGGTGCCTCCCTCAATGGCACGTTGCGTGTTATCCCGCCGACGTCACCAGCGTCCCGACGTCTTCCCCGAGCACCGTGCGGCGGAGATTGCCGGGACGGTGCAGGTCCACGATACGCAGGGGGATTTGGTTTTCTTTCAGAAGCGAGATCGCCGTGGCATCGATCACCCGCAGCTCCCGCGTGAGAATGTCCATGTACGACAGCCGGGGGTAGAACGTCGCCTTCGCGTCCTTGCGCGGATCGGCCGAGTACACCCCGTCGACATTGGTCGCCTTGATCATGAGGTCCGCCCCCACCTCCATGGCGCGCAGCGAGGCCGCGGTATCGGTGGAGAAATACGGGCTGCCGGTGCCGGCCGCGAAGATGACGACCCGCCCCTTCTCCATGTGCCGCACCGCGCGCCGCCGGATGAACGGTTCGGCGAAGGCTTCCAGTTTGACCGCCGACATAACGCGGGTGTAGACGCCCATGTGCTCGAGCGTGTCCATCATCGCCAGGGCGTTGATCACGGTGGCGAGCATCCCCATGTTGTCGGCGGTCACCCGGTCCATGCCGAGCTCGGTGGCCGCCAGGCCGCGGAAAATGTTCCCGCCCCCGACCACGATGCCGATCTCGCACCGGAGCTGCTTGACTTCTATGATTTGGCCGCAGACGGCTTCGACGGTGGGGCTGTCGATGCCGAACTCGCGGGCGCCCATGAGCGCCTCGCCCGAGATTTTGATGAGAACCCGCTTGTATAACGGCGCGTCTGTGTCCATACGCTACTCACCGAGCCGGAACCGTGCGAAGCGCCGCACCTTCATGTTCTCTCCCAGCCGCGCGATCGTCTCCTTGAGGTACTCCTCGATCGTCTTGTCGGCGTCCTTCACGAACGGCTGCTCCATGAGCACGACTTCGCCGAAGTATTTCTCGATCCGGCCGTCGACGATCTTGTCGACGATCTTCTCCGGCTTTCCCTCTTTGAGCGTCTGGTGCCGGTAGATTTCGCGTTCCTTGGCGATGAGCGCCGGATCGACCTCGTCCCGGCTCACCACCAGGGGGGCGCTGGCCGCGATGTGCATGGCGATGTTGCGCGCGAATTCTTTGAGCTGGTCGGTCCGCGCGACGAAATCGGTTTCGCAGTTGACCTCCACCATCACGCCGAGCTTGTCGCCCGGGTGGACGTAGGTGGCGATGACGCCTTCGGCGGTCGCCCGGCCCTCCTTCTTGGCCGCCTTGGAGATTCCCTGCTCGCGCAGGTAGTCGATCGCTTTGCTGAGGTCCCCGTGCGTCTCGGTCAGGGCCTTCTTGCAGTCCATCATGCCGGCCCCGGTTTTTTCCCGAAGCTCTTTCACCAGTTGTGCGCTTATGTCCATGTGTCGAACCTTCTTACTCAGCTTGGTCTTTATTCGCGACGTCGTGTCGGCCGGCCGCCGGGGAGTGGCCATTACCCGGCGCTCCTTCACGCTCCGACGCCGCGAGCATCTCGGTCACCACCGTGCTCTTGGCCTCCACCGCCGCGTCGACCAGCGCGTGCATCAGGATCCGGATCGACTTGATCGCGTCGTCGTTGCCGGCGATCGGGAAATCGATCAGGTCGGGATCGGCGTTGGTGTCGACGATGCCGATGATGGGGATCCCCAGCTTGTGGGCCTCGGCCACCGCGATTCGCTCCTTGCGGGCGTCGACGATCACGACCAGCCCCGGGAGGTGGCCCATCTCCTTGATCCCGCCGAGGTACTTCTGGAGCTTTCCCGCCTCGTGCTCGATGCGGGAGCGTTCTTTCTTGGAGAACTTCTCGAGCGTCCCGTCCACCCGCATCTTCTCAATATCTTTGAGTTTTTTGACCGAGTGCTTGATCGTCTGGAAATTGGTCAGCATGCCGCCGAGCCAGCGTTCGGTGACGTAGTAGCCGCCGCAGCGGGCGGACTCTTCCTTGATCACGTCCTGGGCCTGTTTTTTGGTTCCGATGAAGAGGACGGATTTCCCCTTGCCCACCGTTTCCGCCATTTTGCGGCGGGCCTGTTCCAGGGCGTTGACGGTTTTCTGCAGGTCGATGATGTAGATGCCGTTGCGGGCGGCGAAGATGAACGGCTTCATTTTGGGGTTCCACCGGCGCGTCTGATGGCCAAAATGGACCCCGGCCTCGAGCAAATCCTTTACCTGGGGACTAACCATGGAATGCCTTCGTGTTGAGCGGTTAGGTCTTTACCCCGACATCGCCTCGACCCGGACCCGCGGATTCGGGGACCGCCGGATCGATCCGTCGGGATTGTATATTTTCCCGCCGAGGCGGGAATGGCAAATCTTCGTACCCGGCTTAGCGCTTCGAGTACTGGAACCGTTTGCGGGCTTTCGGGCGGCCGTACTTCTTGCGCTCCACCTCGCGGGGGTCGCGCGTGAGCAGGCCGTTCTGGCGCAGCGTCGGCCGGAAATCTTCATTCAGACGGGCCAGCGCCCGGGCCACCGCCAGCCGCACCGCCCCCGCCTGGCCGCTCAGTCCACCCCCGCTGGCCCGGCACACGACCGCCACCTTCCCGGACATCTCGGTGATCGTGAGGGCCTCGGTGGCGTGGACCACCAGCGGATCGCGTTTCAGATAGGCGGCGATGTCGGACCCGTTGATCGTGAAACCGCCGTCTCCGTTGGTGATCACGGCGCGGGCGACACTGCATTTGCGACGTCCCGTCGCGGCGTACTCAGTCTTCTCCATGGGCAAACGTCAAACTCTACAGCTTATAAGGTTCCGGTTTCTGCGCCTGGTGGCGGTGCTCGCCATCGGCGTACACGTGCAGTTTCTTGATCATCTTCCGGCCCAGCCGGTTTTTCGGCAGCATCCGCCGCACCGCCAGCCGGAACGTCTCCTCGGGTTTTTGCCGAAGCATGGTGGAGAGACTCGTGCTCCGCAGTCCGCCCGGATAGCCCGAAAACCGGTAGTACGTCTTCTGCCGGGGCTTGTTTTTCCCGGTCACCCGGATGCTGCGGGCGTTGACCACGACGACGTGGTCGCCGGCGTCCAGGTGGGGCGTGAAGATGGGCTTGTTCTTGCCGCGCAGTATGTTCGCCACCTGCACCGCCGCCCGTCCGAGGATGTGCCCTTCGACATCCACCACCCACCACTTCCGGTTGTTCGGGTCAACTTTCGGAATAAACGTCTTCATCTCTATATTCTCATAACCTCATAGTTTTCACCGTCAAGACAGCCTGCAAGTATACTGCATTCCGCGTCAATGTCAATACGGTTCAGCAAAATAATTGGCCTGGCCTTCGGACCGCCGCCTCCCCGGGGCAGTTCCACTGGGCGAGACGCAACTTGTTGGGAATCAACCGATAGCAGGACCGCTCCCAGCCCCTCACGTCCCCGAGCGCGGCACCCGAGGCCTTTTCCGCCGGAGCTTGAACCGGGGATCGTAGCGCCGGTTGGCCGAGCAGTAGGTGCACGAGGCCTGCACCAGCCTCCGCTGACGGGGGTACTCCGCCCCGCACCCGGGACACTCGTAGACATACTTCGGGGGCCGCCGGAGATTCGGGTGTTCCCGCGCTTTCAGCGAGGCGCCGATCCGGACCGCCTCCGCCTTGAATTTCGCGTCGTGGTGGTAGTGGCGGATATGGATCATCTCGTGCTTGAGCGTATCTTCGAGGTCCTGAGGAAAAATCTCGTGGTACCGCCGCCCGATCTTGATCAGCCGTCGGTTTGGTGAATACGATCCGGCACAGGTCATCCGCGTCGAATACTCGATTTTCACCCGCGGCAACCTCCCCCCGAAATACTTCCAGTTGTAGTAGTCGAACAGCCGATAGAGTTCATCGAGCCCCGGCAGCTCGCTGGTCGGCCTGGCGGCCGCGCCGTCGGTCCGCGCCGCCACCTCGGGGCGCGCGGCCTGGGTCGCCTGCCGGATTTTCGTATCGACCGTAGCCGGCGGCGGGGGGGCGAGCGTCTCAAACTGAAACAGCTCGTAGTTGCACGCGCGCATCGCCGTTTTTTGCCGCTTGCTGTCCACTCTCGCCTTCACCTGTGTATCCGTGATGTATAAGCTATCGGCATTCCGAATCTCAACATTAAACGCCCGGCCGCGGGCGGCGCTCGTGTCCGGGTTCACGGGAGGATCACCCCGGGGCCCGGCCCCCCGGTTTGATTCCCTGGTCAGTAATATAATACGTCACCAACTGAAACGGGGTCACATCGAACGCCGGCGAATACACTTTGACCCCCTCGGGAGCGGTCCTCCGGCCGAATCCGCCCGTCACTTCGTCGGCGGCCCGTTCCTCGATCGGGATCTGCTCCCCGGCGGCCGTGTTTTCATCGAATGTCGAATACGGCGCCGCCACGCAGAACGGGACGCCGTGCCGGGCGGCCAGCACGGCCAGGGGATACGTGCCGATCTTGTTGGCCGCGTCGCCGTTGCGCGCGATCCGGTCGGCCCCCACAATCACGTGCTGCACTTTCCCCTGCCGCAGGACGGTCGCGGCCGCGCTGTCGCAGATGAGAGTCACGTCCACTCCGGCCTGGAGCAGTTCCCAGGCCGTGAGCCGCGCTCCCTGCAAAAGCGGCCGGGTCTCATCGGCATACACCCGCGGCCGTTTGCCGGCCTCCTGGGCCGCGTAGATCACCGCGAGCGCGGTGCCCTTCCCCCCGGTGGCCAGGGCGCCCGCGTTGCAGTGCGTCAGGATTCCGTCCCCCGGCTTGATCAGGTCGGCGCCGTATTGCCCGATGCGCTCGCAGAGCCGGCGGTCCTCGTCGTGGATCGCCTCCGCTTCCTCCCACAGGATCGCGAGCGCCTCCCGGCGGGTCAGCGGCGGCGCCTGGCGCACACGCCTCATCACGCGGTCGACCGCCCAGGCCAGATTTACGGCTGTCGGGCGCGCCGCTTTCACCTCGTCGGCCGCGCGCTCGAGGTGGGAGAGCGCGAAGTCCGCCGCCTTTTCGACCGCCAGCGCGAGCGCGTAGGCGGCCGCGATCCCGATCGCCGGCGCCCCGCGCACATCGAGCCGCCGGATCGCCGCGATCACGTCCCGGTAGTCGTCCAGCTCCAGGTAACTGAACGCCAGCGGGAGCTTGGATTGCTCGATCACCCTGATCTTCTTCCCGATCCGCTGAATCGCCTCTACCGCCATGTTGTCAGGCCCCCGCTACTCGCCGATAATCTGCACGGCCAGCCGCCGCCGGCGCGCCTTGTTGTCGAAATCAAGAAACACGACCTGCTGCCACGTGCCGAGCGCTAGTTTTCCCGCCGTGAACGGAACGGTGAGATCCGGCCCGATGAGCGCCGAGCGAAGATGCGCAAACCCGTTGCCGTCGTGCCAGGTCCGGTCGTGGTGGTAGCTCCGGTCCGACGGCACAATCCGCTCGAGCAGTTCCGGAAGGTCCTTCTGCAGGCCCGGTTCGAATTCGATGGTGGTCAGTCCGCCGGTTGATCCGGGACAAAAGACGGTGACAATCCCCGACCCAATTCCCGACGCGCGCACGAGATCGGACAGTTGCGCGGTGATATCGACGAGGTCGCAGAACCCGGCCGATTCCAGCGCGATTTCCGCCGCGTGAACCATAGTATCTCCGCCCGCTCTCCCTATTGGTACAGGTACCGCTTCACCTTCTTGGAGGACGTCTTTTCCAGTTCTTTCTCCCGTATCTCGCACCCGGTGATTCGCTTGTACGCCGCCACGCGGTTGTTGACGTCCTGCACCGTGTCCTCGATCGCCTGCCGCACCCGGTCGGCGTCCGGGTTTTCCGGATCGATCCCGAGTTCGGCGGCAAGGTTGTCGAGCGCGGGCACGATGATCGCCCGCACTTCCTCCCCCTGCTTGCCCGCCTTCGCTCTCCCGAACACCACGCACTCCTGCACCCGGCCCGAGGCCAGCAGCTGCTCCTCGAGCTCTTCGGGATAGATGTTTTTCCCCGCCGCCGACACGATCACGTTCTTCTTCCTCCCCGTGATCCATAGGTGGCCATGGCGGAAGCGCCCGAGGTCGCCGGTAAAGAGCCATCCGTCGCGCATGAGCGCCGCGGTCGCCTCGGGATTGTCCCGGTAGCCGATGGTATTGGCCTCGCTGCGGACCGTGATTTCGCCGACACCCGACTTGTCGGCGCCCTCGATACGCACTTCCACGTTGCGCAGCGGGGGCCCAACCGACCCGAAGCGAATGTTGTCGGGCCGGTTGACCGAGATCACGGGCGAGCACTCCGACATGCCATACCCTTCCATAAAATCGAATCCGATGAGGTTGAAGAAGCGGGTGATGGCCGCCGGCATGGCCGCCCCGCCGGAGACGAACATCCGGATCGAGTCCAGCCCGGCTTTCGCCCGCAGCGGCGCGAAGAGTTTCTTGCCCAGCTTGATCCCGACCTGCCACGCCGCGCCCGAGGCGGCGTACATTGTCCGGAAGGCCGCCCGCCGACCCGGCGGCGCCGCTGCGATCCCCCGCCGGATCGAATGGTACATCTTTTCGAACAGGAGCGGCACCCCGCACATGACGGTCGCCCGGCTGCGGCCGATATCTTCAAGTATTTCTTTTGACCGCAGCGCGCGCGCGTAGACGACCGTGCAGCCGGTCATGAGCGGGGTGAGCAGTCCGCAGGTCATTTCGAAAGTGTGGTGCAAGGGCAGCACCGACAGGAAAACGTCGCTCTCGTCGAACCGCAGCGAGTCCTGGATCGCGCCCAGGTTGGCCAGCAGGTTGCGATGGGTGAGCTGCACTCCCTTCGGCGTCCCGGTCGTGCCGGAGGTATAGATGAGCACAGCCACGTCCGCCGGCGCGGCCGCCCCGCTTTCCGCCGGGTCCGGGGAGGGGCCCCCGGCCTCCCACACGCCCTCCAGCGGGATGACCGTCACGCCGGGCAGTTCCCGGGCCGGCTTGTCAAAGGCCCGCGAGGCCACAACCCGCGCCAGACGGCAGTGGCCGGCCAGATAACCCATCTCCTGCGGCTTGAGAGTTCCGTCGATCGGCACAACAGTCCCGCCCGCCGCCAGGATCGCCAGGTGCGCAATTCCCCACTCGGGACGATTCTCCGCAAGCAGCCCGACCTCGGTGCCGCGGGTCACGCCCTGCGCCCGGAGTTCGCGGGCAAACCGGCGTACGGCCGCGGCCGCTTCCGCGTAGGTGTACGCTCTCCCCCGTCCCCCTTCGGCCCGGAAAGCCGTCCGCTCGGCATGGGCAGCCGCCGAGGCGAAGAAAGCCTCGGGAAGAGAACTATCAGCCCGGGCGCTGTCGCTGGCGTGGTCCGACATGTCGCCAATGTAGAATCGGCGGTGAAGCGCGCAAGGGAAAAGTCCGGTCGGCCTCTCCGGAAAGGCCCCAAAGGCAGCCGCCGGAGCGCACGCCCCGGCGGCCGGATGTCACTCTCCCGGCGGATGCCGGGGGGTTACTCGACGGTCACTTTGTAGGAGAGGATGACGCCCCCCCGCGGGTCGGTGTCGGTGAACGTCAGGTTGACGTCACCCGGGGCGGCGGGGGCGGTCCACACGAATCCGCCGGCTTCCCCGTTTCCGTTGGTTTCCTGCGAGATTCCGCTGACCGTTCCGCCGGAGGCGCTCAGCACGATCGTATGGTCCCCCAGCGGGTTGCCGAATCGATCGCGGATTTCCACGGAATAGCGGGCCTGCTCCCCCGGACCCACTTTTGCCGGCCCCGAGGTGACCATGCAGTTGGCCGTGTAGGCTGTTCCGGTCAACATCGAGACCGGGTAGGCCGCCATGGCCCCGCCCGACCAGTAGTACACGATGTCGACGGCTCCGATGCCGTTGTCCTGCCCCCCGGTGAGCGAGAAATCGTTCGAGAGGGTGCTCGAGGTGATTTTGACCCGTGCGCTTGACATGTTGCAGCCGTCTTCGAGCGTGCCGGCTTCGACCTGAAGGTAGTTGGCGTCGGCCTCAAACGGCGTTCCGTCGAGCACGAAATTCCCGTTGAGATCGGCCGCCGAGACCCACACGACAGCCTTGCTCGCGCCGTCGGCCAAGATCGAACCCGGCACGCCGGCCGCCCAGATGGTGTCGGGAAGGTGGGAATTGATGAAATAGCAGGTGTCCACCACCGTCCCGCCGGCCGTTTCGGCCGCCACCATGACCTGTCCGTCGGCCCCCACGCCGGCCTGCGTCCCGGAAATCCAGACAGTCGAGGCGACCCCTTCGAGATCGCGGGTGCGGGCCTCGTGCGATTTCATGCTCCCCTCGTCGGTGGTGAAGTACACCGCCGTGTTGTCGACCACGGGATTCATGTAGACGTCGGAGACGACCGCGACGATACCGACCTCCCGGCCGACATTGTCCCAGTAGTCGATGTTACAGACGTCGGCGCCGACCACGAGGTGCGCGGGCGGACCGGCCGAGACCATAACCTGGGCGGCGTTGGAGAGGATCGTGTCGCAGTACGCCCGGATTCGCACCGTCCCGGCCGCCGTGCCCGACTGGATTGGCGCCTGCGCCGTCCCCTGGCTGTTCGTCACGGCGCTGTACGGGCCGTACCCCGCCGTGTCGAGCCGCTCCCCGCCTCCCGGACCATCGGTGATAATGAACGAAATCGGCAGTCCCTCGGGCACCGGATTGCCCCACCCGTCGTAGGCGGTGGCGGACAGGACCGCGGTCTCCATGCCGCCGGTGGCGCGGACCGCGAGGTTGATGCTGTCGGAGTGCAGGAAGATCGAGCTGATGCGCGCATTCGGCGAGAGCTGCAGCGCCTTGTCCGCGCTGCCGCCGATCGTCTCGTCCCCGATAGTCGCCTTGACATACACCGTCCCGGCGCTGTTGCCGGCCACGAACACCGCCTGCGCCTGGCCGGTCCCGCCGGACACCGGGATGCTCGAGGGAATCTGCCCCATTGCGTCCCAGTTCCCGTTTCCGTTTACGTCAAACACCAGAGAGTCGATTCCGGGCGTCCAGATGCCGTTGGCGTCCTTGTCCGCGAATTTCTCCCCCGCCGCAAATACAATGGGCGTCCCGTCCGGCACCGGCTGGCCGAGCGCCTGGCGCGCCGTCACCGTCACCAGGCTTGTATCCGTCCCGTTGGCCAGGAGCAGCCCGGGCGCGACGGTGATTGCGACGCTGCCGGTCCCCTGTTGCGAGGAGGTCACCACGACGCCGGTGGAGGCGGTGCGCACTGCGGAGCCGATCTCCGTGCTGGCCGAGAGGGCGACCGTTCCCGCCTGTGCAGCCGTGAATATGGTCGCCGCCACCCCGTCGGCGTCCGTCGCCGCGCTGGGCGGCGTGAAATAGCCGGCCCCGGCCGGTTGGACCGCGAACGTCACCACCAGATCGGCGATCGGCGCTCCGCCGTTCCTGACGGTTGCTTCCACGACGGTCGAGGCGTTGACGGCCACCGTCGAGGGACTAGCGGACACCGTGACCGTCGGCAGCGCCACACCGCCGCCGTCGTCGTTGTTCGAGGAACAGCCGCCGAGGAAGGCGGCTGCCCACGCCGCCGCGAGCGCCGCGAGGGCGGCGCGGCATCGAAAGATACGCTTGGCCATAGTCTCACCCGGTCCTTGTCTGTTTACCGTTTGGCTTTCGGCCTGCCGGCCGGGGCGCCCGCGGTCGCGCGGAGCGCCAAGGGAAAAGGCCCCGTCGGTTACCCGCCTGGGGCCTTTTCACATTGATGCGCCGGCTCTCCGTTACTTTTTCATCGCCAGATCGTTCTCCACGATCGTCGGCGTCACGAAGATCACGAGGTCGCGCACCTCGTTCCGGCTCTGGGTGAACTTGAACAGCCGGCCCAAAAGCGGGATGTCCTTCAGCAGCGGCACGCCCACTTCGGCGTCGACCTTGTCTTCCGTCGTCAGACCGCCGATGACCGCCGTCTGGCCGTTCTCGACGATCACGTGGGTCTCGGCGTTGTTGGTGTTGATCACCACGCCGTTGGGGTCGAACTCGTAGGTCGAGCGCTCCGGCCGCAGGTGCATGAGGATCTGGTTCTCGGCCGTGATGTGCGGCGTCACCGTGAGAATCGTGCCGACTTCCTCGAACACGATCACGACGTTGCCGGACTCGTCAAACTGCTTGACCGGGATCTTCTGGCCCATCTGAATGCGGGCTTCCTTGTTGTCGATCGTGGTGATCTCCGGGTGCGCCACGATCTTGCCGCGCCCGCTGTTCACGATGGCTTTCACGACCGCCTCGGCGTTCCAGTTCGGTCCGAGGGCGTGCACGGTGTACCGCCCGGCGTAATCGGCGCTCCGGGCCGTAAGCACTTCGCCCGTCTGCCCGATGTTCACGTGGCCGCCGTCGGTCGCCGTCGAACCCGTCACGCTCCAGTCGACGCCCAGTTCCTCAAGGTCTTCCGTGAATATCTCCAGCAGCTGGGTCGAGATCTTGATCTGCTGGGCCGGCTGGTCGAGCTGGGAGATATAGGCGAGTACGGCATCCATGTTGGTCGGGACTTCCTGCACGATAATCGAGTTCGAGCGCGGATCGCTCGTCGCCTGCCCGCGCACCGTCAACAGCGACTTCACGGCCGCGACGATGTCGTCCGAGGTCGAGTTTGAAATGTGGACGATCTTGGTCTGCAGGGGGACGAGTTCTTTGGTCTCGGCGAGGTGGCGGTTCTGCTCGCTCACTTCCTTGCGGTAGTCCTCGGCCGGGAGGACGCGGATGTACCCCTCCTTCTCATCGACGACGGCGAGGTTGTAGGTGCGGCCGATGATGTCCAGGGCAGTCCGCCAGGGCACATCAACCAGCCGGATGGTCACCGTTCCCTCGACCTCGGGAGCCACGACGACGTTGACGCCGCCGTAGTCGGCCAGGAAGTTCACCACTGACCGGATTTCCGCAGCCTGAAACTGCAGGTTCTTGATCGGTTCTCCGGGCGTGCCGGCGTTCTGAGCGGCGGCCGGCACGGCCACGGCGACCGCCAGCAGTATGGGCAGCAGCCGCCGCATGAGTTTGTCACAAGCGTTCCACATTATGCGCACCTGCCTTTCAGTTTTCGCTTTCGAGGTTGAGGGCGACGGTTCGACTCCAGCCGTACTCAAATATCTGGAAGAACACGCGGTCGGTCTGGATCCTCAGGACATACCCCTTCTGGATCTTGTCCCCCTCGCGGAGGATGTAACCGTACCCGTCCTTGTCTTCAAACAGCGCGCTGTTGCCGAGGGGCGACTGCAGCACGCCCACCAGCCGCAAACCCTCGACGTTGGGGATGCGCCGTTCGATCGGGCTGTTGTACTGCTTCGTCTCGTCGATCAGCGTCTGGAACGGATCGCGCCGTCCGCCCGGTTCGTACTTGATCACCAGGCGCGTCGGGAACTCCGCCACCAGCGTCCCCTTGATCTTGGTCGGATCGGTGGGCGAGCGGCGGAACCGGGCGGTGCCGCGGGCCGCGGCCTCGTCGGACGGCGACTCGTCGTCTGACGACTCGACCGCCGGTTCGAGATCCTCCGGCTCCGGCACGTCCTCATCCTCCTCCGGTTCGGCCGATTCCTCCGCGGTCGGCGGGGTCGGCGCCGGGGTCGCGGGCGCGGCCTGCGGGGTCACCGTCGCCGTGCTCGCCAAGGGCTTGGGCGCAGGCGGCGGGGCTGTCGGCGAGGGCTTCGGGGCCGCGGTCACGGACGCCGGGGGCGGCGTAGTCGACGGCTTGCCGGCGGTCGGCGCCGGCGTCGCCGCCGGCTTGGCGGTCGGCGTCGGTTGCGGCGCGTTCGCCTCGGACACCCGCATCGGCTCCGGCGGTTCCGGCTTGATGTCCGGCTTCCGCGGAACGTCCGCCGTGATCGTATCCGGTTTGGCGACCGAGGGCAGCGCGGGTTTCGGCGTCGGCGCACCCGCAGCCGGCTTGGGCGTCTCCGCCGTCTTGGGCGGGGCGGCCGCTTTGGGAGCCTCGGCGGTCGGCGGGGTCGCGCTGGGCGTCTGCACCCGGCTCGGCGCCGGCGGGGCGGATTCGGTCTTCGTGGCCGCTACGGCCGCCGGCGGGGCCGCCTGCTCCGGATTGGCCAGGCTCGCCGCCCGGTCGGTGTTGATTGACTGATTCACCTCCGCCGTCGTCTTGTGCGACGGGGGCGGGGGCATGGTCGGCCGGGCCTCGGCCGGGGCCTGGGCTACGGCCGGCGGGGCCGGCTTGGCCTGCCCGACCAGCCAGGTCTTGCTCGACCAGGCCGCAAACTGCTTTCCCTCCGGATCCGGGAACGACACCGTGATCCCGGTCGCATCGGAGGCGATTTTGTACACGCTCTCGCGGGTCATGTCGAACACGAGGCGCACGACCTGCTCGGGCTGCACGGCGAACTGGCTCGTGCGGATTTTCGTCACCGGGCAGGCCGGCAGCTCGAAGAAATCCTTCTGCCCCAACTGGTGTGTCGCCGCGAGCACGTCGACGATCACCCGGAAGGGCCGGCCGTCCTTGGCGGGCTCAGGCTGGTGCGAGAACCGGACCGCTCCCTGCACGTCGATGCGCGCCACGGTATACCCGT
This sequence comes from Candidatus Zixiibacteriota bacterium, assembly GCA_017999435.1. Taxonomy (NCBI): domain Bacteria; kingdom Pseudomonadati; phylum Candidatus Zixiibacteriota; species Candidatus Zixiibacteriota bacterium. The sequence goes on from JAGNLV010000004.1 coordinate 413,636, forward strand.
CCTGCCAGGTCAGCCCGACGTTCGTCACCTGGGCGGCGAACGCAGAGCCCGCAGCCAAAATGACAAGCGTGCAAACCAGTGCTACTGCATTCTTCATCGGGTACCTCACTTAATTACAGAACGAGTTCACTGAGACGTTCCGATTCCTTGACAAAGTATGTCGACAGGCTGAACTTCGCCGTCACCGTCTCCTTCTTCGACAGGTCGGTCAGCCCCGTCTTTTCATCCTTGGCCGGTTTGTTCACCATGAGCTTCATCGCGTTGACGTCCACACCGGACACGTTGGCGATGAAGGGGAAGTTGGCGACGTAGCCGATGAAGCCTCCGAAATCATGGTAGGTACCGGTCATTTCGATATCGAAGGACGCCACATTATAGAAGTCCTCCGGTCGGATCGCGCGCGGCTGCACGCGCGTGATGCGCGTGCCCGTCAGCGAGGAGGCCGTGTGGAGCTGCACGAGCAGCGACGGGATCTGTTTGACCTCGGGGAGCAGGGCCTCGATTTCGTGGTACCGCTTCATCAGATCCGTGTACTCCTGCTGCAGGGCATCCAGCGACTTGGCCTTGAGCTCCACGTTGCGCAGGTTCGTCGTGATCGTCTCGAACTCCTGGCTCTTCAGCTCGATCTTGCTGTCGTACGGGACGTACAACCGCGAGTACCAGAAGTAGGCCACGATGAAGAAGGCCAGCACGGCCAGCGCGATCTTCTGCGTCTTTGAGTCTTTGAAATCCATAGCCTATCTTCCTCAGTTTAAGCTCTTGTGGCGCGCCGGCGCGGCCTGCTCGGTCTGCTCCGCTTCCGCCTGCGCCACCAGCCCCTGGAGTTCTTCTTCCGAAAGATAGTGCAGCTGGGCCGAGAGGACGAAGTTGTAGGCCCGGTACTCGCCGAGCTGCGTTTCCTTCGTCGACACCAGCTCCACCTCTTCAAAGTAATCCGACCGCATGGTGTTGATCATAAACGAGGCGAGGGCGTTCAGGGTAAAGGCGTACCCCTCGACCTCGACCGGCATCACTTTCGGGACGCTCGGGGTGGTGGTTGCCGGGGCCGCATTCGGCTGACCGGCCTGGCCCGCCGGTGCGGGCTGCCCGGCCGGGGCGCCCGCTTCGGCGGCCGCCATCTTGGCCGTGTCCGCCAACGGCGCCTTCTCGGTAAAGCGCGCCAGCCAGACGAACTCCGGCACGTTGGCGCTGATATCCTCGAGGATCCGGACCCAAGACGACCGGTGGCTGTCGAGGCGCTCCACGGCCGCCATCCGGGCCGAAATCTTCGCCTTCACATCCGTCAGAGCGTCGACCAGCTTGATGTCCTTTTCCAGCATGGCGGCCCGCTGGCGCGCTTTGACGATCCCGTCCTCCAGCGAGGAGAGCTGGTTCATCTGGTACACGGTCACGCCCACCAGCATCAGCACCACCCCGGCCGCCGCGACGACCGCGTAGAGGCCGGTCTTGCCGAAGGAGAAGCTGGCCTGCTTCTTCCTGTATCCCTTGGGCAGCAGGTTGATTTCTATCATGGTCGACCTACCTCACCTTCCGCATGGCCAGTCCTACCGATACCGCCAGCAGCGGCGCAATTTTCTCTGGCTGGATGTATTGGAAAAGCTCCGGATCGTAGTCGATCTTCCGAAGCGGATTCGCGATTTCCAGGGGGATGCTGAGTTTGGACTGCAGCAGTTCCGGCAGGTAGGGCGTCAGCGCACCGCCGCCCGAGAGCACGATCCAGTCGATCGTGTCCACCCGCGACTGCGACTTGAAGTAGGAGAAGGCCAGCTCGATCCCGGCCAGAAGCTCATCGGAGGCCGAGACGATCGTCGCCTTAAACATGTCCTGGTCGATCGAATCGGTCATCTCTCCCTTGATCGCCTTGCTCGTCAGCTCCGGATTCAGCCGGAACTCCTTCTGCACGGCGTTGAATATCTCCCGCGTCCCGGCCGACACGTCGCGCGTCGAGTGGTAGAGGCCGTCCACGAGGTACGTGAGGTTCGTCACGTCGGCGCCGATATTCACCAGCGCCGTCACCTTGGACGGGTCCACCTCGTAGTTGTACTGGTAGGCGTTGTAGATCGCCAGCGCGTCGTCGTCGACCACGACCGGCCGCAGCCCGCAGTCCTCGATCATCTCCATCTGCATCTGCAGGAATTCCTTGCGGGCGGCCACCAGCAGCACGTCCATCTTGTTCGCCGCGTCGTCGACTTTCACCACGTGGTAGTCGAGCGACACGTCGTCGACGTCGAACGGCGCCCGCTGTTCGGTTTCGAACAGGATGGCCTGCTCGGCCTCGGCCCCCGTCTTCTTGTCGATCGTGAACCGGTCGGTGATCACGCCGTGGCCGGACAACGAGATGACCACGTTCTTGATCTTCGGGTCCGTCTGGTCGATCAGCGACTGGATGTTGAAGATGACTGCTTCCCGGTCCCGGATTTCGTCGGCGACGATCGCCTCGGGGGGCAGTTCGCGGATCCCGATCGCGCTCACCGCATACCCCGACTTGGTGTGATCCAGCTTCACCAGCTTGATGCTGCTGGCGCCGATGTCCAGACCGACCGTGCTTTTGCTTGCTCGAGCGAATGGCATATGCAACTCTTCGGTTAGGGGAGTGATTCTTTTCTTTCTCTTTGTATCGGCACGATCCGCCGCCGATTTATCCCTCGTCTCGCAAGGTTTGATCGCCGGCCGCTTCTTCTCATATGGCAACCTGTTCAGAGTCTGATACTTTATCGGCGGCTTCCCCCAACCCTTTACCATTATTTCCGGCCCGTTCTGCCGCCCGTGCCAATGAAAAAGGCCCCCCTCCGAGAGCGGAAGGAGGCCTCGCGGCCCGACCGGGCCATGTCTTCAGTAGTAGCTGGTGGAACTCTGGACCCGCCCCGTCGAGGCCAGAATATTGTGGGAGGCGATCCCGACCATAGCCTCCGTGGAGGCCAGGCAGACGACGTTTCCGCCCCCCGTGAACCGCGCCGAACCGTTTGGCGCAAAGCAGATTACGTCGCCCACAACATCGGTGCCGAGAAAGTTGAACTCAGGCGGCAAGGTGTCGGCGCGAAGGACCGAATCACCGGTGTCGAACTGATTCAAAGTCGGGCTGACCAGATCCTTGAAGAGGTAGACAACCCGATGCGTGCCATCAAAATACACGCCGTACTGATCCTTGTCCGTGATCGCCGAGCTGCGGGCGAGCCGAAGGGTGGAGGTCAGGTCGCGATTGACGCTCCGAAACCGGATTCGGTCCATTGCCCCGTCAAAGCGCGGCACGGCCAGGGAGGCGACGATGCCGATGATAACAACCGTCACCATCATCTCCAGCAACGTGATGCCCCGGCTTGATGTGCGCAGGTTTTTCATAAGTAACCTCTGGCTTATCTGCGGCGCCGGACCGACCGGTCGCCGGTGCTTGCTTTCAACTTCACGCGCGCTGTGTGCAGCATGAGCCGTGCCCCGCCGCCGGGATTTCTCTCCGGCCGCCTCATCCTACGCTCTCTCCTGTCCGATAACGCCTTAGAGGCCATCCTCGGACCCGGCGGCGGCCCGGCGGAACATTTCGCGCGCCGCCGCCCTTAAGAACTGTGGGACCGCTCCCATACTGGTGGGAGCGGGACAATTTCCCGTTGACGGATTACGAGAACGGGCTATCTTGAACTCGTACCGACGTGTTCAGACCGAGACAAATCCGCCGTGGTTCATGGCATAAACTGCGCTGAAAGGAAGTACTGCATGTCACGCTCTCGGCTCCGCGATCTCCTCACCTGTGCCGTTACAACCGCCGCCCTGGTCGCGGCTGTCGCGTTTTCCGCCTCGGCTGCCGACCGCCCGGCCATGCTGCTGACCGACCAGCCGGTCGTTCAGGCGAAAGCGGCGCCGGTCCTGTCCGACCGCGCCCGTGCCTATCTGGCCGGGCAGGCCGCCGACACGGTCGGCGTGTGGGTGTTTTTCACCGACAAGGGTATCCGCACGAAAGACGAATTCAGCGCCCGCGCCGCCTCGGTGGCGATGACCGACAAGGTGCTGCAGCGCCGGGCCAAAGTTGACCGCGACCGCGTCCTCTTCGCCGACCTGCCGGTAGCGGCCGGCTACGTGGACGCCGTGGTGGCGGCCGGCGGCCACCACCGCCGCACCTCCCGGTGGCTCAATGCCGCCAGCTTCGACCTCCCCGCGGCCGATCTCGCCGCCGTGGCCGCGCTTCCCTTTGTCGCGGAAATCCGCCCGGTCGCCGTCTTCAAGCGCTCTCTGCCCGACCTCTCGGAGGTTCGCTCCGACGGGCCGGGGTCGGCGGCCCTCGCCCCCGACGCGCTCAACTACGGCTACGCGCAGGCCCAGCTTGAACAAATCAACGTGCCCGCCGTCCACGAGAAGGGACTCGACGGCTCGGGCGTCACGCTGGCCGTCTTTGACACCGGCTTCCGCAAGACCCACGAGGTGTTCGCCAACGCGTTCGCCGAGGGCCGGGTGCTTGCCGAATGGGATTTCGTTTTCAACGACGGCAACACCGATTATGAGCCCAGTGTCGACTGGTCCTCCTCCACCAGCCACGGCACTCTCACCTGGTCGACGAGCGGCGGCTACAAGTCCGGCCGGATCATCGGCCCCGCCTACAGAGCCAACTTCCTCCTCGCCAAGACGGAAGACGTCCGCAGCGAAACCTCGGTGGAAGAGGACAACTGGGTGGCCGCGCTGGAGTGGGCCGACACGCTGGGTGCCGACGTCATCACCTCCTCGCTCGGGTACTCCGACTGGTACTCTTACAGCGACATGGACGGGCAGACCTGCATCACGACTATCGCCGCCGCCACCGCGGCCGGTCTGGGCATCGTGGTCGTCAACTCCATGGGCAATGAGGGTCCCGGCTCGGGGACGCTCACGGCGCCGGCCGACGCTCACCCGATCATCGCCTGCGGCGCGGTCGACATCAACGGCAGCATCGCCGGCTTTTCCTCGCGCGGTCCCACGTATGACGGGCGCATGAAACCCGAGGTGGTGGCCTGCGGCGTGTCGACCTCGGCCGCGACCAACGGCTCCGACGTCAGCTACGGGACCGCCAGCGGCACTTCGCTATCGACGCCGCTCGTGGCCGGCGCGGCGGTCCTGCTGGTGCAGGCCCAGCCCTCGTTCACGCCCGAGATGATCCGCCTCGCCCTCATGCAGACCGCCGACCGGGCCTCCAGTCCCGACAACACCTACGGCTGGGGCCTCATCGATGCCGATGCCGCGACCTCATGGGGCGTGAGCATGGCGGCCGATTCCACCATCAACAACGGCCCGCTCAAGGTGCATTTCACCGGCACCTCCGCTCTGGGTCCGACCAGTTGGCTGTGGCGTTTTGGCGACGGCGACTCGGCGACCGTGCAGAACCCCGCGCACACCTACAGCAACCCCGGCGCCTACGACGTCTCCCTCACGGTGGAGACGTCGGAGTTCGGCCAACTCACGACCAGCCGCCCCCACTTCATCATCATCCTTGGCGACACGGCCCACTACGGTTCCGACTCGACCTTCGCCGGGAGCGACCTGGTGGTTTCGATCAACGTGACCAACTCCCAACCGCTTGCGCGCCTGGTCGTCCCCCTCACTTTCGGCAGCGCCGCCTGGCTCACTTTCGACTCGGTCACGCGGGGCGACCGCACGGCCTATTTCGAGCGTTTGAATCCGCTGAATTCGAACGATCTCACGCGCGAGTACGTGTACGAACTCCTCGCCGACTTCGGCGGGGGCTCGCCGCCGCTCGCGCCGGGGTCGGGCGAGGTGCTCAAGCTCTGGTTCTCGACCGACGAGCTCGCCCTGGGCGGGCAGAGCATCCTGATCGACAGCATCGCCTCCCCCTACGTCATTTCGTTCGAGGCCGGTTACCTGACCTACTCCCCGACGGTCGCCGCCGGCACCGGCGCCCTCATCGACGTCATGCGGGGGGATGTCAACTATGACCATGATCTCAGCATTGCGGACGTCACGCACCTGGTCGCCCATTTCTACCGGGGCGGGCCGCCGCCGGTCTGCCTTCAGGCGGGGGATGTCAACCGCGACTTCATGATGAGCGTGGCGGACCTCACCTACTATGTCGCCTATCTCTTCCGGGGCGGGCCGCCCCCGCCGACGCCGTGACGGCGCCTGCCCGCTCGCTCGCAACCACAAATGCCGCGGCCGGTGTCTTTTCAGACACCGGCCGGTTTTTTTGCGGATGCGCCTCCCGCGCTAGATCGTGAACTTCCCATTCCGGTAGATCACTTTCCCGTCGGCCAGAACCTCGGCGTCCTTGCGCATGTCGCAGATCATGTCCCAGTGGAGTGCGCTGACGTTTTTTCCTCCCGCCTCGGCGAAGGCCCGGCCGAGAGCCATGTGGAGCGTCCCGCCGATCTTCTCGTCGAACAGGATGTCTTTGGAGAAGCGGTCGATGTCGTAGTTGGTGCCGATCGCGATCTCCCCGACATACCGTGCCCCCTTGTCCATGTTGAGCATGCCCGTGAGGTACGCCTGGTTCTTCGCCGCCGACTCTTTCACCACCTTCCCCTTCTTCAGCTCCAGGCGCACGTCCTCGACCTCGCGCCCGACATAAATGGCCGGGAAGGAGAACCGGATGACGCCTTCGGCCGAATCTTCAATCGGGCAGGTGAACACCTCGCCGTCCGGGAAATTCTCCGTCCCCGCGCAGTTGATCCATTTCCGCCCCTTGACCCGCATCTTCAGGTCGGTGTCGGCGGACCGGATATGCAGGCGGTCCGTCCGGTTGAGGATTTTCACCAGCCGGTCCTGCTCCTTTTTGACTTTGGTCCAGTGTTTCACCGGGTCGCCGCTGGTGACGTGGCCGGCCCGGTAGACGAAGTTTTCCCACTCGGCGAGCGACATGCTCGCTTCCTGCGCCTCGGCCTGCGCCGGGAAGAGCGTGCCGCACCAGCGCAGCGACTTGGTCTCCATCCGCTTGAACAGCTTGTCCGACAGCGGCCGCTGGCACTTCCGCTGCAGCGCCTGCCGTTTGGGATCGACCCCCGACAGGTGGCGCGTGTTGGCCGTCCCCCAGATGTGCAGAAACACATCCATCGTGTTCACCTCGGTCCGTGCGATCGGAGAGATGTACGCAAACTGGGCGTCGGTTCCCTTCTTCAGGAAGATCTCGTCGTGCTGCGGGATAATGACCCGCACATAGGGAATGGCCCCGATGCGCACGGCCTCCTCAAACACGGCCGTCATCAGCGGCAGCGTCACATACTCCCCCTGGATCTTGAGCAGTTCCCCCTTCTTGAGCCGCAGCGAATAGTGCACGAGCACCTGGGCAAGTTTCTCGGTCCGCGGGTCCATACGTCGCTCCTGGTCAAAGTGGTTGTATCGCCAGTACCTTCAGTCTGGGTCGCGCAGGGCAATAACGGCCTCCGCGTCCGGTTTGTAAAGCTCCCGCCGTCACTTTCCGGGCCCCGCCGCCGGCGGGCCGCGGCTGATATTCCCCTTGACCGAATCCTTTCCCCGGTTCTATCGTAGGAGTGAGCGGAGACCGGGAATCCGGGGCCCGCGCCCGGCGACGAACGTGTGCGCAGGCAGTGCGCCGGGGCGCCCCAGACAGGAGGTGTGTCCATGAACGAATCCGCCGTCTATGTCTCGCCGTCGACCGCCCGCAGCCTCTGGCAGGAGTACCGCATTTACGAACGCCATGTCGAGTTCGACACCCACATCGGCACCGTCACCATCCCGTTCGACAACATCGAGAGCGTCGAGGTGCAGGGGTCGGATGTCAAGGCGCTCCTGAGAGGCGACCTCAGGCTGAAAGGGTTCAAACCGGCGATCAAGCTCGACTGGGCGAATTTCACCGAACACGTGGTCCTCGACAAGAAGACCGGCGCGTGCAAGCGCTTCCTCTTCACCCCGCAGGACCCGCACGAATTCAAGGCCGTGCTCGACCGCCTGATGGCGAAGCACCGCGGCTGACACGGCGGCGGTCTGTCATTCATGGTGAGGTCGACTGCGTGCGGGGCGAGCTGTCTTTCACATCGCGCCACGGAGTTCTCGCCCAACAACGCATAATTGCACGCCGAGACTGACGCAATCTCCGCCCGCGCGGATGATGTAACCTCACGTTTGTCCCCCCCCTTTTCCGCTCCGCGACGAAATCCGCGGCTCGGGTGGTACCCACCCCTCCACCATTTCCTTGACAAACTGCTTCTTTATGGTATGTATGAAGGAGCCATGAGGAGGCTTGATGCGGTTTCTGCTTTGGCTATGCATCGCGGTGTTATCGTCGCCGTGTGCGGGGTTGGCCGCCGGCCCAGTCGTTATCGATACCCTAATCTCCGATACCGTCGCCAGTTGGTTCGGGATGAGCATTGTTCCTATCGGTGATCAGAACAATGACGGCTACGATGACTTTCTCACATTCGAGTTGCCGAGGAAGCTCTATCTGTGCCTCGGCGGCCCCGTAGAAACAGGGATCACGATCACACGCATTGACACGGCTGGATCCCCGTTAATCGGAAACCTGGGTGACATCAATGGCGACCATATCACCGATTTTGGGTGCCCCATCCGACTTTCCAGTATAGACAGTTATCGTCTGGGTGTTTGGTACGGCGGCTCGCCGCTAGATGACGGTCCTGATCTTGTATTTGGGGACTCTACGTATTTTCCAGGGGTTTCGGCCCCGGTGTTAGGAAACGACATCAATGGGAATGGTACGCTTGAGTTGATCAGCAGCCACTCCGACAATTGGGACTACCCGTTGCTGATGTTTTTCGAATTGGGAGGTCACGCTGATTCGATGCCCGATCTCTTGTTGAGGGCGCCAGGTACTAACATGGCCATGGCCGATGGCGTCATCACGGGTGATTTTAACGGTGACAGCTTCGACGATCTAGTTACGAACATGCGAAGTATACTCAACGACTCCGTTAAGGGGGAGGTGCTGCTGTACTGGGGGGGACCGGGCTTCGACACTATCCCTGATGCTCGGATCACACGGCGAGGCGAGTACAGCTGGCTGTACGACACATTCGGCACCCGTTTGGAGTCACTGACGGATGTCAACGGGGACGGCTGGGATGACTTCTTCATTCACTACAGGGGCGGCTCCGGTGATTCGCTCTCGTGGATTCACTTCGGCGGCCCCGCCTTCGACACGGTTCCGGATGTGATTCTCACCACTAGAAATCAAAAAGCCCGCCTTGCTGGTGATGTCAACCACGACGGTTACGCTGACCTTATCACAGGGTACGCTACGTCTTTCTCCGGCCTCGGCTACGCCGACATCTACCTCGGTGGCCCTGACTTCGACAGCATCCCTGATGTCGTCATTGACCACTCCATGTTTTCCGGCTACTATAACTATTTTGGACATGAGGTGGCCGGTATCGGCGACGTCAACGGCGACGGGATTGATGATTTTGCTGTAGCTTCATCCCGCGGCAGCGGCTATCCCTGGGTCATCTTCATCTTTGCCGGCTGGGATGATGCCGTCAGCGTCGATGACACCCTCGACCCCGAACCCGCCCTCCCCACCAACTTCACCTTAGACCAAAACTACCCCAACCCCTTCAACCCGATCACTACCATATCCTTTTCGCTGCCCCGCGCCGAGACTGTCACCTTGCGCATCCTTAACGCCCTTGGCCAGACGGTGGCGGTGCTGATAAACGAGCAGCGGCTGGGGCCGGGGGAACATGCGGTCGTGTGGGAGGCGGAGGGGTATGCCAGCGGGGTGTACCTGTACGAACTGGAGTACTCCAGCGGCCAGCAGAGCCGGAAGATGGTGCTGATTAAATGAAGAAGGGAGGCCTGATGCGGTTTCTGCTTTGGCTATGCATCGCGGTGTTATCGTCGCCGTGCGCGGGGTTGGCCGCCGGCCCAGTCGTTATCGATACCCTAATCTCTGATACCGTGGCGAGTTGGTTTGGCATGCGCATTGTACCGGTGGGAGATCAGAACGGAGACGGGTATGATGATTTTCTGACCTATGAGTTACCCAGAAAACTCTACCTCTGTTTGGGCGGACCCGCGGAGTTTGGCATCCAGTGTTCCAGGATTGACAATGAAACCACCAGCCTCTTTGGCAACTTATCGATGGTAAACGGCGACAGCATCCCAGACTTTGGAGGCATCCGCAACGCCCCAGGTGGCCGCCGACGCCTCGCGGTCTGGTATGGCGGAACTCCCCTTAGTGTCATTCCAGATTTGCTTTTAGGTGACGACACTGTGTATCCGGGGCAAGCTTTCCCCGTGTACGGTAACGACATCAACGGTAACGGTTCGCCTGAGTTAATCGCTGGCCATTACGATAACGCTCTCTTCCCCTCCCTGCTGTTTTTCGAACTTAATCAGGATTTAGACTCGACAGTAGATTTTCAACTATGGGCACCTGAACACCTCGATTATCCGGTATTCGGTCGCGCAATTCTAACGGGTGACTTCAATGGCGACGGGTGGGAGGACTTAGTCACGAACATGCTATTTAGTGCCCAGGCCGGCGTAAGTGATCAGGTGCTTCTATACTGGGGGGGGCCGGCCTTCGACACACTGCCAGACGCCAATATTGTCCGGAGTATGACGTACGATCCCGAGTACATTAGCTTTGGTCAGCGCCTCGAGCACTTGGGTGACCTTAACGGCGACGGGTGGGATGATTTTCTCATCAACTATGGGGAAGGCGGTTCCGAGGACTCATGCTCCTGGGTTCACTTTGGCGGCTCAGACTTTGATACCGTACCTGACATCACCATCTGCGATTGGGCATTAGAGGCCCGCCTGGCCGGTGACATCAACAATGACGGGTACGACGATCTCATCAAGGGGCGGTCAACCTCATTTCAGGCTATCGGTCAGGCCAATATCTACCTTGGTGGACCAAACGTCGACAGCATCCCCGATGTCGTCATTGACCACTCCATGTTTTCCGGCTACTATAACTATTTTGGACATGAGGTGGCCGGGCTGGGCGATGTCAACGGGGATGGTATCGATGACTTTGCCGTGGCGTCGTCGCGAGGAGCCGGTTTCCCCTGGGTCATCTTCATCTTTGCCGGCTGGGACGATGCCGTCAGCGTCGATGACCCCCTCGACCCGGAACCCGCCCTCCCCACCAACTTCACCTTAGACCAAAACTACCCCAATCCCTTCAATCCGAACACGACGATCCGCTTCTCTTTGCCTCATGCTGAGATGGTCAGCCTGCGCATCCTTAACGCCCTTGGCCAGACGGTGGCGGTGCTGGTGGATCAGCAGCGGCTCGGCGCCGGTGAGCACGAGGTGCTGTGGGACGCCACCGAGTATGCCAGCGGGGTGTACCTGTACGAACTGGAGTACCCGGCCGGGAAGCAGAGCCGGAAGATGGTGGTGCTCAAATAACCCCCGTAAAAAAACCGGCGCCTCCTACGAGCGCCGGTTTCCGAACTCTCATCCCTGCGTCGGCGACTAATCCGCCTGGGCTTTCTTCTGCCCCTCCGTGATCAGCTTGGTGTACTGACCGCTCTGGAGTATCTCGACCGCCTTGCGCACAGCATCGTCGGTCCTCAGCACGATCTCCTCGTATACCCCGGTCTGCCCGGCGATGGCCGACACGATCTCCCGCTTGATCGTCCGGCGGATGTAGTCTTTCGACTCGTCGAAGTCGTGGCTCTTCTCCAGCTCGACCAGGGTGTTCAGGCTGTCGAGCACCTCGGCGAGGAGGTCGACCTTCTTCTCGCGCTCGGCCGTTTCCCGCAGTTTCTCCAGCGAGGCCTCCAGCGACGACGTGTAGTCGAACTTCTCCTTCTTGATGTACTGCCGGAAATCATCGAGCATCCCGTCGGTCACCTCGACGTCCGGCTTGACGCTCGGGTGGTCGGCGACATACTGGACGGCGTAGTTGAAGAACAGCCCCGACTGGTACAGGTTGATCTCGATCGGCTTCCAGGTTTCGCGGGCGATTTCGATATCAGGCACGATGCCGCCGCCGCCGTAGACAACCCGGCCGCCGTTCGTGTAGTAGATTTCCTCCGACGAGACGGCGAGGGAGTCGGCCGGCTTCTCGGGCGCCGCCTCGGTTTCCTCGTCCTCGAGGGCCGCGTGCGACCCCGGCTTGGCCTGTGTCTCCGGCTTCTGGATGCACCGTCCCGAGGGCACGTAGTACTTGGCCGTCGTGAGCTTGAGCGCCATGCTCCCATCCGACGAGATCGGGAAAATCTGCTGCACGAGCCCCTTGCCGTAGGTCGTGTTGCCCACGATGAGGCCGCGGTCCCAGTCCTGCACGGCGCCGGCGACAATTTCCGAGGCTGAGGCCGTGCCTTCATCGACCAGGATCACCAGCGGCTTGTCCGGCGGGAACAGCGGCGGGCGCTCCGCGCGATAGTGGCGCTCGGTGTTCTCAAAACGCCCTTTGGTGTAGACGATCTCGCGCCCCTCCTGCAAGAACAACTCGGCCGTCTCCTTAGCCTGATCGAGCAGTCCCCCGCCGTTGGAGCGCAGGTCGAACACCAGCGCCGTGATCCCCTTGCCGTTGAGATCGCTGATCGCCTGGCGCAGTTCGTGCGAGGTCTCCTCGGCGAACCGCGAGAGCCGCACGTACCCGATCGTCGTCCCCGGAATCACCCCGGCATAGTTCACCGACTTCAGTTCGATCAGCGCTCGTTCGAGCTCAAACTCGATCGGCTCCTCGATCCCGTTGCGCTTGATCGCCAGCTTGATCGACGTCCCGGCTTTGCCGCGCATCATTTTCGACGCCTCGGCCGAGGTCATCCCTTCCGTCGACTTCCCGTCGATCGCCCAGATGATATCCCCCGCCCGGAGACCCTTGTTGTAGGCGGGCGTCCCCTCGATCGGGGAGATGATGACGATGCGGTCGTTGCGCTCGTCGATCTGCATCCCCAGCCCCTCGTACTTCCCGTGCGTCGACTCCATCAGGGCGTCGTACGAGCTCTTCTCCATGAGCACGCTGAAGCGGTCGAGATCCGAGAGCATCCCGTTGATGCCGGCCTTGATGATCTCCTCGGTGTTGACCTCCTCCATGTACTGATTGCGGATATTGAGCGCCGTATGGGTGAGCTTCTTCACGTCCATCAGGAAGGAGTCGCGGTCCTGGCGGCGGCTCTCGAGGGCGGCCGAGTCGGGCGTCTCTTCCAGGTTGATGTGGAAGGTATCCGCCCAGAGCACCGGTTCTTTGGGGTCGGACTGCTGGGCCTCGCCGGAGCCCACGAACCAGATCAAGCCGAGCGCGAATACGGTGACGCCGAAGAGCTGAACTGTGAAGCGAACCATACGGCCTCCAGACTCATTGAGAGTGACGAACACAATGTATCGTAAATCGGAGACTTGTCAAGTTTGCGGACTTTTTCCGAAGTACGCTGTATCTGCCTGCAAATTCTACGCTTAAGCCGGCGCAGCGGTTGCACCGAAACTGACCACCGGCGGATGGCGCATAAATAACTTCTTGCCTGCCGACTGCTTAGCACGTTAATACCACTGTATCGGTCATCGGCAACCGTTCCCGGAATCGGGGCGGCAGTCGCGCGGGCAACGCAACACGTTTCCCGATAAGGTATTAGCTGCAAGACTGGACGTTGTACCGGCAACAACATTGTTGCCTTTCTGAACAGTAGAATGACGGGCAATCGACCAAAGTTCCGCAACTCCCCCGCCGCAGCCCTTCTTCTGCATTTGCTGGCTCCGGGGTTCGGCCATTTTTACTGGCGGGAGTACCTCTTCGGCGTCTTCATTTTCCTGGTCCTCCTCATGGCCGGAGCGCTGTTCGTCCTCTCCCTTCTGATCGATCTCCCGTTCTATGGCCGGCTGATCATATACGGCCTTCCGATCATTTTCTATCTGATCTCTTTCGGCGACCTCTACCGGATCGCGCGGCGCGAGCATACCGCCCGTCCGCAGACGAGCCGCCGGGCGCTGGTGATCTGGTTGCTGGCCGCGGCCTATGAACTGGTCTGGCCGCTGGCCCCGCTGAATTTCGCCCTCCTGAATGCTCCGTCGGTCTATGTCATGCGCGAGAACAACCTCGCCCCGGTATTCCGCGATGGCGACTTGCTGAAAGCTTCCCGCCTCGCCTACACCTTTCACACCTGGTTTGTCAACAAACCGATAGTTCACGCTCTACCGGACCGGTTCGCGGTGGTCCGGGTCACGGCCGAGGGCCGGGCGCTCACGGGGATCGTCCTCGGCCTCCCCGGCGAGGAGGTCGAAGTTGTCGACGGGGTGGTGGTGGTCGACGGCACTCCGCAGGTCGTTCCGACTACCGCGAGCCGCCTGCTCAACGGCGACTATCCGCTCACACAAGCCGGCGGCTACTCACTCCTGATCGCGCTCCCCGAATACGGCCGCATCGCCCGGGTTTATGAGATTCCCCTGGGCGACCTGATCGGCAAGGTGGAGAAAGTATTGTGAACGCCACGGCCGCCATGTGGCGGGAGCACAGCGCGAGATGCGCTCGAGGTCTGGATCTTCGTGGGCCGGACGCTTTTCTTCCGTTCCGCAAACACGCCCGTCAGGACCATGAAGGCCCTGAGCTACAGAAATCCGCGATGACTCAGTGCCCTCTTGTAGGTCAGGACCCTTGTGGTCCTGACGCTCTTCTTCCGTTCCGCAAACACTTCCGGCGTGACCGCCACTATCCGGAGGCGGGCTACTGCCGATGAGCCGGATCAAGAACCTCATTTTCGACCTCGACGGCACCCTGATCGACTCCTCCGAGGGCGTCGTGGCGGCATTCCACTACGCCTTCGCTGCCGCCGGCCTTCCGCTTCCGCCCGCCGAAGAAGTCAAGCGGTTTATTGGGTATCCGCTCGAGACAATGTTCGCGCACTTCACCGACTACTCCCCCGAACGCCTGAGGACGTACTTCCGCGAGAGAGCCGCCGAGACGATTGTCGCGTCGACGGTCCCGCTGCCGGAGGTTGAGCCGACGCTGGCGGCTCTCCGCGACCGGGGTTTCCGCCTGGCCATTGCGACCACCAAGATCGTCGCCAACATCGAGGGGATCCTCGACAAGCTCGACTGGCGGGGGGTGTTCGAGGCCTACGCGGGCGGCAATGAAGTGCAGGCGGTCAAACCCGACCCGGAGATTTTCCGCCTGGTCCTCGCGCGGCTCGGCGCCGTTCCGCGAGAATCGCTTGTGATCGGCGACACGATCAACGACATCCTCGCGGCGCAGGCGGTCCCGCTGCCGGTGATCGCGGTGGCCTCGCCGTGGGAACCGGCCGGCCGAGTCCTAGCCGCCTGCCCAGATTTCTTCCTCGACTCGATCTCCCAGCTCCCGCGTGTGCTCGACGAGATCAACACCCGCAGATCGCCGGGGTGACGGTTGCTGCGCACGAGAGAGTTGGGCGCACAGCCGGCCCGAACAGACGTGTCCCCCTGAGCGGAGCCGGGGTCTCACACGGGCGGCGCAGTGCCTCCAAGAATAGTCCCACGCGGCTTCCTGCTCGCGGCGATTCGGTCGGGGAGCTACAACGTCACGTCGAGGATCTGCTCGCCGGTTTCGTCGGCCTGGGCCACGATGGAACCATCCGGCGCGACCACCATCGAGGAACCGCCGAACCGGTTGACGCCGTCGCTGCCGACGGCGTTGACGCCGATCACGGTGGCGCCCAGTTCGCGGGCGCGCTGCGCCAGCAAGCGCCGCCAGTCTTCGATGCGCACTTGCGGAAAGGCCGCGGGGACGATCAGGTACGGGACGGCGAGTTCGGCGAGGCGGGCGAAGATGTCGTCGAAACGGAGATCATAGCAGACGGCGACGCCGAAATCGCCGAAGGGCGTGACGAAGAGGCCGGGGACCTTCCCCGGCCGATAGATGCGATCCTCGCCGAACGGCGGGAAGAGATTGATCTTGTCGTAGACCCAGGTCTGGCGGTGCCGGCGGAAGAAGTAGGAATTGTACCGGCCCTCCACCTCGACGCGGACGGCGCCGAACATGACGCCCACCCCGAACGGCACGAGCCGCTGCAGGATCCGATCCACCGGTTCCACCGGCCGCGGCTCGTAGAGGCAGCCGGTGGCGGCGAGCTCGCCGAAGCAGACGAGGTCCATTCCGGCCCGGTCGGCCGCCTCGACCCACGGCACGAGATCGAGCTCAGCGATGTGTTTTTGTACGATACGCAGCTTCACGGCGGCTCTCCCGGCGTCCACAGACAATACGGGACAGGGAACGTTTGCGTTAAGGTAGGGGGCGCAACGCGCCAGGCAAGTAAATAGCGCGGGAGGCGGAAAAACCGACTTAACAGAAGGAGTCGGCGGAAAGGGGGTACCCCACAGCTCTGCGGTGGGGGCTTTGCGTTATTCACTCACAGTCATGTTCACCATGTCCACCCGCACGGGCACGTAGTGCCTTCCCAGGCAGGAATTGTAGCTCGACCATTTCCAGTCGGCAGGGCAACGGCCCACCGCAGAGCTGCGGGCGACCAGCCGCTCGCCTTGCGGCCGGCGAGGGGGTGCGACATCGGCGGAAGCCGCCCGCCGGCCGTTGAAAAATACCTTTAAACCCGGCCGGCTTTTCTCTATTATCCCGGTACAATCGGAAAACCGTGCTCCGGAGATGTGGGTGTATGCGCCGAGGTGAGCAAGTTGTGATGGTTCTTCTGTGTGCGATCGCGGCGGTTCTGTCTGTGGCCGCGCCGGCCGGGTCGGTCACTGTCCGCCTGGGCTATTTCGAGGCGGGGGAACACCCCCTGCACTATGTGCTTCGCGACGAATTCATCCGCCAGCTGGAGAACATGGCCCCGGCCGACACGCAGTTCGTATTCATTCCGAACGGCTACCGGTCGGCCTCGTGGATACGGGACAGCAGCCGGGTGATGGCGGCGAGCCTGGCGCGCCAGGGGGGGATTGACATACTGGTGGCGATCGGACCGTGGGTGGTCGAGGACCTTCTCGCGGCCGGCTACGCGGGGCCGATTCTCGGGGTGCGACAGATCGATCCGTTCGGCGCCGGGCTGATCGACTCCGGCGGGCGGCCCGCGGCGCCCAACCTGACGGTGCAGGACATGCCGGGGAAGATCGAGGACGATATCGGCGTGCTGCGGGCGATCGCGCCGGTGAAGAAGCTCGGAGTGCTGTGGTTCGACACGGGGCCGGAGCGGGATTCGATCATCGCGCGGGCGGAGCGGCTGGGCGCACAGGCCGGGTTCGAAACGGTGACGGCGGACGGCTACGACGTGAACGGTACCTATGCCTTCTTCAAGGCGTTTTCCGCGCTGCCGCCGGATATCGACGGTCTGTATATCGGGCCGACCTGGGGAATGACCGTCACCGAGGCCGCCGATTTCTTCCGCATGGTGATGGGCCGGAAAGTCCCCCTCATGACGTGGGAGGGGCGGTACCAGGTCACGCGGGGGGCGTTCGCGACCAACTACGCCTATGGGCTGGTTTCGGAGGCGCATTTCCAGGCGCTCAAGGCGCTGCGGATCGCGCGCGGCGAGCGGCCGGCCGATCTCCCGGTCCGGTTCCGGGGCGGGTCGGCGCTGGCGCTCAGCGGTCCGGCGATCCGGCGGCTCGAACTGCAGGTGCCGGCCGAGGCGCTGCTGTCGGGCGAACTGATCGACGACGAACCGCCGCCGGCGACCGAATGGTACACGCTGGCCGATGCGGTGGGGCGGGCCCTGCGGAGCAATCCGTCCTACCTGGCGACCTACGATGCGATCGAGGCGGCGGTGCAGGGCGCCCGGGCGGCCGGGGCCGGGTACCTTCCGCAGGTGTCAGTCGAGGGGCAGGCCGGGGTGGTCGATCACCACACCACCCACAACACGGTCGAACCGCTGGGGCGGCAACAGGCGCGCGCTTCGCTGGTACTCGACCAGACGATCTTCTCGCCGGCGCTGCTGAAGGCGCGGAAAGCGGCGGGGCAGCAGGAACGGGTGGCCGCCGCGGCCCAGCGCCAGGCGCGCCTCGATCTGGAACTCGCGGTCGAAACCGCCTGCCTCGGATACTTGCAGGCGCTCGACGAGCAGCGGGTGGAGCGGCGCTACCGGGAGCTGGTCGAGCGGACGCTCGAGTATGCGGCGGCCGAGTTCTACCTTCGGGATGAACGCGAGCCCGACCTGTCGCGCTGGCAGGACGAGCGCAACGACGCCATCACGCGGGTGCTGGAGGCGGAGAACAACGTGTACACCGGCCGCGTGCTATTGAATCTGCTGTTCAACCTTCCGCCGGAGCGGCCGGTGGCGCTGGACACGAACCTGGTGACGGCCCGGCAGGTGGTGGGCGCCGATTACGAGGCCCTCTCCCCGCTGGCGGTTCAGCCGGACCGGCGGCAGCAGTTCGAATCATACCTCGTCGATCAGGCGCGGGCGGCCAGCCCGACGCTGGCCGGCGAGGATGCCCGGCTGGAGGTGCAGCGGACGCGGGTGGACGAGGCGACGGCCAGGCGATGGCCGACGCTTGATCTGCGGGCGGCGTTCAATATCGCCGACGAGATCGACGACGATCGGGGGATCATCGACGAGCGCACCGACACCTGGTCGGTGTTCGGGCGGATGAAACTGCCGCTGTATCTCGGCGGGGCGGTGGGGAAGGAACGGGCGCGGCTCAAAGCGAGCCTGAGCGAGATGGAGTATCGGCGGGATGCGCGGCTGCTGGAGGTCATGGCGAACATCCGGCGCGAGACCGGACGGTTGATCACGAATATTGCCGCGCTCACCCGCCACGGGCGGTCGGTTGAACTGGCGCTCCACGCCATGGGGCTGATCATCAACGACTACGAGGCGGGAAAACGGGATATGACGGCGTTGCTGGAGGCCTACCGCCACGCCCGCACCGCCGAGCTGACCGCTATCGGGACGCGCTATGAGTATCTGCGGGCGATGGCGCGGCTCGTCCACACCGTGGGCTGGTCCCCCTCGGAGAACCTGCGGGCTTTTCCCGAGGAGTTCCGGGAGCGGGCGCGGGAGGGACTGGCGCCGGCGGGGCAGTAGTCTTTTCCGGTCGCGGCGGCGGCCCCGGATCACTATCACACTTCGAGTACGCCGAGCGCGTGCTTTCCCCCTGGGCCTTGGCGGGCCCTCGTTTTCGGAAGGGAGGAGAGTGGATACCATGCGCCGGTCTTTGGCTGTGTCGGACCCGGCCAAAAAAGAAGGAGAGCCCGCGGGCTCTCCTTCCCTAATTCAGCGGAAAAACGGGATCACGGAGCCTGCACGTGGCACTGACCGCAGAGGATCTTGTAGTTGGTGCCGTCACCGTTCTCGCCCGGGTTGGCTTCGCCGGTGGCCCAGATGAGACCGAAGGCGCGGGTGTTGCCGTGCGCCTTGTGGCAGCTCATGCAGCTCGGGGTGAGCGTAGTCGGAGCGCCGGTCCAGGCCGCGCCCCAGGTGCCCCAGTTGCCGGTCGCCGACATGACCTGCACGCGGTAGGCCTGGCCGGTGAACTTGCTGAGGCTGGAGTGCCCGCCGGTGAGAGCGCCGATGTTGGCATCCGCGGTGGGGTGGCGCAGCCACTCGGTCTGCGTCGGAGCGGCCGTGTTGCGCATGTTGGCGCTGCTCGACGAACCGTGGAAGTCGGTGTGGCACTGCTGGCAGAACGCGCCGTAGCCGGACGCGGTCACGTTCGGCTCGTTGAACTGAACATTCTGCATATCATAGTGATTGCCGCCGTAGGTCGCGGACAGCTCGAAGATGTCCTTCGTCAGATCGTTGGTCCCGATGGCGTAGGTCATGTACGGGGTCGCCGGAGTGCCGTTGATGAAGATGTTGGCGTTCCGGTAGATGCTCTGACCGCCGGAGGTGCGACCGTGCTGCGTGTGGCAGTCGATGCAATTCAGACCGTGGTCATTGCTGAACGTGCCGCCCGGAGCCACGTCGGTCGAGCCGAGCGTGTGGCCGGCAGCGTCGTAGTAGGGAGCGACGTTGTCGCGGTTCAGGGCGCCCGCCTGGCGACCGTTGGCCGTCACGTTGCCGCCGTTCTCCGCCAGGACATCCGGAGCAAACGTCTGGTTGTCATGGCACGAGAGGCAGAGCGTGTTGACCTCGTTGCGCAGCAGGAAATGATAAGGACCATCGGCCCCAAGCCCGACCGTGATGCCGGAACCGTCGGCATTGTAGCCGTGGGTCTGGCTGTAGTGCATCACGTGGCACTCGGCGCAGTTGAGGGTCGTGCCGGTGTGGTAGTCGCCGGCCAGCGCACCGCCGGCCAGAAGCGCCACCGCGGCAACTCCGAGCAGGAAGACAGTCTTCATGCTGCTTTCCTCCAGTTTCGTGAAAGCATACTTCCACGGGGTGGAATGGTGATAGTATGGGTGCATTGTGAGTGATTGGGCGAATCCGAAGTTTGGAGACCTGCGTGATCTATATTTGTGATTCCTGTCACAAGCGATGGTCGAATCATTCCGGTGGTTGGCCATTCTCGTTTCCAAGTTTCTCGATCAGGGAACTTCTCAGTGCGTAGACCTAAGTTGGTTCATCCGGTGATCTGCGTTCATAACTGGGCAAAGGATATCAATAAAGCTCCTATTTGTCAAGAACTAAATGACACTTAAATGACACAAAATATCATCATTGCTCCGAAATGAGACGTTAAGCCATTCCCTAACATCTACTTGAAAGTACAGATTCGTCCCGGCATATGTGTACATATTGGCAGGGATTAGATCCGGAGAATCCCGATATTCTGGGTTATCTTAGTCGATCACAAAGCGTTGGACGCGACCACCGGCTCGCTCCAGAACGTAAAACGCGGTACCATTGAAGGCAATATCCCCAGGGTAGCGAAACTCCCCCGGCTTCAGGCCGAAACCGCCGACGAACGCCAGAAACGCTCCGTTCGGACGGTACACCTTGACCACCTGCCGCAGACCGTCGGTCACCCAAACAGTCTTCTCCCCCGCCGTGTCGGTCATGACAGCGATGCCAGAGGGGAAGGACAGGTCGGCCCGGTCGACATCGTGGCCGGCAAAACCGCGGAGGTACCGGCCGGAGAGATCGAAGAGTTTCACGGCCGGCTCGGCGTAGAGGTCGGTTACGTAGAGGGTGCTGTCATCGACGGTGAGGGCCATGATGGTGCGGAACGGGGACTGGGCGGGGTCATCGACGCCGATAGTCCGCTCCAGGGCGAAAGTCTGATCAAGGATGAGCACCCCCGCGACGTCGCCGGCGGTCGCCACGATGGTGCGGTCGCCGGGTCCGAGGGCAACCGCCTGCGGGCGGAGGGAGAGCGCCGTATCGCCCAGCAGGAGGTCGAGGCGGAGGCGTTCGAGCAGGGCGCCGCGAAAATCGAGCACGTCGAGACACTCGCTGTGGGTGTCGATGAGGATGATCTCGCCGCGGCTGTTGACCACCAGGTCCCGCGGCTGCCCCTTTACGGCCCGCCCGCTCGCGGGGTCGGGGACGAAGTGGAGAAACGAGTACTTGGGCTGGAGGAGGGCGTCGTAGACGACGACGCGGTTGTTGCCGGCATCGGCGACGAACACTTCCTGCGCGTGGGGGTCGACGAAGAGGGCCATGGGGCTGCGGAGCGGCTGGTCCCAGCCGTCATCGGCCGCCAGCGCGGTGATCGAGATGCGGGCGTTGAGCTCGTCGCCGGCGCTCTGCGCGCTCGCGGAGGGGGCGGCGCCCGCCAGGAGGGCGGCGAGGGCGGCGCCGGGCAGGCAAAGAAGGCGGTTACGGTTCATGGAACAGCCCGCCGA
Source organism: Candidatus Zixiibacteriota bacterium (assembly GCA_017999435.1). NCBI lineage: Bacteria > Pseudomonadati > Candidatus Zixiibacteriota > Candidatus Zixiibacteriota bacterium. The sequence continues at coordinate 435,186 of JAGNLV010000004.1, forward strand.
TTTCGGCGACCGTTTTCTTGACCATCGCCAGAGCCAACTGGTCGGCGGAGCGGATGGCGCCGATGCCGAACACGATCTCGCCCTTGTCCCCGCGGCCGTTGTTCGCGGCCACCCACACGGTTTCACCGGTCTTGCCGTCGAGCAGACGGCAGTTGTAGGAGACCGTGGGGACTACCCCGAGGAAGCGGTCGTCGCGCTGGTCGAACTCGAGCACCGATCCGACCAGGAGGTAGTCCAAACGGAGCAGGGCGCAGAGGCTGTCGATTTCGGCGCGCGTGATGCGGGTGGCGGAACGGATGCGGTACTGGCGGAGGCCGGCGTAGACGTCGCCGTGCTCGGCCAGGTCGATGCGGCCGAGACCGGCGAGGAGGGTCTGGAAGTGGGAGGTGACGATTTCGGCGGCGCTCTCGGTTCCGCTGAGGTTTTCAAACGGCAGAACCGCAACCCGGGCGCCGGCCGGGAGGAGTTCCTCGACGCGCGGGACGGCGGTCATCTGGGAGGCGCAGCCGCCCAGCACAAGCATCAAGCCGGCGAGCAGGAGGCGAAAGAGTGCCACGGCGCTACCTCGCAATCTGTCCGAAGGCGCCGGCGACTTCCCGGCACACCTTGGTGGTCATCTCCCCCAGCGTGTGGGTTTCGCCGAAGGAGAAGATGGGGAATTTGGGCCCCCCCTTGCGGCTGGTCTCGTAGGACCAGACGACCGCGCCGGTTTGGCAGTCGACAAAGCGGACGATGACGGCGACGAGGGGGAATTCAGTCTGGCCGGAGCGGACCATGCCGTACTGGGAGACGGCGCCGACGAAGATTCCCTCGACCCCGGCGGCCTGGCCGAGCTGGAAGGCCTGTTCGCTCGTGAGGTCTTCGAGGGCGTTGGCAAAGTCTCCCTTGATCGTTTCGGACGCGGCCTTGTTGAAGTCGCCGGCGTTGGCGACGCTCACGGCGTCGAGCATGAGCAGCTCGGTGATGAAACTCGCAGTCACCTTCTCCGCGGCGTTCTGGTCGGAGGTGAGGTTGGCGAAGGTGAGGACGCCGACTTTGGAGTAGAAGCCCATGTCCGCTTCGCGGTTGACGTACAGGCGTCCCACGGTGCAGCCCGCCGCCAAGGCGAGGAAGGCAGCGCCGACGAGCAGACGGACGAATGTGGAAATAGTGCGGTTCATATTTGGAGTGTCACCACCGTTTGAAACGATTCATCCACGGTTTGGAGACCGCCGGTATTATCGGTCTCGTTTCGGATATAGGCAAGCGAGAGTGTCGTGCGCGGGGACAGGTACATGATGAGCTGGCCGTTGACGGTCGCGGGCCGCTGGTCGACCTCGGCCACGCCGCCGGGCAGCGAAATCGCGCGCTCCCGACTCTCGCGCCGCCGGTTGTAGGAGGCGTAGACGCTGAACGCCCGGCGGAACGAGTAGCTCATGTAGCCGGTGAGGGAGGTCGTGCGGGACTCGACGGCGCCGGTGTAGGTGCTGCGAATCACCGTGAGGTTCATATTCAAATTGTCGCGCGGGATGTAGGTGAGCCCGGCGTTGTAGTTCTGCGAGAAGGCGGAGCCCAGTTTCAGCACGCCGCCCTCGGACAGCGCCGTCACCGTAAACCGTCCCTCAAGCCGGCGGCTGAAATCCACCCGGGCGTCGAGCGAACGAGTGAACTGGTAGCGCCGGTTGGGATCAACCGGGTCGCTGTTGCGGGTGAGCGACAGGTCCAGGTAGGTGCGGATGTACGGGAGGGGCTTGAAATTCAGCGCCGCGTTGTAGGTGTCGAGGACGTAGTCGCCGTCGTCGGCCAGCCCCACCACGTCCCCCTCGCCGTCGAGCACGCTCTCGGTGCGCTCGGACTGCTGGAAGATCGTCCGGTTGAAAGTGAGGCGGGTGTCGACGCCGCCCCGCAGGTAGCGCGTCGCTGTGGCGCCGACGTTGACATACTCGGTGACAGCGTAGGCGCCCGACTGCCCGCTGATCTGGTACCCCTTGCCGACAAAGCCGGTGAGGTAGCTGGAGGGCGTGTATTCGGCGCGGGCGGCGAAATTCTGGTCATCGGCGTCAAACTCGGCGGCATTCGCGGTCGAGCGTGTGAAGCGGCCCGACCAGGAGGCGGCCGCGGTCACGTCGGCCAGCGCCGTCACCGAGACCAGGGCGGAGGCGGAGTGGGTGCGGGAGTCCTGCGCCAAGGCCCCCGCGCTCTCCCTCCGCGTGTCGTAGTAGTTGTAGGTGGCCGAGAGGTAGGCAAGCTCGGGCCAGGAGCGGCCGGCCCCGAGCGTGCCGGACCAGGTTTCGGTGGTCGAGGAAATCCCGCCGGGGAGCGTGCTCCGGCGGGCAAGGTTGTTGTAGTTGGCGCGCACGTTCAGCGGCCCCCGCGCGTAGCCGCTCTCGACCACCCAGTTGCGGCTGAGCCCGCCGAACTGCGGGACCTCCTCCCGATCGTAGTTCTTCACGCGCGAGTAGACCACCGCGAGAGTCGGCAGGTTCTCGTACGCGACCGCGGCGGTCGCGCGCCAGTCGCGGTAGTAGACGTCGAACGCGTCCCCGGTCGCGATCGACTGCGACCGGCGCGTGTACGGCGAATAGCGGGCCGTCAGCGTGTAGCCGTAACTCTTTAGATCGAGGTAATAGATCGGCTGATACTCGGCGTGTTCGAGAAAGGGGTATTCGCGGCGCTGGAGGTTGGCTGTGAGCCGGAGGAGGTTCTTCGTAAACAGCTCGTCCTCGTAGGACAGGAGGAGCGATTCGCGCGTGACGTTGTCGGACTGCCCGACCACGGCGGTGTCGGCGACGAGTTCGCCGCCGAGAGAATCCGCCCGAACATCGAGCGCTTCCTGCCTGAGGTGTTCCCAGGAGAGGCTGGCGTTGCCGAACAGGCGCTGTGCGCGCACCGCGGCAGCGTCCCATCCCGGCGGCAGCAGAATGGCGGCCGACAGCAGCAGCGACGAGCGCAGAAGACGGCGACGGAGGAGGGGCATCAGAAGTCCCCCGGCGCCGGCCCACCCGGAGCGCTGCCGGGGGCGGGGTTGTGCACGTTGTGGGAAGTGGGGCTCGAGTAGTCGCGGCCGTGGCAATCGTAACAGTGCGTGACATCGCCGGCCGCGTGGGCCGGGACGTTCGACGGCAGCGGACTGAGGATGAGCCCCTCGACCGAGGCCGAGCCGCCCGGGCTGTCCGAGGCCGGGTGACAACCGAGACAGAAGCGGCGGACCTGGGCGTTGTCGGTTTTGATGTCGGTCAGCCCGTACCAGCCGGGACGCTGGTCGGAGAGCAGGTAGTGGTTGCCGCCGAGACCGCCGTAGCCCTCGGAACCGTGCGGGTTGTGGCAATCGTAGCAGGGGAGGCGCGCGCCGGAGGGCACGTAGCCGCCGCCGGATCTCACGCCGTGACCGCTCATGCGGCCGGGGTTGATCGAGCGGTCATAGTAGTCGGCGATCGTGCGCGCGGTATCGTCCATCGCCACCGGGCCGTCGAGACTGTGACAGTTCAGGCACAGGCTGTAGTCGGCCGGCAGCAGGCCGACGTCGCTCCCGACGATCCCGTTGTAAGTCGTGTCGAGCATGTCGTGAAGGTTGCCCGACCCGTGCACGGCGTGGCAGTTGGCGCAGGAACCGTCGCCGTAGAAGTCCTTGATCGGCATATCGGGATCGGCGAAGTGGGGCGAGTACCGGGGGTCTTCCCAGATGATGCGTCCGGGCCAGCGCACGCGGTGCTCGACGCCGGGCACGCGCCCGCCGCCGCTGCCGAATTCGAAATAGCCGGGATCATCGGAGCCGAGCGGCAGGCGGTCGGACTCCTGGGCCGGATAGCCCGAGGTGGCGCCGGTGGGACGGTCGGCATGGCAACCGCCGGCGGAGGCGGCGAAACAGAGGCGGTTGGCGTTCGGCTCGAAGAGGCCGTAGTCGTTGCCGGCGGCCGGATCGTGGCTGGTGTGGCACTGGGCGCAACTGCCGCGCGGGAGCTCGGTCAGGCGCCAGACACCTGTAGCCTCCGAGCCGTGGGGCGAAGCGCGGTAGTGGCCGTTGTCGGCCCGGAGCGCGGCGGCCGCCAGCAGCGAACCGGCAGCGGCCGCGACAAGGGCGGCGCGCAGGCGAGGGGTCGGGCGAAATGCTCTCGTCATACTTGCTCCGCAACCTCTCACTGATTGTGGCATTGCTGGCACCCGGCGAGATGGCCCTCGCCGCCTTCCCGGTAGGGCCACCGCAGCCCGTACTCGAACGGCCCGCCGTGCGGACGGTGGCAACTGATGCACACGACTTCATTGGAGGCGGCCGCTTCCCGGGCGCTCACGTAGTCGTCGGCCGCGGGCGCTTCGAAAGGGACGCGCGGGATGCCCGCCGAGGCGCCTCCGGCCGGCGGGAAGCCGTCGCCGATACCGGCCGTCCAGTGCGCCGGGTCGGTGTGGCGGTCGGTGAAATACGCGTCGAGCGCGATGTCGCTCGGGTGGCCGGTGAAATGAGCGGGCGGAACGCCGGCGTTGTCCGCCCGCGCCTGATCGTGGCAGGCGAGACACCACGCCGAGGAGTTCTGCCGGTAGGCGATGTTGTCGCGCTCGTAGGCGGCAACGGTCGCCGCCGCGCTCGGCGGATCCCCCGGCTGAAACCGCGAAAAGACATCGCCGCCGTCGACCAGCACGATCGAATCCCCCCGGTCGGCGGGGTCGAAGCGCAGGTTGCGGTAGTTCGAGTTGCCGTGGACCGCGTGGCAGTGAGCGCAGGTGAGGTCGACCAGTTCGGCCGAGGTTTGGAGCGGGGCGAGCGTGGGAATCCCGAGATTGTGGCCGCCGCGGTTGTCGGCGCCCAAAAGACCGAACCAGCCGCCCGCGCTCTCCCCGGAGGGCGTGCCCTGGTACATCTGGACGGGGCTCTGGACATCGGGGGCGGTCGGATTGCTCCCGTCGTGGCACGACAGACACAGCTCGTTGATCGAGCTTTTCAGCAGGAGGACCGAGTACGGTCCGCCGGCGACCGGTTCCCCCTGTTCAGAGGAGTGCTGCAGGTGGCAGTCCTGGCACATCAGGCTCTCCCCCGTGTGCCACTGGCCCGCGGCCGCGGCCAGGGGAAGAAGGACGGCGATGGCGCAGACAGTAACTCGCATGGCCGTTCTCACTGCACGCGGTAGAAGAGGGCGCGCCCGAACTCGTCGAGGACGAGCACGCGGTTATCGATGGTGGTGGTCATCGCGGCCGGCCGAAAGAGCGGCTGGGGAAAGGGCACGGCGGCGACCGCGCCGCCGGCGGGATCGAAGATGCGGAAGGCGGCCGCGGTGCGGTCGGCCACCCAGATCAGGCTGCGGCTGTCGGCCGTGCCGCCGGCGGCCTCCCAGCCGCGCTCCTCGCCGGGGCTGCTCCAGCCGAAATACAGGAGGAATTTCCCCTCGGCGGAGAAAAGCTGGGCCGGGTAGTTCTTCTCGTCGGTCACCACGAACCGGCCGTCGGCCAGCGGCACGAGCGCGCTCGGGACCAGGACTTTCCCCTTGCCCGAACCGTGGGGAACCGCGATCCCCTGATAGCCCCAGCTCTCGTCGAAGCGCAGAACCTCCCCCGTCTTCCGGTCGAGCGCCAGCCAGCCGCGCTCGGGGGTGCGGAGGAGCTGGTCCAGCCGGCGGTGCGGTTCGAGAACCGGCGCGAGATCGGCTATTGAGTCGAGTTCGGCCGGGTTGTCGCGGATCAGCCGCAGGATGCGCAGATCAGCTGTGCGGGTGAAGACGAGTTCATTTTCGCCGGTGAAAGCCACCGCGAGCGGGCGGCCCAGGTCGACGGCGCCGCCGGCCGACCAGAGCGGGCGGCCGAAGTAGTCGATGACGGCGATCCGGTTGGCCTGGGGATCGGCCACCGCGATCTGCTCGCCGCTCGGCGACACGGCGAGCGAGCTGGGGCGTTCGAGGCGAAGGCCGTCGGCCGCAATGACAATCTCGCCGTCGAGCGTCTGGGCGGAGACGGCCGCGGCGAACAGGAACACGGCGCTAAGGGCGGCCGCACCAATCGCCGGCCCTCGCCGACACCGGGCGCGCGGCGATGAACTGCCGGCGAGCCCCTGTGCTTCCGTGTCGATTCGTTTCCGCTCCATGGTCGTCACCCCGGCCGCCCTCAATGCGAGAGGCTGTGGCAGGTGATACAGAGTTTCCGGTCGCGATCGCCGAGGAGGATCTTGTCGTACTCCGAGGAGTGCGGCGAATGGCAGCCGACACAATTGAGATCCTGCTTGGTCCGCGGGTCGATGACGCCGGCGCCCATCGGGTGGTAGTGCGTCTCTTTCGCGTCGGCGTGGCAGGTCATGCACAGCTCCATGATGTCGGGGGTCGAGAGGAGGCGCTTGTAGTCGCCGGCGTGGACCTCATGGCAGGTGCGGCAGTCTTCGAAAGCCGCCTGGTGTTTGAACTTCCCGCTGAACTCCGGCGTGTTGTGGCAGGTCAGGCAGACGGCCACGCCCTGCTTTTTCTGCAGCGCGCCGGTGTAGCCGACGTGTGGACCGTGGCAGCCGGTGCAGCCGTTGTCGTCGCCGACCGGCGCGTGCACGACCGGCCGGTCGAGCGTCCTGGCAAAATCCTCGTGGCAGGTCAGGCACAGCGTCTTGACCGGCGCGATAAGCCGGGCGGGCTGTTTGCCGACGTGGCAGGAACCGCACTGGCCGGCCGTGAAGGGGGCGTGCGCTCTGGGCATGAGGAGACCCCCGCCGCCTTTCGGGGCGGCGTGCGCCTCGTGGCAATTCTGACAGTCGGCCGCCGCGACCGCAAAACCCGAATGCGCGGCCGTCATCTCCCCCGCCGAGGCGTCGTGACACGAACCGCAGAGGTTCTCTTTCGAAACGGTCAGCAGCGACGCGGTCGCGCCGGCATGGGGCTGGTGGCAGGCGGTGCATTCGCCGCTCACCACCGGGGCGTGCGGCTGGCCGTTCTTGATCTGCTGCTCGAGGTCGGCGTGGCAGGCGAGACAGAACGTCTCCGCCGGCTTGTTCTTGAGCGCCGTGAAGGCCGAGGCGTGCGGGCGGTGGCAATCGAGGCACTGGCCGTCGGCAAACGGCCGGTGCTGCACCGCGAGATCCATCTGCGTGCGGACGTCGGCGTGGCAGCCGGTGCAGAGCGCGCCGCCCTCGGCTTTCAGCATCTTGTCGTAGTCGGCGGCGTGGACGCCGTGGCAGGCGCCGCACTCGCCCGCGGCGAAGGGGGGGTGCTGATGGGCCAGGCCGGCGGATTCGCCGACCTTCTCGTGGCAGGCCGAGCAGACCGAGGCCATGTCGCCGGACAGCGCCGCTTCCCCGTTCGGCCCCTTCGCGTGGCACAGATCGCAGCTCTTCTCCGCAAACGGGGGATGGAGCCGCGCGCGGACGAGTTTGGGCTGTTCGGAGATGTGGGGGTTGTGGCAGTCGAGGCAATTGGCGGAGTCGAGCGCGAAACCGTCGTGAGCCGCCTGCAGGCCGGCATCGACCGCATGGCACGCGGCGCACAGCTCAGGGGCGGGGGCGGTGACGAATCCCGGATTGGCGGAACCGTGCGGCGCATGGCAGGCGTCGCAGTTCCCGGCGGCCACCGGAGCGTGCACGCCGGGCCGGCGGAATTTCTCCGCGAGGTCGTCATGGCACGTGTAACACAGGTCGGAGCTGAGGCCGGTCAGGCGCGGCAGCTGCGAGACGACGCGGCCGTCGACCACGGCCCGCTGCATGCGCCCGGTCACGAGGTTCTCCTGCATGGCGCCGTGGGGGTTGTGGCAGCCGCTGCAGTCGCCCGCGCGAGCCGGCGCGTGGACATACGCGGCGGTTACTTTCAGATCATCGTAGTCGTGGCAGGTCGCGCACACGTCCTTCTCGTGCGCCGCCAGCAGATGGGGAGCATTGGCGCCGTAGTGCGGGACATGGCAGCTCCGGCAGTCGTCGGCGGCCGGGGGATGCGGCACGGTCATGCCCAGCCGGCCCTGCACGTCGGCGTGGCAGCCCACGCAGGCGTCCGCCCCCTCGCCCCGCACCAGGTGCGGCGCCGTCGAGTAGTGCGGACTGTGGCAGGCGGCGCAGTCGGAGGTGAGGTAGGGCTGGTGGCCGGAGAGCGCGCCGAGGGCGGCGTCGTCGACGGCGTGGCAATCGGCGCACAGCTCGGAGGGATCTTTCCGCAGAATCGCGGCGGTCTTGCCCTCGTGGGAGGCGTGGCACTGCCGGCAGTCGTCCGCGGCGGCGTGGACGGTCGCGGCCGAATCGCGGGCGGCTTCGAAATCGCTGTGACAGGACAGGCAGAGATCGGCCTCGGAGCGCGCCAGGAGCGCGGCGTTGGCCGAGCCGTGGACCTCGTGGCAGGAGCTGCACTGGCCGAGGACCGCCGGCAGGTGCGGCGTGAGCCCCTTGCCCGTGAGCACCTCGCTGTGGCATTGGCCGCACAGTTCCTCCTGGGGCGCCGTGAGAAGGCTCCCGAAACGGGAGGAATGCGGGCGGTGGCAGTCGGTGCAGTTGTCGCCGGTCATGGCGGCGTGCGGGTGGGCGAGGTTCGCTTTCTCGGCCACGTCCGAGTGGCAGGTGACGCATCCGTCGCTGGGCGACACGCCCTCCGCGAAGGCCACCCGGCCCCGATCGTCGGGGAGGCTGTGGCAGGTCTCGCAGTCGCCCGAGGCGAACGGCTCGTGGGTCCGGTCGGAGAGAAGTCCCTTGCGCCCGGCGGCGTGGCCCGAGTGGCATTCGGTGCAGGCGAGGCCGGCGACATGGCGGGCGCCGTGGGCCGCCGTCATCCGGCTGTCGGCCGGGGAATGGCACGATCCGCAGAGGTCGTTGGCCGGAGCGGTCAAGAGACCAGTATGCTCCGAGGCATGGGGCGCGTGGCAGCGGGTGCACTCGAGTTCGTTGAAGGGCGGATGGGGCACCGCGGCGTGAAGCGACGAGTCCAGCTCCGCCTTGTGGCACATGAAACAGGCGCTCGGATCATCGAGCCCCTCCGGCGCCGCCCGGAGCAGCCCTTTCTTGTCGGAAGCGTGCGGATCGTGGCAGTCCCAGCACTTGCCGTCGGAGACCGGGAAATGGACGCTGGCCTTGTCGAATTCGGCTTTCAGATCGGCGTGGCAGGAGTAACAGAGATCGTTGGTTGTCGCAGTCAGCACAAGGGTCTGGGCGAAACCGTGGCGTTTGTGGCAGGACTCGCAGTTCTCCTCTTTGGTGGGCTGGTGGATGAATTTCCGGCTGGTATAGAGCTGCTTCTGTTTCTGGTGGCAGTCGTAGCAGGTCTTGACCGCCGAGGCCGCCGGGGCCAGGACGAGCCCAAGCAATAGCGGTACGATCAGGAACGCGGCGCGGGAGAATGTCTTCATTGCCACGTGACTCCGCCTTATTTCTTGTCGGGTGCGGGAATATACTGCGCGGCGACCTTGAAGTCGAGCAACTTGAAGCCGAGCAGGTCGGTGCGGCGGTAGTGCGGCGCATCGACATAATGAAACGCCCAGCTTTCCTGTACCAGCGTGTCCGCCTGCTCAACGCGGATCCGTGCCGCCGGATTGTACAGCGTGTCGGACATCTGCAGACCCTTCCCCTCGGTCGTAATCCCAAGATGCGGATTGAACAGGATGATGCGGGCTTTCCACTCCTCCTCCCCGATGAAAAACGGCTGGTCGAACCCTACCGTGTCAACCTGGAGAAAATCCGGGAAGAGCCGGTGGCGCGTCTCGATGATGTAGACATCACCCGAATGATCGACGGTTTTGGTCGAGTCGACATCGGCCGCCGCCGCGGGAAGGGCGGTCAAGGCCAGAAGAACACCAACGAGAAGCGGTCGAAGGGCGGACGTATGGCGAAGAAGCTTCATGCGACATTTCCATTCTGTATCGAAATTTGTGAAAAAAGTAACTAAAATTGTCCTGTTGTCAAGCGCATTCTGCCGCATGGCGGCATTTGACGAGCTCCGGAGTCAACGTTTTTAATTGTACCACTTCGTACGATATTCTATCCTGGCGTATAACCTAGCAGGGAGATGTGGCGCCATGACCTCAGTAGAAGCGCTTATCAATCGGCAATTCATGCGGTGGGAGCGCGAGCAACTTCGACGGCAGGAGCAGGAACCTCCGGCAGCCGCCGTGCCGCCGATTATCACGGTGTCGCGGCAGACGGGGTCGCGCGGGTCCTACTTCGCCTCCCGGCTGGCGCTGGCCCTGGACTACCAGCGCATCCATCGCGAGGTTATCGATGCCGTCTGCGCCTCATCGGGCTACTGCCGAAGAATCGTGGAGTCGCTGGATGAGAGGTACCGGTCAAATCTGGAGTTGCTGATCGAGTCGGCGTTGAGCGGGACGGGGATCGACCGCTCGGATTTCACCCGCCAACTCTACCGGGTGGTGCTGTCGATAGCCCGGCTGGGAGGGGTTGTGCTGATCGGCCGGGGGGCCAACTTTATTCTGGGGCCGCGGCACGGATTCCACGTGCGGTTCATCGCGCCGCGCGAGCGGCGGGTCCGAAATCTGGTCGCCTACAAAGGGACCACCATGATCGAAGCATCGGAGATGATCGACCTGTCGGACCGGCGGCGGCGCGAGTTCGTGCGCAAGATTTTCGGGGCCGAAATCGATGATCCGAGTTACTACGACATGATCATCAACGCCGACTGCATCGACATCGAGGAGTTGGTGGAGGCAGTCGCGATCGCCTACCGGGGGAAGTGCAGCAAGCTGGCCAACCTGGGCAACGACATTCCGTAAATCCCGGCGAGGCAGGCGGGGGCACGGCGCCCATCAGGCGTTCGCCGAACCGCGAGACCCCGGTCCGGTCAGTCCCCCCGACAGTGCGGCGGCTTTTGTCGATCCGGCCATCCAACAAAAAAGGCGCCTCCTGAGCGGGAGGAAACCCAGGAGGCTCGGAAGGGTAGAGGTAGGGGAACGGACTTATGCTTTTTTGGGCCGCAGCAGGCGCATGGCTGCCAGGCCGGCGCCCAGCAGGATGAGCGTTCCCGGCTCGGGGACCTGCGGCGGAGGTTCATCGCTGTAGACCTTGGCGTCTCCATGCACGTCGGGCGATTCGACGGCGCCGACCGACTCCTCGTTGTCGCTCTGAGGAATCCAGACGCCGAAGACATCGTCAAAAGCCACCGTGAGCACGATGACGAATATGATAACGGCGATGACCCATTTCATTGGATTGCTGTGCGTGTCGTGAGAAACTTTCATGGCGTCATCCTTCTTTCGTTTACCGAATCTCCCGGTTCACTCCAATCTCTGCCGCTTTAATCAGAGCAAGCACCGTGCCGCAGCGGGACGCGGCCGTCCCCTGGCCGCCCGCAGTCCAAGCCGCAGAGCAGCTTAGGGGCAGGATTATGGACTTGTCCCCATAGTCCGGGGTCGGCCCGAGGTCGGCATTATTCTGCACAAATTCGCGCCCTCATCGGTGGAGAATGCCGCCGGCGCGGTCTAGGCAAAAAACCGGAGGAGAAATCGCCATGGACACCACCCTGGGCCGCGCGACCGCCCATCTGGCCGAACCGGACGACCGGCGAGGCGCCGGCGATCTCATCGCCCTGATTAACCGCAACATCAACCCCCCCGCGCCGGTGACCGCCGACGCCGCCGTCATTCGCGCGATGTATGTCGTCTCCGACGAAATCAACAGCTTCGGCGGCTGCTTCCCCTCCGACGAGCACGCGGGACTGTGCCGGCTGCTGGTCGATTCGCCGGTCATGGTCGGACACCGCCGGGACCGCCTCCCCATCGCGCGGAATTTCCACGCCGAGGAGGTGGTGCGGGACGGCCGACCGTGGGTCAAGTGCTGGTTCTACTGGCTGCGGGCGGCCGACGGCGCGGAGACCCTCCGCGAGAACATTGACGGCGGCATCTACCGCGAGTGCTCGATCAGCTTCACCTTCCTCTTCCCCGAATGCTCGATCTGCGGCAAGGACATCCGCGCCTGCACTCACCAACCCTTTGCCCGGTACGCGGACGGCGACGGTGAAGCGGTCTGCCATTTCCGCTACCGCGGGATCGAGCGGGTGCTCGAGACCTCGCTTGTGTACCGGGGGGCCCTGCCCGGCACCCGGCTGACCAAGGACCTCCGCGACCGGCATCCCGTGCGAATCCCTGATGAGACGCTGATCGAGGCGCCGACCGAGCTGCCCGCGGCGGAGCGCTATCTCGTGGCGCCGGCGTAAGAGGGGATTCCGGTCGCCGCGGCGTGCAGCGGGCCGGGCGAGTTGCGGCTGCGCCGCCTGGACAATCTCGACCTCCCTCCCGCCCTCGCCGGCCGCTGGGCCGCCGACCGCCTGCCGCCGTTCGATGAACTCGGCGGCTACCTGATCGGACGGCAGGGGAAGACGCGCTGCGCGCTTGCGGAGACGGAGTGCTTCCTGCGCGGCGAGCCCTCGCCCGTGACCCGTCTCGAGCTTCGGCTCCTCCCCGGACCGGACACGCCGCCCCTGAGAGCCGCCGGTTCCGGGCGGTTCACAGTCGGTCTGCACCGAAGCGAGATCGGCACGCTGCCGCAGATCGATCGCCTGGCGGCGCGTCTGGCCACGCGCGCCGGTGTCCGCATCTGGCCGACCACTCTCTCGCTGCGCGAACACGCCGGCTACCGCTACCGGCCGCTTCTTGACCGAACCGCCCCGGGGGGCGGCTACACCCTGCGGCAACCCGACGCAACCGGCACAGCGCACCTGGTGTTCGCCGACCGCGATGCGGTGCATCGCTTTCGTCTCCGACAGTTCCAGCTTCAGCGGCTGCTCCACGGAGCGAAGTTTCTGGCCGACCGCTGCCCGGCGACTGACGACGGGGCGCCCGGGATCACGACCGCCGAGGACCACCGGCGCCTGAGCGGACCGCTGCTTGAGTCGGTGCGGGATGCCGACGCCTTCCGCCTCCGCCTGGCGGGCCGTCTGGCGGGCGAGTACGTGTTGCGGCCGGTGACGATCGACGGGGAGCGGCGGCACCTGTTTTACCGGTGCACGTAGCCGCAAGGAGGCGGCGCACCTGACAAATCTGCGACTCCTGAGAACCAACGGAGGTGCATATGCCCAACGCGCATGGCCCCGGGTTCAACCTGCTCGGGCCGGTCATCAACATCGTCACCATCATCATGGGCGTGGTCACCGCCTATTTCGTGACGATCCAGTCGCTCAAAATCGACCTGGCGGCCAAAGCTGAACGGGCGGTCGTGGAAACGCTCGACAAACGGCTGACCGCGTTCGAGGTGAGCCTGACCGAGGGAGCGGTGACGCGCGATCAGTTTTACGAATTCGCCCGGGACACCGAGGCGCGCCTGGCGCGCATCGAGCTGTACCTGGCCCAACAATCGGAGGACGAGCGTGGAAACAAATGAAACCCTGATCGAGCAGGTCGATGACCTCGCGGCCGCCTGGACGCCGGACAATCTGTGCGAGCTCGATTTCGACCGCATCCGCGACCTGCTTGGGCGGCACCGCCGGCTGCTGGCGGAACACGAGTCGCTCCGGGAGGATCTCGCCGCCCTGCGGCAGGACTATGTCGCCCGGATCGGGGGCATGGCGAAAGCGATTGCGGCGGTCACCCGCCGGACCGGCGCGGCGCAGGCGCACGATGCCGCAGCGGCAGTTCTCGAGTATCTTCGGACGCTCGAGACGATGACCGCGGCGCAGTTGATCGAGCAGTACCGCCTGGCCGGCGCGCGTTTCCGCGATGCTTTCCCGACCAGTTTCGGCCGCCTGCCGTGAGTGAGACGGCGGCGTGGCGCCGCCGCGCGCCCGGCCGCCGCTCTGTCCCGTGGGACTGACCGTCCCGGCCGCGCGGGAGCACCCGCCTCCCGGCCACCCTGCCACCAAGACCGATCGTAACCCCCACTCCGTGAGGAGACCTATGACGATTCGACCGCAGAACCTTGAAGCCGTCGCGCCGGTGCTGGCGACTTTCGCAGTCCACCAGACCGGCGGCGTCGACGATCTCAAAGACGCCCACCTCGGTGAGCCGGTGATGCTGACCGGCAGCAACGAGGCGGGCCCGATCAGCAACGGCGGCCAGCTGCTCGGGAAGCTGGTTGCGCTGACACTCGCCGACGGCGACGACGGGAGCCGCCTGGCGACCGTGCAGATCGGCGGCGTCTGCCGCCTGAAGATCTCCGCCACTTACCCGGCGGCGGGCAACCGCGTGGTCGGCGGGACCGCCGGCACGGTCAAGCAGGCGCCGGCCGTCTCGGGCGACCCGGCCGGCGGCAACATCGCGCGCGGCACCGTGCTCGCCGTCAACGGCGCTGTCGACTGCACCTTTCTCTTGAACTGAAGGAGACCGCTATGACGTTCGAACAGTTTCTTCGCTCGGCGGCGCTGACCGGCGCGCCGCGGGAATGCGACCGCGAGTGGGCCGGAGGCGCCGTCGACCTGAGCCGGACGGCCGGGATCGAGATCACCCGCGCGCTCTACGGCGAGGCGGAGGCCCGCGGCCTGAGCCTGTCGGAGTTGCTCGAGCTCGACGACTACGACCCGAGCCCCGCCGGGGCGCCGCTCGACGCATTCGAGCGCCAGCTCGCGCTGGCCGGGATCCGCTTCGGCGGCAAGACTCCGACCACGGTCGAGCAGTTCTACCAGCAGGCGCCGGCGCTCCTTCCGGAGTTCATGCGCCGGGAGATCCGCGCCGGGCAGGCGATGCGCCCCGAACTCCGGCGCCTCATCGCCAACACCGCGATCATCGCCTCCAACACCTACACCCCGTTCTTCATCGACACGACCGACGCCGCCTGCTTCTCGCTCCGGCCGGTGGCCGAGGGCGCGGAGACGCCGCAGGTGCTGGTCACCGAGCAGAACCACGCCGTCCGCATCGCCGACTACGGCCTGGCCCTGAAAGCCAGCTACAAGGCGCTCCGCTACCGCACGGCCTCGCAGTTCCGCGTCCTCCTCTGGTACATCGGGTTCCGCCTCCAGACGGACAAGATCGGGATGCTGGTGGAGACGATTCTCAACGGCGACGGCAACGACAACGCCGCCGCGGTCATCACCTCGGCCGCCAGCGGCGTGCTGGCCTACGACGACCTGGTCAACCTCTGGTCCCAGTTCGCGCCGTTCGAGATGAACACGATCATCTGCGGTGTCAACCTGATGAAGGAGATCCTCACCCTCGACGAGTTCAAGGACCCGATGGCCGGCTACCGCTTCCAGAACACGGGGGACCTGTTCAGCCCGCTGGGGGCGTCGCTGGTGCGCTGCGACGAACTGGCCGCCGACCTGATTGTCGGCCTCGACAGCCGCTTCGCGATCGAGGAGGTCGTGACTCAGCCGCTGACGATCGAGTACGACAAGATCATCGAGCAGCGCTTTGAGGAGGCCGTGATCAGCGAGTCGGTCGCCTATGCGAAGGTGATCCACGGCGCGGCGGTCGTGCTCGATACCGTTCACGCTTAACCACCGGGGCCGGCGGCGCCGGGCGAAGGGGCGGGCTGCAGCCCGCGCCGGACGCCCGCACCACCCGCCGGCGCGGCGGACGGCCGGGGCCGGGGCGCACCTCCCCCCCCGGCCGCGCCCCATGGGAAAGGAGCCACATGCGCCAGACTATCTGTCCTTCCACCGCCCTCCACCCGCTCGGCGCTCCGCCGGGGCGGAAACTGCTGCGCGTTTCGTCCGGCCCGCACGCCGGGCGGGAGGCGGTGCTCTTCCAGGCCGCCCCGGGCGAGATCGCCTGCGCCTGGGCCGACCGCCCCTACGCCGGCTGGTCGCCGCCCGCCGCCGTCACCGCCCAGGCCGAGGACTCTCCGTTCGACGCGGCGATCATGCCGGACGGGACGATTCACCTCGTGTACACCGAGGCAGGCACCGGGTATCTCGCCGCAAGGAAGCTCACGCTCACCGGCGGAGCGTGGGTCCCCGGTCCCCCGGTCACAGTCGTCGACCGGCCGATCGCCCGCTACCCGAGCCTCGCGATCCTCCCCGACGGCGCGCTCTGGGTCTGTTGGACGGGGATCGAGAGCGGTACCCACCGGTTGTTTGCGAAGTCCTCGAGCGATGGCGGGACAACCTGGGGCGCCGGTCCGTCTGACCCGGGGGAGTCGCTCACGCTGGGAGCATCCTCGGCCTTTGGCCGGCTGGCCGTCGGACCGAGCGACCTGTACGCGGCGTACACCAACGGCGGCATGCAGCTGTGCGTGCGGTCGCGGCCGCTCGGCGGCGGCGCCTGGGGCACGAGCACCAACCTCGCCGCCGGCGAGAACTTCGACGAGCACTTCGACGTCGCCGCCGGCGTCGACGGCCGGCTCGGTGTCGTCTGGGACAACGGCGCGCTCCGCTACCGGGAGTTCGACGGCGACCAGTGGGCGCCGACGGTCGTGCTCGACGGCGCGGGGGGATCGTGGCCGCAACTGGTCTTCATCGATTTCGCTCCGCTGGTGGTGTACCTCTCGGAGAGCGGAGCGGGCCAGGCGATGCCGCTGTATACGACCCGGCAGGGCGGCGCCTTCGTCGCGCCGGCGGCGCTCGATGGCCGCGCCGCCCCCTTCGCCGCCGTCGCCCTGTACGACACGGTGAGCGCCTCGTGGGCGAACCTCACCGCCGAGGCTACCGGGACCGCGCCCGCCGATATCGCCCATCCGGTCTCGGGCGCCCTGCTTGCCCACGCGGGCGACGCCCTCTACCTCGGCATGGAGGAGCGCTTCCGCTTCGCGAAAGTGCGGCTGTCCTCCGCCGGGGCGGGAGGCAGCACCGTCTGCAGCTACTGGGACGGTTCCGCGTGGGCGGCCATCACGCCCGCCTCCGGCCCGTACAACTTCGACGTACTCGAGCACGACCTGCTCCTGTGGAACGACTACAACACCGTGCCGGTCGACTGGCAGAAGAAGCCGGTCGCGGGCGCGGTACACTTCTGGGTGAAAATCGAGGCGCTCGCCGATTTTGCAGCCGCCCCGGTGGGCAGCCAGATCACCGCCGTCTCCCGCGTGACTGCCCTCACGGTGAGGAGGTGAACAGTGTCGTACACCACCGATGAACTGGTGCGCCGCCACCTCGCCGACACCCGGCCGCTGGCCGACCGGGTGACCGACCAGGCGATCGTCCTGGGAGAAAGCGGCTGGGTTCTTTTTTGGCGCGGACCGATCGAGGCGGGGACGGTCGTCGTGAAAGCCCTCCGCGGCGCGGCGCCGCTCCGGCGCGCGCTCGCCCTCGCGGGCGGAAGCGCGGCGCTGGGAGTCGCCCCGGTCGTGCCGGGGTCGGTCGTGGCCGCCTCCGACAGCTCGCTCGGGACGATTTACGCCGAAAACGTCGATTTTGTCATCGATTATCCCCGCGCCGTTTTCTATGCCAAAGCCGGCGGCGCGCTGGCCGACGACGCGTCGGTAACCGTCTGGCTGCGCGAGTACACGCTGTGCGCGCCCGGCCTCGACTACGCCCTCGATGCCGAGGCGGGGGCGCTCCGGCGGCTCGCCGGCGGGTCCATCGCCCCCGTCGAAACCGTCCGCCTCGACTACACGCCGCTCTACGCGGCCGGCGACGACATGCTGATTGCGGCGGCAGTGGCCGAGGCCAACGGCCTGGTGGGTGCGGCGGTCGACCCGGCCAGGGCGTTCGGCGCCGATCCCGCCCTCGAGGCGGCGGCAACCTGTCATGCCCTCGCCGTCGTCTGCCGCGGATCGGCCGCCCGCGTGCTCGCCACCCGTCCCGAACAGGAGAGAGCGGCCGCTGCCTGGACCCGGCTCTCGGAACTCTACGCCGACCGCGCCGACCGTCTGCTCGCGGCCTTCCATCCGCCGGCTGCCGGTCCCGCCGCGCCCTCGGCCGTGTGAAAGGAGGAACCATGCTGACTCCGCTTAACGACGTGCTGGCCCGCCGCCTGTGGTTTATCCCCGGATTCGTCGTCTGGGGCGTGCCGGGGCTGAGCGAAATCGACTTCGTGGCCGCCGAGCAGATCGGCGGCGCGACCGCGCTCCGCCACGGCGCCGCCGTCCCCGGCGGCGGACCGCAGACGGTGCTCTACGCCGACCTCGTCGACCACCGGGGGAACGCTCTGCCGGCGGCGCTGGCATCGCCGCGCGTGTGGCTGCGGCCGCAGGGCGCGACGCCTGCCTTCGTCGTGGGCGCCGAAACGCCCTCGTCCTTCCGGGTCGCGCGCGATCCCGACGGCGCCGGGCCGGTGACCGCCGATCTCTTCGTCATCGAAATGGGCGACTGAGATGGCTCCGGGCGCCCAGATCCGCGAACGGCTCCTTTGCGAATGGCTCGCGCGCCTCGAATTGCTCATCGCGGGGCACTTCGACGCCCTGCTCGGATTCGCCCGGCCGAAAAGCCGGAGCCGCTCCGGCGGCGCGTCCGGCCCGCCGCGCAGCGCCCAAAACGCCAAAGTATCGGAGTTGATCAAAATGATCCAACTGTATGCCCGGCTGGCCGACAGCCGGCCCGGAACCGACGAGTTCTGGGAGATGATCGAACGAATCCGCCAGGAGAAATTGCCGCTCCGGCCGACCGGGCAGCTTCCCGCGGCGGAGGCGAGCCCCAAGAAAGGACGCCGGCCATGACGCGCTCGGCGGCCGTGCTGCTCGCGGCGCTGACGCCGCTTCTCGCCGAGGCCGCGCGCATCGACACGCTGCGCGGACCGTCGCAGATTGAGGACGCCACCATCTACGGCTACCTTACCTGCGACGGCGAAATCAGCGGCGAGGACTGCCGGCGCTACAACACGGGCAACTGCCTCTATTTCTCCGTGGGAACCCAAGGCACCGGCAACCATCGCGCGGTGCTGCGCTTTCCCGGATGGGACGGCGTCGTGCCGGATTCCTCCGTCCTGGAATTGTTCTGCGAACTGGAGGACGACGGCGCCGACCGGCGGATCTTCCTCTATCCCCTCACCCGCCGCTTCGTGGAGGGCGTCGAGGGATTCGGCGCGGGCGGCATTCCCGCCGACAGCGGCGTCACCTGGAACCACGCCTGGCTGGCTCACGGCCGGGGCGACTCGCTCTCCTGGACCTCGCCGGGAGGTGATTTCACCGCAGCCGTGGCGTGCACGCTGATCGCCGCCGACAGCGGCAAATACCAGCGCGTCGCCGGTTTCAACCGCATGCTCGCCTACTGGGATTCCACCGGGTCCGATCCCGGCGTCATCCTGATCGGAGAAAACGTCTTCCCCGCCAACACGGCGAAAAAGACCTTCACCTCGGCCGAAGGCGCCGGCGACCGGGCGCCGCGGCTGTTGTTGTACTATCCCGGCGCTCCGGTCGCCGCCGGACGGCGGCGGCTGCAGTCGACAGCCGCCCCCGCGCGCTGATGATCCGACGAGAAAGGAACGTGCCCATGAATTATCGGCTTGCTTTTATACTCGCGCTGCTGCTGCCGGGGATGTCGGCCGCCGCCCGGATCGTCCACAACCGCACGACGCTTGCGACCGGTGAGGATTCGCTCGCCGTGGCGTTCCAGGTGCTCGACAGTCTCGGCAACCCGACTGAGGCCGATTCGATCTTCATCTCCGTGATCGGTCCGTCGGGCGGCATGACGGCGGTCGACTCAATGACGCCGGCCGACGCGCGGGTCTCGGTGACAGCGCCGGGTGGTCAGCCCGCCTATGTGTTCCACTGCCAGGTCTCGGCCATCGACGGCGCCGGCGCACCGGGCGTTTACGCGCTGACGGTGATGGCCAAATCGACGGCCCTCGGGCTGGCGACCCAGACGGCGGCGGCCTTCCAGATCGTCGCCGCGCCGTTGTCCGAACGGCTCGCCCTGCTCGATGATACCGTCCGGGTGAACGGCGGAGTGATCGACAGCAACCGCACCGAGCGCGGGATGGCGATTGGCTCGGGCGCCGTGTCGGTCGTGCTCATCGCCTACGACTCGACCCGCACCCAGGTCATCCCCGGCGTCCGCGTCGTCATCCGCGATCTCGCCCAGACGCTCCTGCACGGCCTCGGGTTCACCGACGTGAGCGGCGCAGCCGCCTTCAATCTCGACGCCGACTCGGTGCTCGCGGTCGCGGCCGCTCCCGGTTACCTCTTCCCGCCGTTCGACACGCTGGCGATCGTCGGCGCGACCATGGACACGCTGTTCGGGACGGCCTCGTACCCCGAACCGCCGCCCGCGGGCGGCCTGTGCCGTGTCTGGGGCTGCCTGTACGGCATTGACGGATCGCCGCAGGCCGGGGCGACGATCTCCGCGATGCTCCCCTCGGGCGTCGCGCGCTTCGGCGGTGCGGTCGTGGCGCCCAGCCCGGTGAGCACCGCCACCGACAGCACCGGCCTCTTTCAACTGGACCTGATTCCGTCGGAACTGCTGGAGAGCGAGGATCCCCGCTATGACCTGACGATCTTTCGGCCCGACGGCGTCATCCTCCGCCAGCGGATCGCCGTCCCGAATCAGCCGCTCTGGCAGTTGGAGTGGTAGGACCGCGCCCTTCAGCGCCAAGAGAGGGGCATGGCCGCCGCCTGGCCGTGCCCTTCCCCTACTTCACCCCCGCCATGCTCCGGCCGGCGATCCAGCCGGTGGTCCAGGCGCTCTGGAGATTGAACCCCCCCGTGAGACCGTCGATATCGAGCACCTCCCCGGCGAAATACAGCCCCTGCCGCAACCGGCTCTCCATCGTCCGGAAATCGACCTCCCCCAGCGCCACCCCGCCGCAGGTGACGAATTCCTCTTTGAAAATCCCCCGCCCGGCCACGGCCAGATGCGTCTCTGTCACCTGCTCGGCGAGGACCGCCATGTGCTCCCGCGTGACGGCCGCCCACGCGGTCTCCGGCGGGATCCCGACTGCGGCCGCGATCCGGCTCCAGTAGCGCGAGGGGAGCGAGACGGGGCTGTCGCCGTGCGCCAGCCGCTTGCCGTGCGCCTGCTTGTGCGCTGTCATACCGCGGTAGACCTGTTCGGCCGTGGAACCGGGGACGAAATTGACCACCAGTTCCGCGCGGTAACGGCTCTCGTGAAGCGGACGCGCCGCCCACGCGGAGAGCCGGATCACAGCCGGCCCGCTCAGCCCCCAATGGGTAATGAGCATCGGTCCGCTCTGTTCGAACCGTTCCCCTCCCACTGCGAGCCGCAACTGCACGGATTCGAAACTGACTCCCGCCAGCCCCTGCAGGCGCAGGTCGGGAACGGTGAAGGTGAACAGCGACGGCACGGGGGGAACAATGGTGTGGCCGAGCGCCTGAGCCAGCGCGTGCCCCGGCCGACCGCCGCCGGCGGCGATCAGCAGGCGGTCGCATTGCTCGCGGCTCCCGTCGCCCGCGATGACATCGAACAGCGGCGCATCGTCGGTGTCCCTTCCCGCCGGCGCCGCCTCGCGCACACGCGACCCCAGCCGTATCCGCACGCCGGCTCGCTCCGCCTCGCGCAGCAGGCAGGCGACCACCGCGCCCGAATCATCGCTCGCCGGAAATACTCGCCCGTCCGCCTCCGCCTTCAGGCGCACCCCCCGGCCCTCGAGCCAGGCGATCATGTCGCGCGGCTGGAACCGCGCGAACGGCCCGCGCAGCTCGCGCTCCCCGCGCGGGTAGTTCTTCACCAAATCCGCGGGCTCGAAACAACGGTGCGTGACGTTGCACCGTCCGCCTCCCGACAGGCGGACCTTGTCGAGCGGCGCGCCGGTCGCCTCCCACACGATCACCTCGCCGGGCCGGCCGGTTTCGGCGGCCGCGATCGCCGCAAAGAGGCCGGCCGCCCCTCCGCCGACAACCCCCAGCCGCAGCCGGCGCCGGTCGGATCTGTCCTTGTGATTCGCCACGCGAGGTAGTATTGTATCCGGAGGAAGCGGTTACAAGCCCAAACTCCGCCCCGCGCGGAGCGGACCGGTCGGTCCGCGGCGATGGAGGTCGCATGATGACTGCCCAGGAAAGCGCCCCCGCTCCCCGAACTCAGCCCCGCCGGCGGGCGGTTGATATCCTCGGGTTGCTGGGATGGTTGATCCTCGTGTTCGCGGTGTCGTTCGCCGCCTCCCGGTACATGCCGGGCGAGTGGTACGCCCGACTGCACAAACCGTCGTGGACTCCCCCGAACTGGATGTTCCCGGTGGTGTGGACGCTGCTGTATGCGGCGATGGCGGCGGCGGCCTGGCTGGTGTGGCGGCGCGATGGTTTCGCCGGGGCGCGGGCGGCGCTCGTCCTCTTCCTGGCGCAACTGGCGCTCAACGGCGTCTGGACCTACCTCTTTTTCGGCCGGCAGTGGGTGGGGTTGGCGCTGGTCGACATCCTGGCGCTGCTCGCCGCCGTGATCATCACCATGGTCCTCTTCCGCAAACACGATCGCCGGGCCGGGTATCTGCTCGCCCCCTATATCGTCTGGCTGGCCTACGCCTCGACCCTTAATCTCGGCGTTCTCGTTCTCAACTGAGCGGCGGGCGGCCCGAGGGATAACAAGGGTGCGGCGGCGGCATCGCTGCCGCCGCCTGCCCTATGGCCACGGCGACGCCGCAGTCACTTCAGAAGCAGCATCTTCCTGGTCTCCACGAAATCGGCCGCCGTGGCGCGGTAGAGGTAGACGCCTGACGCATACGCCGAGGCGTCCCACTCGACCGTCACCGATCCGGGCGCCGAGGCGCCGTGGAATTCCCTGATGAGCTGGCCCAGCGTGTTGAAGATCTCGATCCGCCACTCGGCGGCGACGGGCAGATCGAACTGAATGGTCGTCGCCGGGTTGAACGGGTTCGGGAAGTTCTGGTGCAGGGCGAAGGTCGAGGGGGCCGTGGGCTCGACCTTCGCGTTGGGGTCATCCGGAATGTCGTCATCCACATTCCCGCTTCCGCACGACGAGCAGCCGGTTCCGGTGGAGCTGCACTTCAGAGTGATGGTGGAGCCGTTCGTGGCGGCGTACATCGGACCGCCGGCCGCGTAGTCCCACACCTTGCCGTTCGTGACCGAGATCCCGATGCCGTAGGGTTTTCCGCGAAGGCAGGGAGATTTCAGCCCGATGCGGAGCCGGCAGACTTTCACGGGATCGCCCGTCGGCCCGACGCCCGCGAACAGGGAATTGGTCTGGATGTCGTAAGTGTGGTAGTTGACGAAAGTGGGAATGACCCCGGTCATCCGGTCGATGATCCCGTAGATGCACGCCCAGGTGGGCACCGTGATGCGCACGGAGAAGGAATCGATGGCGCAGGTCCCGCGAACGTAGAAGTCCACCTCGCCGCAGGCCGTGGAAGAACTGCCGCCGCCGGCGAGGAGTTGGCCCATGAGAACCTCCACCGAGTCAAACGCCCCGCCCGACCAGGCGTCCAGGATGCCGTTGACGGAATCCGCCCGGAGGCACCCGACCGTGTCGGGGACGACCGTTCGGCCGTGGCCGATGCCGAAATCGTGGATAAATTTCGGACGGAGGTAGCGGTTGTTCCAGCTGGGCGTGAATCCGGCCGTGTCGAACCGCACCTTGAGCGTGACCAGACTGTCGAAGTCGCCGCCGCCCGGCAGGTAGTTGGCGCGCGCGGCGTCCCAGGTCTGGTAGACCGCCGTCAGGTCGCCCTGGCTCAGATCGAGGAACTTCACCGCGGGCGCATAGTGGTCGATCCCCGCGAAGTCGAGGTTGGGTGTCCAATCGATGTTCATGGTCAGGCCGGTGTCGGATTGCGACCCCATGCCCGCGGCGAAGGTGCTGCGCATGAGCACGCCGAATTTCAGCAGCTGCCCGTCGTCCTGCATCGTCACCGGCTCGCCCAGGTAGCGCGCCCGGTAGGCGGCCGTGTCGGCCATCGCAATCGTGACCGACGGGTCGCTCACAGCCGCCGGATCGATCGAACCGGAGCACTCGCTGACCCACACCGTGAGCCAGCCGGGTACGGCGTTCAGCACCGTCGAGGTGTTGCCGAGCGGACACCTCGGCGCCAGCGTGAGGTGAACGAGCGGGAAGTGGTGGCCCTCATCCACGCCGCTGAAATTCAGCGCGGTGATGACGATCGTATCGCTCCGCAGCGTGACGGTGCCGCCGAAGTAGGGCGGCATCTCAAACCCCCGGAATTCCAGCTTGGCGGTGTCGAACGTGTACGCCTGCCAGACGAGGCTGAGGCGAAAGTCGGTGGTCGCGTACTCGGTGAGTACAAACTCCTCGCCGACCTCACCCGTCACCGCGGTATCGGCGATTTCCAGCGTGATATGGTATGCCGAGTCGGGCATCCGGTCGACCGAGCCGTCGTCCCACCCCTCGCTTCCGGGCGAGTAGATAATGCCGTTGACAGTCACCGAGTTGTCCATCCCGTTGCGAGAGAAGTTCACGCCGCCGGGCAGCGAATCCTGGGGCCAGCACTCGTGGATGAACCTCAGGCGGCCATACTCGCGCGTGCCGGCCGAGGCCGTATGCAGCGGGCTCGTTGTGTCCAGCGTCATCTGCATCTGCACGACTCCATGCGGGCTTTCCTGAGCATCGAAGTAGGCGTACCAGCCGGGGTCGGCCTCCGCTGCCAGAAAGCTCATCCGCGTGGTGTCGTACAGCACTTTTACGTGGATCTCGGTGATGGCGCCGTTGAGCTGCTCGAAGAGGGAGTCAAAACCGATGCCCAACGATACCGTTGCGACCTGGGCCGCCGAGTCGCTCACCGTACCCGTCACGTAGGCGAGGCCGTCGCCGAGGGCAAAGGTCACATGGTCCGACGTTTCGGACATGACCTCGGAGAACGCCGGCCCGGCCGCCGACGCGGCCAGCAGGAAGCCGGCGAAAAACCCTCTCATAATGCACGTGTGCGTCAATGCATGCATAGAATCCTCCCTGGAAGTTTTGAAACGTGTGCGCGTAGTCGTGGACGAACAGATTTCCTGTGCCCGGTCTCACCTCCCTTCGCCGCACCGGATGATGCCCGGCACCCCGATTGCCCGGCGCGCGGCGAGCCCCGCGCGGCGCGCCTCCGAGTCATCATCACGCTATTCGAGTAATAACCGTGTCCCCGCCCCCGCCCTGCGTCTCCGGACCTCCCGGTTGAGCCGGCAAAATTCTACACGCCGCGGGGCCAGGCTGTCAAGAGATTTTCTGGGCGGTCCGGCGGCTCCCGCCGGGCATAGAAAGGCGGCGAAACCCCGGGGTTCCGCCGCCGGCTGCAGCCTCCCTCGAAGAAGGGGTCATGTTTGGAAGAGGTATTGCAGTTTCAGGAAAAACCGCCGCGACGACATCCGCCACTGGTCCGGTTCATCAGTCCCGGCCGCGAGATTCTGGTAGTCGTAGGTCGTCCCGACATAGAAGACGGAAAACGGGCTGAGCTGGTAGGAGAGAAGCGGGTCGATATCCCACCGCTCCGACCCGTCGTTGTACTGTACCACCAGCCGCAGCGACAGCTCCCGGGTGGCCTGGAACTGGACGCGGGTCCGGGTGATGTGCTGCTCGTACAGGAGTTCGTCGGTGGCGACGTGGCGGCTGCGGGTGAAGGTGTAGCTCGGTTCGATCATCAGCCGGTCGAGCGGCTTGAGGTCGACCTCGATCCCCCCGGTCACTTGATTTCCTGTGGCCGACTGCCGTACGGCCACGTCGCGGCCGAACGACAGGTCGCCGTTGAACGCGAGCGCATTGCTGATCACGCCGCCGGCGCCGATCCGCACGGCGTAGAGACCGTCGAACTGCACGCCCCCCCAATTCTCGTCACCGGCCGTGTAAGTGAGCGAGGCATAACTCTGCCAGAAGCGGAAATTCGCCTCCAGCCCGGCCGTGCCGTGCGTCCATTTGATCCTGCCGTCGTAGTTCCAGCGCCGGTCGACATAGATATTCGGCGCCAGGCGCTCAATCAGACGGCCCTCGCCGTAGAAAAGGTAGTACGCGTTGACGAACGCGTTCCGGTAGTCGTTCCAGGGATCGTAGCCGGTCTGGGTCCGATAGGTCGGATCCACCTGGTCGTAGTTGAGACGGAAATTGAGGTGCCGCCCCTGGCGGCGGAACTGGGTGATGAGGGCGTTGCCGGAGAACGACTCGCCGTCGGTGAGCACCGTGTGTTTGCCGTTGTCGAAAGTCATGCCCTCGAAGCGCTCGGGCTGCCCGAACAATTCGGGCCGGTCGGGTTCGCCGGTGTAGCTGGCGACCACCTGCCCGACCCAGCTGTAGTTGCGGGAGAGCCGGATGTCCGCATCGAGGCTCGCCACCGTCCCGTACCCCCCCCAGTCGTAGCGGCGGTCGGTGAGGATGAAACCGCCGCGCGAGTCCTGCCCGAACGAGAGCGAGCCGCGCAGGACGTTGACGGTGCTGGCGCCGGCGCGGAGGCTCCCCCCGCTCTCTTCCAGCGGCACGGTGTAGGGCGAGTTCTCATCCCGGGCGCTGAGAAATCCGAGCCGCCACCGCCCGGCCCGGCCGGTGAGTTTCGCCGCGTACCGGGGATCCCAGATCGTGCGCGAGGAAAACGAGTTGAAGAGCGTCTGGAAAATGTCCGCCCCCTCCTGGAAAAATGGCCGCCGCTCGGGATAGAGCAAGTCGATGGTCGAATTGATGTCGATCTGGGCGGCGTCCGACTCGATCTGACTGAAATCCGGATTCCAGGTCGCCTCCACCGTCATCCCGGAGGTCACCGCGTACTTCCCGGCCAGCGACATCTCCCCCTCGACCTTCTCGTTGTCGAACGGGTACCCCTCGGCGGCGACGATCTGTCCCGACTGGTTGGCCACCGCGGTGGCGAGCAATTCGACTCCCTTCCCGGGCGCCACGTCGGCGATCCCCTCAACCGTCCCCCACTGGCAGGGCCAGCACTGCTCGCTCCGGTTGTAGGCCGCCCAGGAGTACTGGAAGGACGACGCACGCGGGCGGTTGCGCCAGAAGTCCACCCGCCACGACTGCTCGGCCCCCTGGGGAAAGCGCAGCCCGGAAAATGGGATCGCGATCTCCACCCGGTAACCCTCCGGGGTGACCTGCGCCGCCGACCGCCACACCAGGTCGAAACTCGCGTCCTCGCCGACCGTCGGCGTCCAGAGGATGTCCTTCTGCACACCATAGGGATTGACGAAGAATTCATAGGCCGAGGCGGCGTTGCCGTACGTGTCGATCAGCACGATCGCGCAGTCGTCGCCGCTGTATGCGTCGCGCCGGGTCATCGTGGCCCGGAGCGCCCGGGGATCATCATCGCAGATGAACCCGACATAGAGATTGGCCTTGTCGTAGGTGACGAGCACCTCCGTGCGCACCGCCGGCGGCGTCATGTCCCCGGGCGAGCGCTCGACGAAACGGTCGGTGCGCGCCGCGTTTCTCCACCCCTCGTCGCCCAGGTCCCCGTCGACCTCGATCCTCCCAGCCGCCGGGCGCAGCGTGATCGACGGCCGGTACACCGGCGTGAAATCCGAGGCCGGCAGCATCGCGGTCGAACCGCGAGCCTGGGGCGCAAGCCCGAGCAAAACAGCCGCCGACAGAGACACAAGCAAACCCCGGTTCACTGCGCGCACATTCATACACCTTCCCCTTTCCCATTCGTGCAAGATGTTCCTGGTTGTACGCAACCGTCCGCCTGGCCGCTGCCTCCGCACCGTGGGCGGAACAGGACCAGGATCTCCGGGGATCGGTTCCTTTTGAGATTTCATACGGGACGGATGCGCAAGCGGTTTCGTTCCGCTTGACAAAGCGCGTCGCAATGTCTGCGGCGCGGGCACCGTTGACCAAAGCAACTACCCGGCTCGGTGCGGCTATGCTGCGAGATCTGCAAACCGACCCGAATTCCACGGGACGATCCTCAAAATCTCCCGTAGGTCAGGATTTTTGTGATCCTGACATTCTCGCCATCGATAGAAGCAGGCCCGTCAGGACCACAAGGGTCCCGGCCTGCGAAATCCCGTTCGCGGGCGTATCCGGCGGAATCGGACGCGGCCCTGCCGAGCGCCCCCCATATAAACGAGAAGCCCGGTCGGATGACCGGGCTCCCGAGAGAAAAGCTTCGCAAGCGCGACTACTTCGACTTGACCACCACAAATGCCGGGTAGATCTCGAGCCGCTTGTCGGCGCGGATCGCCTCTTCACCCAGGCGGTTCTTGATTTCCTCGAACTGCGCCACCAGCATGAGCGAGTTGCTCGGGCTGGTGGTCGTGGTGTCCACAACCAGGTTCTCGACCGGTTGGTCTTCGATCGAGGAGACGAAGACAGTCACGAGCCGGCCTTTGCCGGGCGCCAGCACGTTGGTGCTCGGCCCCATGTTCGCGACCATGCCGAGCGTCACGCACTGCTGCATCGTATCCGGGCGGAAGCCGCGGTAGGCGAAATGATCGACCCGGCCGCCGGTGTAGACGGCGGAGTCGGCCACGATCCGCACCGTCCCGCTCGAGAGTTTCAGCGGCACGGCGAGGCCCTCAACATTCTCGTCGTTGGTGGCGCTGATTGTGATCGACCAATTCTGCGGATCGATCCGGGAGACCTCGGCGTACACGGTATCGAGGATGCCGAAATTATCCGGCTTGGCGGCCGGTTTTTGCGGTTCCTCGGCGGCGCCGAGCGACGCCAGCAGAAGAATCCCAAGGGCGGACAGCGTTAACAATCTGGTGATGTGCATCTTTCCTCCAGGCTGAATTCGGTCGGACCGTCCGCCACTGCGGCGGGCGGCCTATTCTCTTTTACAATTCAGAGGTCGGTTCGATCTCAGTCAGGCCGGCTTTCAGCGCGGTCAGGAGCGAATCGGCAACCTGCTGTTGCCCAAGGCGTTCCCGGCGGATCGCGGCGGCCCGGACGAGCGCCTGGCGGCCGATTTCATGCCGCCCATATTTCCGGTACAAGTCCTCCAACGTCCCGGCCGCCTCCGCCCAGTTGCCCAGGCGGCTGTCCAACTCGGCCTGAAAACTCAGGGCCCGGGCCTCCATCAGGCCTTCCTGGCTGTAGCGAGCGACCTGGGCGTAATACTCCCGGGCATCCCGATACCACCGGTCGGCCTGGTCCTTGCGCCCCAACTGCTCGTAGCGCCGCGCCACGTAGAGAAACGCCCCCATCGCCTCGTCGGAACCCCGGTACCCCTCGATCAGAGCGTGGTACTCGACCTCGGCCCGATCCCAGTTGTCTTCCAGTTCGAAGGTGCGGGCCATGGCCAGCTGGGCCGGGGGAGTCATGGCCCAGTAGCGGGGATGATCACGCTTGAGGGCCACCAGGATCTGGCGGGCATCGCCGTAGCGCTTTTGCTCCATCCGGATCAGCGCCTTGCGGAAGAGCAAATCCGGGTAGTAGGCCGTGTCGGAGGGCCCCAGCCGGGCCAGGAGAGTGTCGTACATGGCGGCCGCGCGGGTGAAATCGCGGAACTGAAAACCGACGATCTCGGCTATCCGGGCGCGGACTGCCGGATACGCCTGCGAGGCCGTGTCCGAGAGCTGCTCCAACTGCGCGATCTCTTTCTGCCCCTGCCCGGTTTCGCGGTACAATCCGGCCAGGGCCGCCCGGCAGGACGCCTGCAGGAGCCGGTCGGAAGTCTTCGCGGCGAGGTCGGTGTAGTAGCTCACCGCCCGCTCCAGATGATAGGCAGCTTCCACCGAATCCCCCACTTGGCGGGCGACGGCGAAGATGTGGGCGGGCAGGTCGAACAGCGGCTTGACGATTTCGCCGCGGCTGTCGACCGGCGGGAAGAACGTTTCCAGCGCCGAGGTGTACATCGCCAGCGCACTGTCCCACCGGCCGGAGGCCTGCAGGGTGCGCCCGAGGTTGACCTGGGTCACCATGAGTTCTTCCCGCGCCAGGGCGGACTGAGAGAGGAGACGGGTGAGAACGGCGATCGACTCCTCGTACCGCCGCTGGTTGTAGAGCAGGCGGTTGAGTTCGTTGCCGGCCTGAAACGCGATCTGCTGCAGCTCCCGGTACTCGACCGGGTTGGCCTGCTCGCTGACCGAGTCGAGCGCGGCCAGGGCGAACTCCGCAGCCGCGGAGAGCTTCTCCCCGGCCCGCCGAACCAGCTCGGGCGGAGCCTCGCGGGGATTCACCTGGGCCTGCGCGATGATCTTCTCGGCATCGAAGAGCTTCTTCTCCGCCTGGAAGCGCAGGCGCAGGGCGGGGTTGTCGGCGCAGCCGAAAGCGGCGGCGAACCCGGCGGCGAGAATGAGAATTCGCGAGATTCTTCCCATTTGCGTTATTATCGGCAGTCTGACAAACCGTTGCCACAGAGTCCGAGGCAAATATACGGGCGGGGGAAACGGGAACAAGTCAAAAAACAGCGGCGCCTGCGGCCACCAAAGCGCACGGGCCGCCCGAATAACTCCGGGCGGCCCGCCTGCAAATCTTATGGGTCAAGGGATCATGCGTCGCGGCGACGCAGGCGGCGGAGCATCACCCCCGACAGCCCCAGTCCCAGAAGGAGAACGGTCGCCGGCTCCGGAACCATCGCCACCGACTTCTCCATCAGGTCATTGCCGCAACCCAGAGTGACGTGAAAATCGAGCGACTGGAAATCCCCGAGCAGCGAACGGGCAAACCTGAACTCCCACACGTACGTGTCGCCGTCACCCGGCATCAGATGATTGAGCTCGTAGTCATCCCAGAAACTGAGCATCGTATTCACCTGGCCGAGGTAAGTGCCGCTGGTCATCCGGTAGTCGCCGGCCAAGGGGGCGATGGGCGTGCCGTAGTACGAACCGGGGATATTCGGGATACCGGTGCGGCCGGTTACTCGATACAGGCCGTTCGAGCCGCCGTTGACCAGATCAATGGCATACTGGTAACCGCCGCCATTGGTGCCGATGAACAGGTCGCCCAGGTTGTAGTTGCGGCCCCAGCCGGTCGAATAGGCGGAGTAACCGAACGAGTTGGTCAGGGCGATGTACACATAGTCCTGATCCACCGCTACTTTCAAACCCTCGAGGTCGAACTCCTCGCCCCCCTCGCCGAGGGTACCGGGCGACGGCAGGTTGCCTATTCCGCCGGGGTAATTGATCGGCGACCAGTTGTTGTTCTCGTCGAACGGCGAGTCGCCAAAATCATAGTAGTGAAAATTGAAGGCCGAGGCGGGAGTCGCCAGACAAAAGCCAATGCACAGCACAAGAACAAGGATCCGCATGGTTGCCCTTTCGCAGTTGTTCTACTTCTATCTGTTCAAAGTTTTAGCAACTGCAATGCCGTTGGCTTTCCCCCTGCTCAGTGTGCATCATAAGATATTGTGACACCGTTACTTATACGACAGAGCGGAGACTGTACTCCGTGGCCCGGCCTGGCTTTCCCTGCAACAAGTTGCACAACAACGACAATCCGTGTCACCACGACCTGCGGGAAATAGAAAAGGCCACCCTGATCCGGGTGGCCCCAGAATTCTCGATTCGATTGAATGAAGCTCGGTTAAGCTTTGCGGCGGCGAAGCAACGCCAAGCCCGCGATACCCAGACCGACAAGCACAAGAGTGGCCGGCTCAGGAACGGTCGTGACCGTCTTGGGGAGCGTGGTGTTGCCCGGTCGAATGATCACCCCGCCGGTCCCGTCGGTACCGGTCGCCTGGCTTCCCGACGTCCGAGGGTCGCCGGTAAAATACGCCTGCCCGGTCGTGCCGACTGAACCGTCGGCGACGGTGATCTGGGCGCCCCAATCGATCG
Source organism: Candidatus Zixiibacteriota bacterium (assembly GCA_017999435.1). Lineage (NCBI taxonomy): Bacteria > Pseudomonadati > Candidatus Zixiibacteriota > Candidatus Zixiibacteriota bacterium. Next base: position 466,450 of record JAGNLV010000004.1, read on the forward strand.
AAGACACATCGACCAGCCGTGGAGCGCTCAGCGGCAAAGCAACCGCTTGAGCTGCACACACCAAGGTGACCGCCAAAAGGACGATGATCGCTTTCATCCGAAACCCATTTTTGTTTAGGGTAAAGATCTCCTGTGCAATTTTCCAGCAATTTTCGTGCCACCTGACCCAATTCGACAGCATTCTGCTATGATCTTGTCAATCATAATATTAACTGTTTGACCTTATCGTCCCGAGAACATGACGTCTTCCTGTCTGCACACACACTTGTGCACGCATCTGCGCTGTTTCTGCAAACCACTTGCAGCGTCTTCTCTCACCTGTAATCCCGCTCGGCTCACAATCATACCAGGACCGCGCCTCAAATCCGGCCTGCGCGTCTGGCAAAGAGCTCACGCCAAAATTCGGAGGAGCCTGCTATGTGTGCCAGTCGGAGGAACTCGGGTCAGTTGGCCGCCGGGGTGCTTGTGCCGCCCCCATCCGCTCTGAGCACCGGCGGTCAAATCGACCGCCAACTGCGCTTGAGCACATCAGACCTCCAGCGGGGCCGCTATCGCATACTGCTGTACCGCTTTCTCGCCGATTCGATCCCGGCGGTGGCCGCCTGTGTCGGGACCTGGGTTCGTTTGGCCGCCGCGCCGGGCCGGTTTCTGGTCGACGGCGATGTCTCGCCTTCTGTCCGCCGCCAAGTGGAAGAGCGGCTGGAGCGCCTGAGCGCGCACGTGTACCGTTCGGTCGGGGGGACGCGGGCGGGCGGCGCCGATCTCCCGGTCGACATTGCAGCCGGGTTGTTTCGCGACGGTTTCTTCGGCGGCTTCGTGACCGTGGACGCAACCGGGACCGGTGTGGACCGGTTCATCCCGGTCGATGCCGCACGGGTGAATCTTACGGTGGAGGACGGCCGCCGGCAATTCCGCTATGCCGCCGACCACGGCGACCTCGATCTCGATCGTCCCGACTTCTACTACATCCCCCTCTCCGGCGGCGTCAACGCCCCGCTGGGGCGCTCGGTTCTGCAGGCAGTGCCGTTTGTCGCCTATATCGAACAGCAGCTGGTCGATGACATGCGGCGCTCCAGTCACAACGCGGGGTTTCACCGCCTCCATGTGAAGGTGACGCCCCCGGAGCGTCTCGCCGGCGAATCCGACACGGCGTACGTGCAGCGGATCAACGGTTACTTCGACGAGACGGTCGGGATGATCCGGTCGTGCGCGATCGACGAGAACCCGGTCACCTGGGACAACGTCGCCATCGACTATATCGGTCCGGACGCCACCCGGAGCGTGACTAACAGTTGGTTTTTCAGCCACCGATCGATGATCGAGGAGATCTGCGCGGGGACCGGCCTCGCGCCGTTCCTGCTCGGCTATTCCTACGGCGCCACGACTTCGTGGTCGGGGTTCAAGTTCGACCTGGTCATGCGGCAGGTGCGCTCGGTGCAGGCGGAGATGCGCCGCCTGATCGAGTGGATCGCCGCGATCGACCTCGCCCTGGCCGGCTTCTCCGCGCGCGTGCGCTGGGAATTCGACAACACCTTCGCCTACCAGGCCGGCGAGCGGGCCGGGGTCGAATCGACCCGGATCAACGATCTCATCCGGCTGTACGAGGTGGGATTGATCGACCGGGCCACGGCCGCGGCGAAAGCCGCCGGGCTCGTGTGAGCCGGCCCGGCCGCGCCGCGCGCCCCGCGGCCGCACCCGGCCGATTTGAGATTACCGGAAGGACGCTCCATGAACGCGCTTGCGACCGACTGTGAGAGCATCGACTGGCGGCGCGCGCTCGAGGATCCGGCGTACTTCGCGCAGGCCGTGCTCGGCGTGACGCTCCACGCCGGACAGCGGCAGTGGCTGGAGAACGCGCTGGCCCGGGAGAACGTGCTGGTGACCGGCAACCGGTGGGGAAAGTCATTCGTCTCGGCCGTGAAACTCCTCCGCCACGCCCTGTTCCGGATTCGCGGCTCGCTGGCGTTTGACGGGTCGGGGCGGTACCGCGCGGTCGCGGCGTCGATCACGCAGGACCAGGCCAACCTCCTGTTCAACCAGGTGGTCCGACTGGCCCGCCAGTCCCCCGTGCTGCGCCCCCGGATCGCCTCGCTCGTCCGCTCCCCCTACCCCATGCTGACCCTCGGCAACGGCGCGGTAATCGAGGCCCGGTCCACCCAGAACCGGGGCGAGTACCTGCTCGGGAACGACTACGACCTGTTTGTCTTTGATGAAGTGGCGTTCGAGGCGGACCCTGAGTATGTTGTCGAGGAGGTACTCCTCATGCGCCTGGCCGACCGGGAGGGGATGCTCGATCTGGTCTCGACGCCCAATGGGAAGAACTGGTTCTACCGGCGGGTGAGGGAGCTGGCACAGGGGGCGCGGCCGGGGTATTTCCAGTCCGGCGACAGTCGCGCCAATCCCTACATCTCCCGAGCTTTCCTCGACGAGCGGGTGCGGCATTTCACCGCGCGGCGGCTCGCGCAGAATATCGAAGGTCAGTTTGTCGACAGCGGCGGCGAGGTGATCCGCGGAAGCGATATCGATGCCGCGCTGGCCGGAATCTCCGGGTCGGAGGAGGCCGGCGGGGCGGCCTCCGGGGAGATCCGCTATCTCTCCGGGTGGGATCTCGCGCGCAAGCGGACGGCGACGGTCGGGATCACGGTCGCGGCGGCGGACGGTCCGGCCCGGGTGGTCGCCCTCGAGCGGCTGAAGGAGACGGACTGGGCGACGGTGATCGCGAGAATCAGGGCGCGCCAGGAGCAGTACCCCGGCCAACTGGTGATCGACGCCACCGGGCTGGGGGATCCGATCGTCGAGGCCCTGCGCGAGTACCGTCCGACCGCGGTGATCTTCACCGGCCCGCGCAAAGCGGAACTGCTCACCAACGTCGAGCTGTTTCACGCCCGGCGGCGGATCGTGTACGAACGGTGGGAGCTGCCCGACGGTCCGGGGCGGACGTGGTCGCTGGAGGATGAACTGCGGAGGGCGCGCTGGGACGACAACTGCGAGTGCGACAGCCTCATGGCGCTGGCCCTGGCATTGTGGCCGCTCCGCACGCGCCCGGCCCCGGTGATCGCCCCGCGCCTCGGGCGGGCGTGAGACCGGCGACCGGCAATCGCCTACAGGGAGCCGGAAGGTGCGTCCGGATCCTCCCCGGCCCGGGCGAGTTTCACCCGCAGCGTGACCGTCTGCTTCCGGCGGATGAACTTCTTCAGCTCCGCGCTGAGCGCCGCAGGCAGCAGACCCTTCGCGTAACCGTCCTTCATCAGCGCCGCGCTGTCCAGCTTGAAATACTCGATCAGGCCGGCGTCGCGCGCCAGCGCCGTCAGACTCGCGAAATCGGTGCTGCTGTCGGTCTTGGTGACAAACTTCTCCTCCTCCGTGATCCCCACCGCGACCTCTCCCCCTTCACCTGAGAACTTGGTCATCTGGAGCTCCCCGGCCAGCCGCACGAGGTCGGCCCGCAGGGCGGCCATTTCGGCCTCGAGCTCTTTGACCGCCGCGTAGCGCGCGATATACTCGGTCGCTTTGGCGTAGGCCCGCCGCAGAGCTCCGTCCCGGTCCGCCTCGCCGGCCTCGATCAGCAGCTTGTGCCGCTTGGCCGGACAGAGCGCGGCATACTCGCACCAGTTGCACAGCGACGATTCGCGCGTCGGAAACTGGCTGAGACGGTCGGCCTCGTGGATCGCCAGGATCTGCTGGCGGATGTTTTCGACGAGCAGTTCGAGATCATCGGGGCGGAACCGGTGGGCGACGACCTCGTCCATGCGCAGGCAGTACTGGGCCGCCTCGATGTCGCGGTACTGCGGGTAGTTCGCCATCACCGCCAACTGGTAGAGGCCCATCTGGTGGAAATAATCCGGGTCGTGCGGGCGGGAAAGGTTCTTGCCGGTCTTGTAGTCGCAGATCTCCACCGTGCCGTCGTCCCGCCGCCACAACCGGTCGATGCGGGCGCTCAGCCGGTAGGGCGTGCCGGGGAGGGTGAAGTGGAGGTGGAGCTCCGCGCCCAGCAGGGCGCCGGGCCGGAACGGCCGGTAGCGCTCGTGGTGGCGGGCGAGGATTTCACGGCCGATGCGGATGTAATCGTCGATGCCCATGTGCTCGGTCACAACCGCCAGGAGAGCGCGGTCGACCTCGCGCCAGGCCCGCTCGTAGATCTCGAGGGCGGCCTCGAGCGACAGCTCCACGCCGTCGGCGCCGCGCTCGTAGAGCGCCTGGAGGACGGTGTGGACGGCGGTTCCCAGGTACGCTTCGGCGGAGATCCGTTTCGGGATTTCCGGCCGCTCGAGGTACCGGAACTGAAATTTGCGCCGGCACTGCGCAAAAGTCTGGAGCGCGCTGTGGCTGAAGGTCGTGAGCATGGACACGCAAGCCTCCCTCGTGTGACGCCGGCTGAGCTACTGCGGCGGACCGGCCTCCCGCGCCGGCGGAGGGGAGTACGATTCGATCACGCCTTTGAGAAATCCCACTCCGAGGCCGAAGTGGATGGTTGGGAAAATCAACGGTCCGTACAGCAGGCAGTTGAGATTGCGATGCCGCAGCGCGAGACTGAGGGAATAGAAAATGACGGTGAGGAGGTAGAGCGCCGCGACAATCTGGAAGAGCTTCATCACCGCGAGCGAGAGAAACCCGAGGACGAAGAGGACGATGCAGAGGACGACGCCGGCGGCGGCCAGCCAGTGGGTGGGCGCCCAGAGTCCGTGCTTGCGCGACATGCGGAAACGCCCGAGACCGTAGCGGACCATCTGCCGCCACAAGGCCGGCAGAGTCGCGCGCGGGTAGTAGTAGACTCTCAGTGCGGGGTTGAGCCAGGCTTTCAGTTTCGCCCGGTGGACGCGGAAGTTGAGTTCGATGTCCTCGCCGGCGTCGAAGTTCTCGTCGAACAGCCCGACCCGGTCGAAGGTCGCGCGCGTCCACATCGCCCCGGAGGAGGTCGGGTCGACCTCCCCCTCGTAGTCGGCGTAGATTTCCGATCCGGGTTTGTGGCCGAGCGCCGAGCCGCGGCAGAGCGCGATCGCCGTCTGCAAATCGTTGAGGTCGGGCGGAGTGAGCGGCTGCGGCCGGCAGAGACAGTCGGCGCCGGTGCGGTCGAAGGTTTCGACGACGTCGCGCAGGAGGGTCTTGCTCGGAATGTACACGTGACCGTCGATGACGACGATCCGCGGCGCGGTGCTGTTGCGGATGCCGATGTTGCGGCCCGAGGAAGGGCGGCGCACCGGGTTGTCCAGCAGCCGCAGGGCGCCGAACCGAGTCTTGTAGGACTCGACGATTTCGCGGGTGCGGTCGGTCGACCCGCCGTCGGCCACCACCACCTCGAGGCGGTCCATGGGAAAATCCTGAAGGTACAACTGCTCGAGGGTCTGCCCGACGTACTTCTCCTCGTTGCGGACGGGCATGATCACCGCCAGGTCAAATTTCGACGGTTTGCTCTCGGGCATAGGGACCGTTGGCTCCTGATTTCAGGTTTACCCGGACGCCGGCGCCGGACCCGACCGGCGCGCGGGGGCAATATACGCACGCGCGGCCGGTCCAAACAAGGCAAAACCGGGGAGTGCGCGGGGGCGGGGCCGCGCCCGCTCACCCGTCCCGATCCGGGCGGTACTCGCTGATCACGACTTTCCCCTCCTCCAGCGTGACCTTGCAGCGTTTGTGGATGTCGGTGAATTCGCGGTAGATGACGCCGAAATGGGCGGAGACACCGTGGTAGAGGCGGTCCTGGACGATGATCTGCGCGCCCGCGACCTCGCGCAGGCGCTCCTCGAGCCGGTAGCGGACGTCGGCGAGGCGTTCGAGCTCGCCCGGGGCGGCGGCCACGAATTCCTCCAGTCGGCCCAGGGCCTCGGCCCGCTGGGGATCAAGCAGACCCTCCGCCTGCAGCCGGTACATGGTCAGAAGGGTGGCCCGAATGCGCGCGAGGTCTTTCTCGATGCGCGCGATTTCAGCACCCGTGCAGCGGTACTCGCGCATGAGCTCGGCGTCGTAGCCGACGCGGAGGATGGTGGCGGTGCCGGCGTCGTTGCCGGCGGTGGCGACGCGGATTTCGCGGCCGGCGTTGGATTCGCCGCCGATGATTTTTCCTTTGCGGGCGCGGACGATGATGCGCTCGGCCGCCGTGACCTGGCAGTTGAGGAGTTCGTCGCCGACGAGAACGTCGTTGCCGGAGATGATGTTGACCCCCTCGGCGTACTTGACCAGCACGTCGCCGTCGGCCTTGATCATCCCCTCCCCCTTGCCGTAGGCGCCCCCCTTGATGAGGATGTTGCCCTCGCATCGGATGGTGCAGTCGGCGACGTTGCCGCCGACTTCGAGGTTGCCGCCGACATTGAGGGTGAAGCCGGGCCGGACGTCGCCGACGACGCGCACCGAGCCGATGCAGTTGATGTTGCCGATGCTCATGTCGACGTCCCCCTCGATGCGGGTGACGTCGTTGACGGAGACGGTGCCGCGGGTGAAGACGATGGCGCCGCTGGCGGCCGCCACCAGCGAGAGGCCGTCCGGCTCGACGCGCGTGTTCTTCCCCTGGCGGAAGTTGAAATCGCGCCCGCGAATGCCGGGGATCAGACGGCCGTCCACCCCGCACCCGTCCTCGCCGTCGCCTGGCGGAATCTTGCGCACCAGCACGGTCCCCTCGCGGACGTTCTGGATGAAATTGATCGAGCGGTAGTCGATGCGCCCGTCGCCGGATTCCTCGGGCGTGTGCTGGGTCTCGGGTTCGAAGGCGTACTCGAAGGCGGCGTCCTTTCCGCGCCGGGGGGGCGTGCCGGTGGCGATTTTGGTCGGGACGTCGTAGAGCCGCTGGTCGAGGACGCGCTTGATGGCGTCCCAGTCGATGCCGTGGGTCACGCCGGCACGGACGATCTCCTCCCGGACGTCATCGAGGGTGACCTCCCCGCCGAGGTGTTCCGGGTCGCTCACGGCCATCATGGCGGACATGTTGTCGCGCGTGATGACGACCCGCACGAGTTTCGGTTTGGGACGCTGGACCCGGGTTTCCGGCGAGGTCTCGGTCATGGGTGCACTCTCAGGCCGAGGAGTTCGAGGCGGCCAGGATGCGCCAGTAGGCGCGCTCGACCACCAGGGCGATTTCGTAGCTCTTGAACGGTTTGGTGATGTATTCGTCGGCCCCCAGCAAGAGGGCATCCTTGACGGTGTAGGTGTCGCCGTAGGCGGTCATGATGATCACGCCAGTGCGGGGGTGTTCCCGCTTGATGATCTTGAGCAGGTCGAACCCGTTCATCCCGGGCATCTTCATGTCGGAGATGACGATGTCGCAGGGTTGGCTCCGGAGCAGGGCCGCCGCCGTCTCGCCATCCGGCGCCGTCGCCACTCGGTACCCTTCGCGGGAGAGGATCTTCTCCAGCAGGAGCCGCATCATGGCCTCATCGTCAACTACAAGAATCGAGACCGCACTTTTCATGGGCCTGGTGTCCTCCGTGCAATTGTCGTTCGCCTTTTGGGTGCCGGTCTCCCCGGCGCCCGGTCACCGGCTGAGCGCGGACGAGATTTCGGAAATGAAATCTTCCAGCTGCACCGGTTTGTACATTACGCGGCAGGCGCCCAGCAGGCCGGCTTTGTGCACCAGCTTGTCGGTGGCGTTGCCCGTGATCACGACCACCGGCGTCCGGGGGCGCCGCTTCTTGATCTCGGAGAGAACCTCCAGGCCCGACATTTCGGGCATGATGAGGTCGACCGTGATCAGGTCGTAAGGGGTGGCCTCGACTTTCGCCAAAGCCTCGAGCCCGCTGTCGGCCAGGTCGACGCGGAAAGCGTCGGTCGTTCCGCAGAAATCGCGGAAGACGTCGCGCACCCACTTCTCGTCGTCCACGATGAGCACGCGGAAGGGCTCGCCGCGTTCCTGAGCCAGGCGGGTCAGTTTCTGCATGTCGCTGTCGAGCATCGGCATCATCCCGGTTGGGGTTTGGCAGTGTCGTTTGCGCCGCTCTTTGCCCGGTTTATCGGCAAATCCGGACAAGTCTTGTACCGCATCGGGCAAGGGGCGCTGCGCGTTATCCTTTCGTGTCGACCCGTCCCTCCTCGGCCAGAGCGTCCATGATGCGGGTGCACTGCTCCAGGATGGCGCGGAGACGGCCCTCGATCGGGTCGCTCCCCGGCGGCCGGGTGGCGAGGTCGTTGACCATCGCCTCGAGGTTCCGGGCGGCGTTGATGATATCCGCCAGTTCGTGCACCACCTTGACCGTGCCGTTGACCAGCTTGATGAAGTCGGGTTCCAGGCGGCTGAGGGTCGCCGACCGCCCTTTGGCGCGGGCGAGGTAGATGGCGAGGTTGAGGGCCAGCACCTTCACCTCTTCGTTCAGCTCATCGACCCGTTCGATGATGGCCGGGTCGATGGGCCGGAACTCATCGGTTCGGGATTTCGTCATGGCATCCCCACTTGCTGCCCGGCGAGGGGCATTTCGAGCACCAGGAGCGGGGCTCCGTTGTCGGTCGTGCTCAGTCGGTAATCGCCGCCGTGGTAGCGAATTGTCTCGCTCGCGACCAGCACCTGCAGCCGGAGGGCCGCCGTTTGGCGGGCGAAAATCTGGTCGAGCATGCGCAGGAGGCGTTCGGTGCGCTCCGGCCGCGTCTGGAACGCCAGGCTGAGCCGCGCCCGGCCGTCGGCCCGCTCCGTGCGCACGTCGATGCGGGCTTCGTCCGCCGTCTCTTCGACGATCATCTGGAACAACTGGTAGAACGCATTGCCGAGCTGGTCCGGGTTGCCGTATACCGAGAGCCGCTCGGTGGCCGCCGACAGGCTCAGGCCGCTCGGCCGGTGTTCGGTCTGACCGCAGAGACGGGCGATCACGTTGGCCGCGAGGACGGAGAAATCGAAGACCTGGTTTTGGCGGCTGGAGGCCGAGGCGAATTCGATCACCTGGTTCAAGAGCGCGTCGGCCCGCCGCACTTCGCTGGCGATAATGTTGAGATACTCGGCGCCGCACTCGCTGCGGTGGCTCTCACGAAGCAGGTTGGTGAAGCCTTCGATAATGGTGAGCGGGTTGCGCAGTTCATCGGCCACGGCGGCGGTGAGCTCGCCCATGACCGACATCTTCTCAGCCCGGATGACCTGCTCCTGGGACTGTTCAAGGCGGCGGTAGGTGCGTTCGAGCTCGCGGGCGCGCTGGCGCTCGCGGTCGTAGAGGCGGGCGCGCTGGATCGCCACGGCCGCCTGGTCGGCCAGCACTTTGAGCAGCCGCACCGCGTCGTCGCCGATCGGCGCGCCCGTGATCGCGTTGTCGGCCACCACCAGGCCTTGGCACGTCCCTTTGCTCATGAGCGGCACGAGGGCGGCCCGGGTCGTCCCGGTGCGCCGGAGAAGACCGGCGGTCAGGTCGTCGAGCTCGGCATCGGGCTCGAGATTCACGCCCGTGCCGGAATCGCAGATGTGGGCCAGAAGGGATTCGTTATCGAGAGCGATGGTGAGACCGCGGATGCATTCGAACAGCCGGTCGGTCGGGTCCTCCGACCCGCTGGGGTGCACATCGAGCAGCTGCGCCAGCGACAGGTGCATCCCCGCCAGGCGGGTCCATATGCGCCCGGCTTCCTCGGCCGAGGTCGGCCCGACCGCCATGTGGGCGGTCAGCTCGTGCCGGTCGCGGTCGAAGAGGAAGAGAAACGCCCGGTTGAAACCGAGCCCCTGCGAGGCGGTGGCCCCGGTGAGAATGATGCGGAGAATCTGGCGCAGCTCCAGCGAGGACGACAGGGCCGCGGCCACCTCGGCCAGGATGGAGAACTCGTCGTGGGCGCGGCGGTTCTGGTCGGCGGAGGCCTCGCGGACGATGCCCACGATTTCCGCCGCCTGGTCGGGCAGCGGTACGGCGCACAGCGTCACCGCCAGCGGGCGGGCGCCGGGGCCGCTGATCGCAATCTCTCGGCGCACGCAGGCCCGGTCGCCGCTGAGGAGACGGTCGAACTGGTCGTACACATCCCCCGGAAACACCGCCGTGAGGTTGGAGACGTGGCGGTTCTCCCACGGCGTCGTGTGATCGATGCCGAGGAGCTCAGAACCGGCCTCGTTGCAGTCGGTGATGTACCCCTGGCGGTTGACCAGGAAGAGGCCGATGTCGAGGTGGTCGAGGGCCAGCAGCACGGCTTTGCCGCGCGCCGGGTCGCGGCCCTCGGTCGGGGTCTCCCCCGCCGGGCGGGGAAAGGTGAGCGGCCGCCCCCGGCGCAGCGCCTCGCGGAGAACCTCGGCGTCGGGCGGCTCGGTGACCACCAGCGGCGCGGCCGCCGCGATCGGCTCCACCGTTCGTTTCCTGATGTGTACTTCCTCCCCCGGCTGCTCCCGCTCGATGATATCCGACGTGGTCTTCATGCTTCACTTACCTCATCCGGATGACAGTTCCGATCCGCCGCACGAGGCGGCCGGCCAGCTCTTCCTCGAGACGGCGGAAGAAGACGGACTTGTCCGGCGCGCTGATATGGAGGTCGGGATCGTGAATGTCATTATCCACACTTCCCTGAAAAACTTGCGGCCCCTTTTTCTGCACATGGAACGGCTCGGCGAGGGCCAGCCGGCCGCGGGCGACGTCGATGACGCGCAGTTCCCCTTCGATGACCCCGAGGGCGACATACCGGTGGGCGACCAGCGGGATCTGCATCGACTTGCGGTGCTCCAGGCGTTCCGATTCCACGCGGACGATGACGACATAGGCGGCGCCCGCCTCCTGTCCCCAGGCGGCCAGAGCCGCGGCGTCGCCGTGATCCGGGGGGAAAGCCGGGTGCGGGGGCGTTTCCGCGCGCACCGTCAGAATCCGCAGGTCATCGTGCCGGGTCAGGCGCTGCACGAGGCGCGCCTCGATCTCGCAGTCGGCCCAGGGCAGGTCGGGGGGAGCCACGACCAGCGCCACGGTCCGGCCGGGCGTTTCCCCGGGGCCGGCGCTGACGAGCAGAAGCCCGGCGGCCATGGCCGCGGACAGTAGGCCGAGAGCGCGCCCCCTCATGCCGGGCTCTTCCGCTGCTCGGTGTAGAGGTAGCGCGCCAGCACCCGGCGCACGCCTTCGTTGAAGTCCGCAGCCCGCTCGCCGAGGAGGTCGAGCTCGGCGGCCGACAACCGGTCACGCAAGTGCTCGCGCGTAACGAACTCGATCCCGGTGAGACAGACGGCGCCGTCGTGGTCGCACCGCTTGACGAGGCCGAGGACGTTGTCGAGGGATTCGAGCCCCTCGAGGCGGAAGCGCATGGCGACAATGTCGCCTTCGTTCAGCGGCTGGGCGAGTTCGACGAGCACGCCGCCGGCGCCGATATTGAGTATCTCGCCGCTCAGTTCCGGTTCGGCCTCGGTCGGCGTGAAATTGCCGAAGGCATCCTTGAGACGCCGCAGCCACATCGGGGAGACGATCTCCAGCCGGACATAGCGGCGGCGGTTTTCCTGTTCAATCCGAAGCGGCCGGCGGGCGCCCACGCCCGGGTCGGTTGCCTCCACGTCGTGCACGAATCTCGTCCCTGTGACTCTCTTCATACCAAGCTCCTGTTTATACTGCGTTCTGTTCATGCATCCATGCGATGAGTTTGCGTTCGATCTCCCGCTGCATGCGCTGGTCGAGGGCGAAGACCGAGCCGGGCATCGGCCGCACGGTGGGGAACGGCAGGTGCCCGTTGCGATCCTCGCGGGCGATGAACTGCAGGCCGACGTGCCAGCGGCCGGTCTCGACCGCCGACGAGTGGCGCACCTGTCCGAGCAGGAGCGACGGAAAGCCCAGCTCCGGGCCGCCGACGTTGACGAACAGGTAGGTGCGGGGTTCGAGGACGCTGGTGAAAACGATGAGCGCGCCGCCGCCCGAGAGATTGACCGTCTCGGTCTCCAACCAGCGGAGGCGGCTGAGGCCGGTCGGGGCCAAACGGGCAATCGGCAGCGCCGCCAGCCGGAACGGGCAGGCGATCGGCACGCGGCAGAAGCGGCGGCGCCGCAGCGGGGTGACCGTGTCGCCGAGGTAAATGCGGCACCCGCCCCCCTCGGTCCGCCGCAGAACCGCGGACACCGAGACCGGCTCCCCCTTGTACACGATCTGCAGAACGACTCTCTGGTTGTTGACCAGGTTGGCGATCAGTCCCGCGTGGCCGCTCCGGTCGATGGTGATGGCCTTGCCGGCCGCCACCGTCACCCGGCTGGTGAGCGGTTTGCCGGGAAACTGCTCGGCATAGAGCGTGACCTTGCGCCCCACCAGGGTGGAGAGGTCGAAGCGCTCGATCTCGAGGGCGTCGAGCGCCTGATCGCCGGCGGCTTCCCGCGCCGTCATAACAGCCCCTTCTGGCGCAGCTTCACCTGCTCCTGAAAGACATAGTTGACGAGCTTGTTCTGCATGCTCCGCGAGAATTGCTGCACCGACTCCGGCAGCCGGCCGAGCTCGTCGGCGGTGAAGACCTGCGCGAGGTAGTCGGCGCGCACAAACTCGATGCCCGCCAGGCCGCCGGCGGCGGGCCGGTCGACGCGGCGGACGACGGCGGCGACGGGGGTCGGGATGCCGATGGCGGGGAAAAACTCGACATCGGCGAGCAGCCGCGCACCGGGCCGGAGTTCGAAGGGAGCCTCGATGAGCATGCCGCCGCCGGAGAGGTTGAGCGACACGGTCCGGTGGACAGCGTGGGGCGGCAGCGACGGGCTGCCGGGCTGGCCGAGGACGGTCACCGTGAGTGGGCGGCGCAGGTCGAGGCGGACGAACTGCCGGCGCTGCACCCGCTGGATCGCCTCCGGGGCGCGCAGCAGGTAAATGCGTTTCTCGCGCCGGGCAATGACCGCAATCTGGCTGTCGAATCGGTACACGGCGTCGTCGCGGGTGAAGATCACGCGGCAGGGAGCGCCGTTGCGGATCAAGTCGGTTCCGCCGACAAACTCGGGCGCGCCGATCACGAGGATCCCCTGGCCGAAGTCCTCCAGGCGGGTGATGTACCGCCCCGCCTCGGGACCGTCGCCGATCACGATCTCCAGGCGGTCCCAGAGGTTTATTTTTCCGGACGCGGATGTCGTCGCAGGCGGTGTCACGGGCCGGTCCTTTCCTCACGCCCCCTGGGGCGCTTCCATGCTCGACTTTCCATACTCGATCGCCAGTTCAAGGATTTTGCGGGCCAGCGCGGTCTGGGTCTGGTCGTGCCGGTTGCGGTAGATGAACTCCTGGCCGTGGCGGATCGTGTGGTTGAAGAACTCGCGGGCGGTGGCGAAATCGCCGGTGCGGCGGGAGAGCTCCGCGATCAGGTACGAGGCCTGGATCTGCTGGTTGCCCGGCGCGATGCTCCGGCCGTCGGTGAACGCCTGCCGGTAGAAATGGACCGCCTTCTGCAGCGCCTCGCGCTCGCTGGTCACGATCCCATCCCACGACTTCTTCAGATCGTAGAGGAACTCGGCGAAGGTGGGGAAGCCGGCGAAGGTCGGCTCGCTGTTGATGTCGCCGAGGCCGACGCCGACGGTCTTGAATTCCTCGATCAGCGTGGTCAGGTCGGCCAGGCGCTGCTCGACGCCCGTGATCCGCTCGGTGAGGGCCGCGCCTTCGGCGAGGAACCGCTCGCGGTACGGGAGAATCTGGGCTTTCAGCTCGGAGGTCAGGGTGTCGGCCTCGAACTGCGACTGGACCGACTCGAGGAACTCGGCGACCCGGTCGCGAGCCGACCCGAGGGCGTCGGTGATGCCGTCGTGGCGCGTGTCCAGCTCGTAGAGGAAACCCCGCATCCGCGAGATCTGCGGGTTTTCCCCGCCCTCGAGGCTCCGGAAGACCCAGCCGATCCGCAGGTAAAAGCGGCCGAGGTCGAGGCGGCTGTAGTGTTCGAAGAGCTGCTCGTCGAAAGCCGCGAGGTGGAGCTTGAGAATGGCCGTCTGGTTGGGGAACCGGGCCATGTCGATGGCCTTGCCGAGGCGCTTGACAATCGAGTCGGCGGTGGCGAGCTGGTCGAGGTGTTTGTCCTTGGTGGCTTTGAGGCGGTAGGTGCGGAAGGCGTTGTCCTTCTTCCACTCCTTGTAGGCGGGCGTGTACTCGCGGGAGTAATAGCAGTTGCCGCAGGTGGCGACAAAGAAGACCAGCGGGTTGTAGCCGTCGTACTTGGGGTAGCGCCACTTGATGTCGCGGGGGCAGAAGTCGCTGTCGCGGCCTTCCTCGACGTACGCGCCCATGCGCACGGTTTCAAATTCGTTGATCGTGCGGCAGATGGGGCATTCCACCTTCGACAGGAAAAACGGGGAATCGCTGGCCATGACTCGCTCCTTGCTCGTCGGTTAACTTCGTTCGTAGTTGAGGACCGCCAGTTCGGCATCGGAGACGGGCAGCACGGCCTTGATCTCCGCGTCGGTGGCGCCCGTGCGCAGCATGCCCCGGGCGAGCCGCAACACTTCGGCCCGGTTGCGGCGGAGGGATGCGGCGGGCTCGCCGGCCGCGGCCCGCTCGCCGAAACCGACGTACCGGACGTCGTCCCGCGGCCGATCGGCCGCGAGCGGCGGCGCAGGCGCGGGGGCAGCGGCGGGCGACGGGGCCTCGGCCGCTCCCGGCCGGGTCTTCCGGCGGAACATCGAATACATCACCATCGAGAGCGCCCCGGCGGCGAGATAGCCGGTCGCCGTGAGCGCCAGGTCGATCCACATGTCATTCGTCAGCGGCATAACTTCCATCCTAAGTCTTCAGGCCTGCAGGTCGATGTGCAGCGGGGCGGGCGGCTCTTCCCTGTCGTCGGCGTCCGCCGCGCGGTCCTGCGCCTGGTGTGGTTCGGTCGGGTCGTCGTCGCGGTTCTCCTGATCCGGCGGGCTCTCCTGTTTGCTCAGGTCGACGTCGACGATGAGCGGGTCGTCCGGCCCGTCGTCGGCGCGGCGGTCGCCGCCGGCCATTCTCCGCTTGAGCGCCCGTTTGAACGCTTCGCGGTCCTGCTCCTCGTTGGCCTTGGCCGTCTCGTTCACGCGGTCGTGCGGCGGCGGCGGGGGCAGTTTGTCAATCGTTTCAATCGAGGGCGGCATCGCGCGCCTGTCTCCTTTTCCCGCGTGCGGCTCACCCGGTCAGGGCGAACCGTTCGCGGACCATGCTCCGCAGCTTGCTCACCGCGCGCGTGTGGATCTGCGACACGCGCGACTCGGAGATCACCATGACCGCGCCGATCTCCTTGAGCGTGAGTTCCTCGTGGTAGTAAAGCGAGATCACGAGCCTTTCCTGCTCGGTGAGCCGGTCCATGGCGACTTCGAGGAACGACCGCAGTTCGCCGCGCTCGATTTCGCCGAGCACGGTGGCGCGGGTGGAATCCTGTATGGTTTCGATGCGCGGGACCTGGCGGTTGTCGTCCTCGCGGTAGATCACCTCGTCGAGCGAGAGGATCTGGGTGCAGGAGACGTCCTCGATCGCCAGGTGGAGTTCGCGCTCGCTGATTTTCATGTGTTTGGCCAGTTCGTTCTTCTCCGGCGGGCGGCCGAGTTCGTTTTCGAGGTCGACCAGGGCGCGTTCGATCTCGCGCGACTTGGCGCGGGTGGAGCGCGGCACCCAGTCCAGCGCCCGCAGCTCATCGAGGATGGCGCCCCGGATGCGGGGGACGGCGTAGGTTTCGAACTTGACGCCGCGGCCGGGGTCGAAATTTTTGAAGGCTTCGATCAACCCGATTACTCCGGTGTTGACGAGATCCGGCAGCTCCACCGAGCGGGGAAACCCCATCGCCATGCGCGACGCGACGTTGCGCACGAGGGGGATGTATTTGGCGAGCAACCGCTGCCGGGCTTCCGGATCCCGCGATTTCGAATACTGAGCCCAGTCACGCGCGGTCACATCCCATTTCCGAGTCTTCTTGGGTGTGATCTCGGGCGTGATGGTCTCGGCGACGCTCACGCGGCGCGGTTTGCAGCCGCGCTTTTTCGGCTCGACTTTGGCAGTGCTAACCATATGTCTGCTATTTCCTTATATCGGCCTCAGCCGGGTTAACCTTATCGTCCGCAAGGGTGAAAAGTCCGCACCGGTCCGCCCCTTCCGGGGTGAGCTCGCGGACCAGAGAACGGGCCATTCGAGTAAGTGCCTGAACGGCAAGAGAATGTTCGGCGGCCGCTGCCAGCGGCTGCTGGGCCGCCACCGCCGTCCGCACCGCCGCATCCTCCGGCACAAAACCCAGGCAACGCAGCCCCTCGCCCAAAAACCGCTCCGTCACCGCTCCAAACTTCTGGTGCAGGTACTGGGCCTCCTCCGCATCCGCCGCCCGGTTGATCACCAGTCGGCAGGCGATGTCGGCCCGGGCCTGGCGGATGTGCTTGAACAGACCGTAGCAGTCCGAGATCGAGGTCAGCTCCGGCACGACCACGAGGAGATTTATCTCCGACCCGTGGGCGATGAGGGTGGCGATCCGGGACCGCCCGGAGCTGTGATCGCACACGATGACATCGTAAGCGGCCCCTTCGGCGCGCAGCCGCTTGAGCATGGAGCCCACCGTCCCGGCCGACCAGGCCTCGGGATCACACAGGCGGGGCGAGACGCCGAGCAGGTCCAGCCGCTCGGCGAGCGGGGTGCGGCACTCGGCCAGCGACAGACGCCGGTCGATGAATTCGCCGATACCGACGGCGCAGGCGCGGTTGGCCAGGATGTGCAGGTTGCCGCCATAGACGTCGCCGTCGACGGCAAGGACGCGGAGACCGAGAGCCGCCAGCCGTTCGGCCAGGTTGAAGGCGAGGATGCTCTTGCCCACGCCCCCCTTGCCGGAGAGCACCGACACCAGGCGCGGCCCGCCCTGCGGGACGGCCGAGGCGGGGGCGACGAAGTGCAGTCTAGTCATCGGCCGCCTCCCTGCCGGTGAGCGTCGCGGCCAGCGCGGCCGGATCGGCGGCTTTGAGCCGCCCGAGGCCGCCGGGGCTGTCGGAGAAGAAGACCATCTTGACTTTGGCGGCGCGCGCGGCGGCAATGAATACGCCCTGGCGGCGGGTCACATCGAGCATGGTCGCCGCCAGGTGGGTGGGCCCGAACCAGCGGTAGCGGGCCGCCAGATCGATCGCATCGGCGGAGCGCATCGTCGCCGGGATCACCAGGAACCGGTAGCGGGCGCCGATTTTCGCCGCCGCCCGCACGAGCGCCTCGCGGCGATCGGGCTCGGCCGGCAGCGCCGGAGCATCGATCAGCGTGATGCTATCTTTGGTCCCGGCCTTGTCCGCGTGCTCGCCGGCGACTTCGGCGACATCGAGGTTGAGCAGGTCGGCGTAGCCGGCCAGTTCTTCATGGGCGCCGACTTTCTGAAAATCCACGCCGGCCAGCGCTACCTTCCGTTTCTCCACGGCAGCGAGGTGCGCGGCCAGTTTGCCCATGACCGAGGACTTCCCCGCCCCGGCCGGACCGACAAAGAGGACGCGGTCGCCCGGGCGGAACTTCAGATCCGGCACCATCAGCCGGGACAGCTCCTTCACCAGCTCGCTGCGGATTTTCGCCAGCGCGCCGGGGCCGAGGAACCGTTCCGGCCTGGCCAGCAGGAAAGCATCGATGAAATCTTCCGGCACATCGGCGTCGCGGAGGGAAGCGGCGACCGCCCGGATCGCGGGGTCGGCGATTTCCTCACCCCCGCGCGTCGCGCTGAGGCAGACGAGGCGGTCGAGGGTTGCCTCGATGCGGGCGAGCCGATCCTCGGAGGGGACGGGTGCTTCGGCCCCCGGTTCGTCGGCAAGCGGCTCGGGCCCCGCGTCTTCGACCGCGGCCGGGGCCGGCTCGCCGTCGGAAGCGACGGGGAGCCGGTTGACCGAAGCTGGGCGGCTGTCGAGGATGTCGGACATCCGGCCGACAGTCGGTTTTTCCAGGCAGGCGGTGATTTCCACCTGGGGCCGGTTGTACCGGTCGGTGAGCTGGCGCGTCTTGAGCACGATGGCGTCGCCGCCCATTTCCCGGCGCGCCTGTTTCATGGCGGCCGAGGCGGATTCTGCGGTAAACGACTTAATGATCATCCTGCAACCTCACCATTCCGGTCGAGATCACCTCGACGTCGGGGAGAATCTCGTTGTACGAGAGGACCATGAGGCCCGGGAAGCGCGCCTCGGCGAGGCGGCGCAGGGCCAGTCGGATATTGGGCGAACAGAGACAGGCCGGGTTGACGCCGGCCGCGTGCTGGAGGTCGATCTGCTCCCCGATCCGGCCGAGCAATTGCTCGGCCAGCGCCGGGTCGATCGCGAGCATCAGTCCCTGTTTGGTATTCTGCACGGAGTCGGCGAGTGTCTGCTCCACCGCCGGGTCGATGGTGAAGACGCTGATCCGCCCGCGGGCGTCTTTCGCCAGTTCCGTCACCTGGCGCCGGAGCGCCATGCGGGCGTACTCGGCCAGCACGTCGGCGTCCTTGGTCGCGCCGATGTAGTCGGCGACGGTCTCGAGAATGGTTGCCAGGTCGCGCACCGGGATTCGCTCGCGCAGGAGCTGCTGCAGGACTTTCTGCATCGTGCCGAGCGGGACGATCTCCGGCACGGTGGACTCGACCAAGGCCGGGTAGTCTTCCTTGAGCGTGTCGACGAGGTGCTGGACGTCCTGGCGCGAGAGAATTTCCGGGGCAGCCCGGCGGATCGTCTCGATCAGGTGCGTGGCGACCACGGCCGAGGGCTCGACTACGGTGTACTCGCGGGCCTCGGCCACCTCGCGGAGGTTCGGGAGAATCCAGGTCACGGCGAGGCCGAACGCCGGATCCTTGGTGTCGAAACCCTCGAGCTTCTCGCGGACATAGCCGGGATTGATGGCAAGGAGGTGGTCGGTCATGAGTTCAAAGCCGGCGACGCGGAGACCCTTGACCTTGATCTGGTATTCATTCGGCCGGAGCCGGATGTTGTCGCGGATGCGGATGGGCGGGACGACGATGCCCAGCTCGGCGGCGAGCTGTTTGCGGATCGAGCCGATGCGGTCGAGGAGGTCGCCGCGCTGGTTGGGGTCGACGAGCGGGATCAGGCCGTAGCCGATTTCCAGCCCGAGGGTGTCCACCTTGAGCAGGTCCTCGGTCCGCTCCTGGGTGCGGTGTTCCTGGGCGCGGGAGCGCTTCTTCGCCTCCTCCTCTTCCACCGCCCGCTTCGCCTGCAGTTGCGTGGTGAGGTAGCCGAGCCCGCCGACCACGCCGCCGAGGGCGAGGAAGGTGAAGGTCGGCATGCCGGGGAGGAATCCGAAGATGAGCAGGACGACGGCGGCGACCATGACCGCGCGCGGCTGGCGGGTGAGCTGGCGGGTGAGGTCGGTGCCCATGTTCGAGTCGGCGGCGGCGCGGGTGACGATGATACCGGAGGCGGTCGAAACCAGAAGGGCCGGGATCTGCGTCACCAAACCGTCGCCGATCGACAAGAGCGAGTAGGTGCGCAGGGCCTCGTTGATATCCATGCCGTTGATGGCGATGCCGATGATGAAGCCGCCGATGATGTTGATCAGGGTGATGAGGATTCCGGCGATGGCGTCGCCGCGGACGAATTTCGAAGCGCCGTCCATGGCCCCGTAGAAATCAGCCTCGCGGGCGATATCCCGGCGGCGCGCCCGCGCCTCTTCTTCTGTGATGATCCCCGCGTTGAGGTCGGCGTCGATGGCCATCTGCTTGCCGGGCATGGCGTCGAGGGTGAACCGGGCGGCGACCTCGGAGATACGCCCCGCACCCTTCGTGATCACCACGAACTGGATGATGACGAGGATGACGAAGACGATGAAGCCGACGACGTAGTTTCCCTGGACGACGAAGTTGCCGAAAGTCTGGATCACGTCGCCGGCGAAGGCCTGGCCGAGGATGAGCCGGGTCGAGGCGACGTTGAGGGCGAGCCGCATGAGGGTCACGATGAGCAGCATGCCGGGAAAGACCGACATGTCGAGCGGCCGCGTGACATAGAGGGTGGTGAGCAGCACGACGAGCGAGAAGGTGATGTTGAAGGCGAGGGCGAAATCGAGCAGCGGCGTGGGGATCGGGATGACGAGCACGCCGATGATGCCGATCACGCCGATCGCCAGGGCGATGTCGGAGCGGCTCACGAGCAGGTCGAGCAGGCCGGTATGGTCTTTCCCCGCCTTCATCTCAGTGCACTCCCTGTCCCTTGAGGCGGTAGACGTAGGCGAGCACCTCGGCCACGGCGCGGAAGAGCGCGGCCGGGATCATCTGGCCGACGTCGCACATTTTGAAGAGGGCCTGGGCGAGGGGGCGATCCTCGACGCAGGGGACGTTATGGGCGAGGGCGATTTCCTTGATCTTCTGCGCCACCAGCCGCTGCCCCTTGGCAACGACGTGCGGGGCGCGGTGCTCCTCGGGCGCATACTTGAGGGCGACCGCGTAGTGGGTCGGGTTGGTGATAACGACGTCGGCGGTCGGCACCGCCTCCATCATGCGGCTGCGGGCGATCTGGAGCTGGATCTGCCGCACCCGGGCCTTGATCTGCGGCGACCCCTCGGTGTCCTTGAACTCGTCCTTGAGGTCCTGCTTGCTCATGCGGATAGACTTCTCGAATTCGTAGCGCTGGTAGATGTAGTCGAGGACGGCGATGACGAGGATGACCGCACCGACCTTGAGCGCCAGTTCGAGCGCAAGCTTGCCCATGGCGGCGGCGATCTGCGCCACCGTCATATCGGCGAAGCGGTAGAATTCGGGGAATTCGGCGGCGATGACGCGGTAGGCGACGAACGCGACCACGGTGAGTTTCAGCAGGTCGCGCAGGAGCGTGACCGCCGAGCGGACCGAGAAGATGCGCTTGAAACCCTTGACCGGGTCGAGCTTGTCCAACTGCGGCGCAGCCGCCTTGGGGGTGATGCGGAAACCGACCTGGGCGACATTCACGCCGACCGCGATCACGGTCAGCACGGCAAACACCGGGCCGAGGATGATGAAGAACTTGAGGAGGTGGTTGCGGAAGACGCCGGTGAAGGTCGGGTCGGCCAGGGCGAGACTGGGCGCGTTGGCCATGGTCGCCCGCATGAGCGCCAGCGCCTGGCCGGCGATGTACGGCCCCATCAGGTAGAGGGTGACGAAGCCGAGGCAGATCACGGCGGCCGAGTTCAACTCCATCGACTTCGCGACCTGCCCCTCCTCGCGCGCCTTCTCCCGGCGGCGTGAGGTCGCCTTCTCGGTTCTTTCCTGGAAACTCTCGTCCGCCATTTCCCTTATGCCTTACCGAATGCGAGGTAGAGCACGCGCAATTCCCGATCGAGGTGGAGCGTCACTTTCTCCAGCACGTAGCCGAAGAGCGGGAGCGACAGGGCAAGCATGGCCAGCCCGGCCGCGATTTTGATCGGGATGCCGACGAAAAAGACATTCATCGTCGGCATCGTCTTGGCGATCACGCCGAGGGCGACGTCGGCGAGGAAGAGCGTGATCATGACCGGGGCGGCGATTTTGATCGCGATGACGAACACGTAGGCCGTGTACTTGATCAGCAGTTCGCCGACCGCCCCCGACGTCCCGGCGACACCGGGCGGGATGACCTCGTAGCTGTCGGCGAAGGCTCTCAGCACGAGGTGGTGGCCGCCGATCACGAAGAAGATCACGGTCGCGGTGAGGACCCAGAACTTGCCGATCACCGGCATCTGGCTGGAGCCATCGGTGTCCGGAAGCTCGACCATCGCAAATCCCATCTGGTAGCCGACGAGCGCGCCGCCGGTTTCAACGCCCATGAACAGGAGGCGGAAAACCAGCCCGATGATCAGCCCGACCAGAACCTCCTTGACCGCGAACCCGGCCAGCACCCAGAGCGAGTCGAAAGCCGGGAGCTGGGGCTGGCGGATGACGGAGGCGATGACGCCGGCCAGGAGGATGATCAGGCCGATCCGCACCAGGACCGGGACCGACTTGTCGCCGAACACCGGCGCCATCAGGAAGAGGCCGGAGGCCCGCATGATGACGAGGAGGAAGACCTGGAGAGCGTTGGCGCCGAAGTTTACGAATTCAAACAAGGGTCACAATCCTGGTTTATCGGTTATCGCCTTTTGCTATGTCAAATGGTGTGCCGAAGTGAAACGGCGGGGGCGGTACAGGTAAGTCGTTGGGAGAAAGCATCTTGCGGGACGGGAAAAATCGGGCGGGGGCCGCCGGAGAGCGGACTGCGGAAAGGTTTACCAGCAGTTGTGGGAAAAAAGTTCAGAGCGCGGAAAGGCCGCGGCCGGGATGTCGGCGGCCACGGACCGGGGAGCAGGGCGGGCGATAGGGGTTACGACAGGTCGGTGCGCGGGTCGGAGGATGGCGAAGACGCGGCGGCCTCTCCCCGCCCGAGCTGCGCGCGCAACCCTTCGGCCAGCGCCTCCAGGGCGGCGGCTTTGTCCCGCGTGCCGTAGAACTTGATGACCCGGCGTCCCGACTCGATGTGCATTACCGAGAGCACGGGGCGTTTACGGAATTCAATGCGCGCCGTCGCGGACAACGCGATTTCGTAGGTACGTACTTTGAACCACCGCCGCGTGATGAAGGCCAGCCGCGCGGGGCCGGAGACGAGCAGCCCGGCGTAGAACCGCCCGCCCGAAAATCCCTTGCCCGAATATACCCAGGCCCGCCGCCGCGGCGGATCGGTCGGCGGAAGGGCGTTGAGGGCCCGGCGGAAGGGGTCGGGGAGGTCGGTGTCAGAAAGGACCGGGGCCCCCTCATCCCCGCGCAGCGATCCGGTCACCGCGGCGAACTCCATTTTCGCAAGACGGAGGAGTTTCGGCCCGAGCCAGAACATCAGCGCCAGAAACAGCCCGACCGCCGCCATCCCCAGAGCGGGATAGCGCAGGAAGAGGAGGCTGCCGACGACGACGAGGACATCCTCAAACAGACTCACCAGGCTGTTGGAGACCGGTTCCGGACTCTGATTGACGATGAGCCGGGTCGCCGCTTTCGTCGAGTGGGACGACAGACTGAGGCCGCCGCAAACAAGCGCGGCGGCGGTCTCCCACACCGGGTCCATCCCCTGGAAGGCGGCCAGACCGAGCGCGGCCGCGCCAAGCGGTCGAACAAACGTATGCACGGCATCCCACGCCGAATCCACCCAGGGGATCTTGTCGGCGATGAATTCGACCGCGTACAGGAGACCGGCGATCACGAGCACGGCCGGGTGGGCAAGCACCTCCAGACCCTGCAGGGGGAGGGGGAGCGAAATGATGTTGTAGCGGACGGCAAGTCCGACCGTCAGCGCGGCGGCGTACAGGTTGAGACCCGACAGCAGCGCCAGACCGAACATCGACCCCAAAAGCGAGAGTGTCTGCATGCGGCAGGTTTCCTTCTGCACGCAAGCTACCGCTCTGCCGAGGAACTGTCAACAGCGTTCGGCCAACGGGACAACGGCCCACAGGCAAGTCACCATGGAGATGCCCCAGAGCGGACATTTCGCAGGCGGTTACGAAACATGCCCGCGGAGGTCTCCGTATGGGAGACTGGGATTGATCCTGCCGATGGGGATTCGGCGGGCGGCCGCCCTCGTACAGACGCGCGAGGCGTGCGGAGCGGAGTCACATCATCCGCACGCAAACGAGGCGGCGCCGCGTGCGCCGCACCAGGTCGGAGGTCGGCATGTCCATCTCGCACAGAGCTCTGGTCGCCGGTGGTCGGAAGGCACGACCATCCCGGCTGCGGGCGGTTGTCTGCGCCGCCCTCACTCTCGTCCTGCTCGCCGCGCCGGGCAGATCCGCAGCCGGGGCTCCCGGTCAGCTCGGGACCGGGCGCGCCCTGATTCCCATCACGCCCGAAAACGCCCCGAATGTCGCGTTGCTGGCAACGCTGTCGGAACACACGGGCGGCGTGTGGACGGCGGCGTTCAGTCCCGACGGCCGTCAACTGGCCTCCTGCGGCGAGGACGGCCGGGTGATCATCCGCGTGGTTGATTCACTGTCGCACACCCGGACACTGGGCGATTCCGAGTACTGGGTGGTCGGGCTGGCGTTCAGTCCCGACGGTTCGCAGTTGGCCGCCGGGGAGGCCGACGGGTTCGGAGGAGCTTACGGCCCGATCCGCATTTGGGACGCGGCGGCCGATACCCTCGTGCGGACGCTGTCGGGGCATTACGGGGGCGTCTGGAGTCTCGACTACCAGGAGAGCACGGGGATGCTGGCCTCGGGCAGCTTCGATGGGACGGTGCGGATCTGGGACCCGCAGACCGGCGCGCCGGTGCGCATCCTGAGCGGACACACGGCGGCGGTGCTCGCGGTAGATTTCAGCCCCACCCAGGACCTGCTCGCTTCGTCGGGAGTGGATTTCACGGTACGCCTGTGGCAACCCGCGACCGGCGACACCGTGCGCGTGCTCCGCGGGCACACGGGCAATATCGGGTACGTGGAGTTCAGTCCGGACGGATTGGCGCTGGCCTCATCGGCCGACGACCGGACGGTCCGGTTGTGGGATTTTTCGGACGGCAGTCTGCTCTGGTCGCGCGCGGCCGGCCAGGGCTGGGTGAACTGCGTGACTTTCAGCGGCGACGGGCGCCTAATGGCCACCTGCGGCCACGACGGCTCGGTGGTGCTGCGCGACGCCTCCACCGGGGCCGAGCTCAAACGGCTGGCGGGACACCAGGGTCCGGTGCTGCGCGGGGCGTTCAGCCCTGACGGCACGCTGCTGGCCACCGCCTCGTGGGACCTCACGGTTCGGCTCTGGGGCGTGGAGACGGACTTAGACGGCGACGGAGCGGACAATGACAGCGACAACTGCCCGAACGTCCCCAATCCGGGGCAGGAGGATGCCGACGGCGACGGGATCGGCGATGCCTGCTGCTGCACTGTGCGGGGCGACTGCACCGGCGATGCGGCGGTGGGAGTCGCGGATCTCACGTACTTCATCAGATACCTCTTCCGCGGGGGGCCGGCGGCGGGTTGCCCGTCGCACGCGGACATCAACGCGGACGAAACGGTGGGACTGGCGGACCTGACCTGCCTGATCGGCTTTTTGTTCCGCGAAGGGCCGGCTCCCGCGGCCTGCCCTTCGGCCTGGCGGTGAGGGGAGGGTCGTGTGCCGCCGGAGGGCGCCGACGGCCGGACAGCTCTACCCCACGAGCTGCGGGATGAGGTCGAACATGTGTCGCGTGAAGTCGGTCGCGATGTTGATCATCCAGGGGAGAAAGATCAGCAGCGCGAGCGCGACCGCGAGGATCTTGGGCACGAAGGTCAGCGTCATCTCGTGAATCTGCGTGACCGCCTGGAAGATCGAGATCACGAGCCCGACGATCAGGCCGAACAGGAGCATCGGGCCGGAGATCAAGAGGGTCACCGAAAGGGCCTCGCGGCCGATGGCCACCACCATTTCCTGGGTCATATGATCAGTTTCTCCGTCAATGGACCGGTCGTCATCACGCCGGGTTCATGAGGGTCCCGGCCACCTTCGTTACATCCGGAACGACTCCACGAGCGATTTCACCAGCAAGTACCAGCCGTCCACGAGCACAAACAGGAGGATCTTGAACGGCAGCGATACGATCACCGGCGGCAGCATCATCATCCCCATCGACATCAGCACCGACGCGACCACCATGTCGATCACGAGAAACGGAATGAAGAGGACGAAGGCGATCTGGAAGGCGGTGCGCAGTTCGGAGATCACGAAGCCCGGCACGAGGACGTGGAGGGGGATATCCTCCGGCGTCTCAGGCGGCTCGAGCTTGGCCATGTCGACAAAGAGCGCGAGATCCTTCTCGCGCGTCTGCGCCAGCATGAACTGGCGGAAGGGTCCGGTGGCTTTGTCGAAGGCCTCCTTCCCGCTGATCTGTTTGTCCAAGTAGGGCTTGATCCCCTCGCCGTACGATTTCTCCACGGTCGGAGCCATCACGAAGAAGGTCAGGATGAGGGACAAGCCGACCAGCAGTTGGTTGGGCGGCATCTGGTTTATCCCCATCGCGCTGCGCAAGAACGACATCACCACGACGAAGCGGATGAAGGAGGTGACCATGATGAGGATCGACGGGGCCAGGGCGAGGATAGTCAGCAAAAGGACGATCTGCAGGGTGGTCGACAGCTCCTGGGGATTGTCGGCCGACCCGACCTGGAGCGAGACTTTCGGCAGGCTCTGGGCCGAGACATCGGCCGCGGCGAGCAGAGAGGCGGCCGCGACGAGGGCGCCGAGAACAAGCAGCTTTTTCATATCCGATATTTCTTGTCGCGCGACATCCTGTCGCGCGGTGGCGCCCGCAGGCGCGGTAACGGGCACTTAGGCAGTCAGGACTGTGTCTTTCCTTTTCAAGCGGAGCGTGCGCAGTTTCCCGGACGCCGCTTTGAGCACGTTCGGAAACGTCTCCGCCTCTCCCCCGGCCGCCGGGGCGGCGAGGATCTCGGCGGTCTTCTCCGGAGACAGCTCGGTCAGCAGCGTGATCGCGGTTTCGGTGACCCCGACCAGGACGGCCTTGTCGGCGACCCGCACCAGCGAGATCGTCTTGCGGGGGGCCACGGCGGCGGTTTCGATGATCTCGAGCCGCCCGGAGCGGCCGAACCCGCCGCGCTTGCCGGCGAGCCGCCGGAGGGCGTAAATGCCGCCGTAGATGCAGGCGATGACGATGGCGAGGGCGCTCGCGATACGCACCAGCGAAGGGAGGGCCGACCCGGCGAAGGGTGCGGCGTCGGTCTCGGAGTTCGGCGCCGCCTGCAGGCGTCCGAGGTCGACGCCGCGCTCGGCCGAGGCCGGGCCGCCGTTGATTAGCGCGAGGCCGGCGATGGCCGCGCCGAGGATGAGGGCGAGGCCGATGGAGCGCCGCCGGGTCAGTTTACTGTTCATCGCTCAGCAGTTTCAGCCGCTGCTCCGGCGTCATGAGTTGGACGATGCGGACGCCGAAGTTTTCGTCGATGACGACCACTTCGCCGCGCGCCACGATTTTTCCGTTGACCAGCACGTCGACCGGCTCGCCGGCCAGCTTGTTCAGTTCGACGACCGATCCGGGCCCAAGCGAGAGGATGTCGGCGATCGACATCCGGGTGCGGCCGAGCTCGATCGAGAGCGGCAGGTTGACATCCATGAGCAGGCCGATGTTGCGGGGGGCCGGTTTGGCCGCCGGTTCGGAGAGGTGCTGGAACTCGGCCTCGGCCACCTCGGCCGACCCGAACCGGATGTCCTCGGGCGCGGTCTTCGATTGCTCCTGCGGGAGATCCTCCAGCATCGCCATCATGGCCGCGTCGGCCTCTTTGCCGGACAGTTGTTCCCGGGCGGCGGCCTGCCGGACCGCTTCGCGGGCGGCCGTCTCGGCCTCAGCGCCGGGCTGGGCCGCGGCGGCCGCGCCGCCGACCTCGTCCTGCGGCTGCGCGTGCGTCTGATCCGTCATTGCTTCTTCTCCTCCGATGAGCGTTCACATACATCGATAACCTGGAACGCGCGCTTCTTGCCCGCCAGGCCGGGCCGCGCCGTGTACTTGCGCCGGCGGTTGACGAAGACCTCGATGGGCGCGTTGATTTTCTTCTCCGACGGCACGACATCCCCGATGCGCAGGTCGAGGAACTCCCGCATGCGGATGGACGTGTCGAGCAGGATGGCCGACAGGTCGACGGCCACGTCGTTGAGATTGGTGAGATTCACGTCGCGGTCGGATTTCTGGAGCCGCTTCTTGGTCGCGTCGATCCAGTTCTGGGCCGAGAGCTTGGTGATGATCGGCTCGAGCGCAACGTAGGGGTAGCAGATGGTGAGCAGCCCGGTCGACTGGAAGATCTTCACCTGGAACGAGACCACCACGACCGTTTCGCCGGGCGGGACGATCTGGATGAACTGCGGGTTGGTCTCGAACGATTTCTGCTCGACCTTGATCTCGACGATGTTCTCCCAGGACCGTTCGAGGTCGCGGTAGAGCCGGTGGGTGAGCCGTCCCATGACGGAGCGCTCGATGGGGGTCAGCTCGCGCTCGGTCTCGAGGATCTTGCCGCTCCCGCCGAACATGCGGTCGATGAACGAGAAGGTCAGGGTCGGGTTGAAGTCGACCAGGCTCAGCCCGTCGAGCGGCTCCGCCGCAAACGTGCAGCTGCACGAGGGCGTCACCAGCGACATGATGAATTCAGTGTAGGTGATCTGGTCGACGCTGACGAGATCGACGTCGACGATGGTCCGCATGATCGTCGACAGCGACGAGCTGTAGTGCCCGGCGAAGTTGTCGTGCATGTTCTCCAGCGTGCGGAGCTGGTCTTTCGACACCCGGTTGGGGTGCTTGAAATCGTAGGCGAGGACGGACCGCATGCGATCGTCGCGCCCGCGCTCCGCGCCCGGGGCCGATTCGCCCGACGACACCGTCGTCAGCAGGGCATCGATTTCATCCTGGGTCAGGATCTTCGCCACGTCGGCACTCCCTCACTGCAGCACAAAGTCGGTGTAGTAGACGCCGGCCAGCTCGTCCGTCTTCATGAGCTCCCCCACCCGCTTCTTGATCTGGTAGCGGGTGATCTCCTTCTGCCGGGTGTCGGTGAGCTGGGCGACCGTTTTCGAGGACAGGATCGTGATGAGGGCGTCGCGGATAGCGGGCTCGCGGGCGCGGAAGGCGATCATCGCGGCCTCGGTCTTCACTTCGAACCCGATCGACACTGAGAGGAAGCGCGAGCCGCCGGTGCCGGCCGGGTTGATCACGAGGTCGTCGATAGTGAAGATGCGGGCGGCGTCGGCGCCGCCGCCGTGCCCGCCCCCGGACTCTTTCCTGGTTTCCGCCGGCGCGGTCTCGGCGTGCGGCGCGGGGGCGGCGGATTCGGCGGCCCCCGCCGGCGTCTCCGGCGACGGCGCGAGCATCGGTTTGACCACGCCCAGAGCCAGCACGATGCCGACGACGACGGCGGCCAGGCCGATGCCGCCGAACAGGAGCAGCTTCTTCTTCCCGCCCGGGGCCGGGGCCGGCTGGTCCGGGGGAGGCGCGGCCGCCGCGGGGGTTACGGCCGTCTTCTCGTTCTTGTCACTTTCGTTCGGCATGGCGTTCTCCTATCGCGCGGGCCCGCCGTCCGGCGCCGGGGGCGCCGGGACGGCGGTCGCGCTGGTCCGGCGCGCCCCGACCCGGTTCGTCCGAAAGACGAACCATGATCTCGCCGTCGACATTGACGAACGTCACCGGTCCCGGAAGCGATTCCAGGAAGCGGATGAGTTCGGCGGTGTACTCGAACGGCACTTCGTTATGTCGGGTCACGCGAATCATCTAGTCGCTACCTCTTGATGTTGACCAGTTCGTCGAGCATGTTGTCGGAGGTCGTGATCACCCGGGCGTTGGCCTGGAAGCCGCGCTGGGCGGTGATCATCCCGGTAAACTCCTGGGCAATGTCGACGGCCGAGCTCTCCAGGGCGCCGGAGAAGATCTGTCCGGAGATGGTCTGCCCGGCGACGCCCTCGACGGCGCTGCCCGAGTTGGCGCTCTCCTGGTACATCGACTTCCCCGCTTTCCGCAGACCGGACTGGTTGAAGAAGTCGGAGAGCATGACCTGGGCGAGCAGGCGGGTGACGCCGTTGTTGAAGATGCCGGAGATGTTGCCGGCCTTGTCGATCGCGATCTTCTCGAGGATGCCCACGCCGTAGCCGTCCTGGCGGACGATCGAGGCGGTGTGGGTTCCGGAAGCGAACCCGGTGAGGCCGTCGAAACTGAACGCCGTGCCCGGGTTGACCACGACTTCCATGTTTTCGGCGCCGTTGTTGGGGTTGATCGTGATCGCTTCGTTGCCGCCGTTGTAGGCGAACGAGTTGAGCGAGCCGTCGGGGTTGAACTGGACATACCCCGACCCGCCCGTGAGCACCGTCTCCGTGCCGAGGGTGGCGACAGACCACTCCCAGCGGTTGGTGAGGGCGGAGCGGAAGAACTCGATGGAGAGAGTGTGGCGGCCGCCCTGGGAGTCGAAGACCGTGATCGAGGCGGTGTGGGTGGTCGACTCGGTGTCGATAACCAGGTCGTTGCCGTTGGTGGCGCCGATGCCGGCCTGTCCGGCGGTGATTTCGACGCCGCCGTCGCCCAGCCCGCTGAGCCCGGTCACCAGGCCGGTCCGCTCATCGACAACCAGGCCGAGCTGGGTGACAAACGGTCCGCCGGCTGTCCCGGATCCCTGGAGGGGGGTGAAGGTGTCGGTCGCCACGAGCGTGGTGTCGGCGCCGCCGGAGGTGGCCACGGTCGCGCCCAACCCGGCGCCGAAGATCGTGTTGAGCACGTCGCCGGCCCCGGCCGGGGAGCTCACGATGTTGTAAGTGGCGTGGTCGCCGGCCCGCGTCCGCATGATCGTGATCGCGCCGGATCCGTCGAGGCTCGCCGACACACCGGCGATCTGGTTCAGGGAGGCGATGAGTTCCTCGACCGTGGTGGTAGCGCTCAGTCCGGAGATCGTCTCCGTCCGGGCGCCGTCAATGGTCAGGCTGAAGTCGGAGAAGTCGGTGACGCCGAGGGCGCCGAGGGTCTGCGCGCCGGTCATTCCGGCGGTCGCGCTGGTGACCGTGTCGGCAATCGCCTGGTCGCCGGTGATGCTGACGCGGTGGGTGCCGCCCACGCCGTCAAGCGCGGTCCCGGACACCAGGAGGACATTGGAGTCGCCCGATTCGACGAGCGCGGCATTGGCGTCGCTCGCCGAGGCGTCAAGATTGGCCGAGAGCCAGATTTCCTCGGTGGCGTTGGCCGGATCCTGCTGGCCGAAGGGGAGCCGGATGGGTCCGGTGGTCGCCAGCGAGGGGATCTGGCCGGTGTTGTCGGCCATGCGGCCGAGGACGTACAGGCCGTTGGAGGGATCGACGAGGGTGGCCTGGGAGTCCAGCCCGAAGGCGCCGGCCCGGGTGTAGAAGCGGTTGCCGTTGGCGTCGCCGAGGATGAAAAACCCCGAGCCCTGGATGGCCAGGTCGAGGATCTGGCCGGTCGTCTCGAGCCCGCCCTGCTGGAAGAGGTTGTCGATCGAGGCCACTTCCATCCCCAGCCCGAGCTGGACCGGGTTGGTGCCGCCGGTGATGGCCGAGGGGCGCCCCGCGCCCTTGAACGTCTGCACGAGCGCTTCCTGGAAATTCACACGGCTGGTTTTGAACCCCACGGTGTTGATGTTGGCGATGTTGTTGCCGATCACGTTCATTTTCACCTGGTGGTTCTTCAGTCCGGACACACCGGCATACAGTGATGCCATCATGATGTGCGTACCTCCGTTTTGCCGTCGCCGGGCCTCTCCATCCCAATGGAGGCCGACCCGCGGTGCGATGCAGTGTTATGGTTGGTGTTCATCACAGTTCTCACAGGATGACGGCCGAGTCGATCGACGTCACCACGCCCTCGCGCAGGTTGTCGCGGTCGAAGGCGGTGATGACGGTCCGGTTGGGCACGGCCACGACCAGGGCCGCCTCGTCGGTGAGGACGAGCGTTTCGCGCGAGCCCTTGGCGGCGGCGCGGTCGATCGCGTCGGCGATTTTCGCCAGCGTGGCATCGCTCAGCGCGATCCCGCGCGAGAACAGCCGCTGACTGGCGTGTTTGGAGAAATGCACGGCCCGGTCGGCCGCCAGTTCGCGGGAGAACATCTCCCGGAACGACCCCTCTCCGGCCTGGGCCGGCCCGGCGGGGGCGGTCCGGTTGGCGATCTCGATCAGGTTGACCGGGCGCTGGCCGACTGCTATCGGCTGGGGCGTGATCTTCATCGTAACGTCCTTCCGCTTCTCCGTCTCCCGGCGTCACTCGCCGCCGAGTTGCCCCTCTTCGGCAATGGCCGCCACGTCGCCGAACGGGATCTCCATGCCGTCGACGCGGAAATAGGCGGCGCCGTCGCGGTAGGTCACCGCTTCGACCACGCCGCGCATGCCCAGCTTGGGAGTGTATTCGGCCCCCGCGCCGTCGACCGCCCGCACCGCCACCGCGTACGATCCCTCCGGCACCCGGTTGCCCTGGGCGTCGGTGCCGTCCCAGGTGAAAGTGTGTTTGCCGGAGGCAAGGTTCTCGTCGGTGAGGGTGGCGACCACCTCGCCGTCGGCGTTGGTGATCTTGATTTCCACGCTGGCCACGAAGCGATCGGTGGTGATGGTGAGCGACGGCTCTTTTGAACCGTCGAAGTAGATCGTGTCGTAGGAGGCCTCGACCTCTTTGCCGATGAGTCCCGCGGCCATGACGTTGTTGATGGACTGCATCTGGAGGTAGTCCCACTTGTTGGATTCGGCGATGCCCTCGGCGATGTTGGTCATCTGTTCGAGCGAGGAGAACTGGGCGAGCTGGGCGATGAAGTCTTCATCCTCCATCGGATTGAGCGGATCCTGATTCTGCAGTTTGGTGACCAGCAGCTGGAGGAAGTCGTCCTTGCCGAGCTGCTGCAGGCTTCCGGTCTGCCCGCTGTTGGCGGCCGCCGACATGAGTCCGCCGACGGTGGTGTTGGTGATTTCGCTCATGGTCGTCTCCTATGCCAAAACATCCACCCCGCCGGCGCCGAGATAGCCGGACGATCCGGTCGCGGGGACCGCGGGCGGGGCGGGGGCGGTTTCATCGTCTCGGTCGAAGCGGCCTCCGGAAGCGCCGGAGCGTGGCCAGTGCGGCGCGTGCTGCGCAAACCACTGCCCGCGCGCCCCCTGCTGGCCGATCGCCACTTCGATGTGATCCACTTTTATGTCCGCCCGGGCGAGGGTCTCGACAAGGCGGTCCAGGGAATTCTCAATCGTGTGTTTCGCGCGGGCGGTCTCGACGATGACCCGGGCGGAGAGATGCTCGTCGCGCACCGTCAGGTGGAGCCGGGCCGGGCCGAGATGCTCGGGGTCGATGCGCAGTTCGACCGAGTCGCCGCCGGGGCGGAGGGCCGTCTTCACGTCCGCCGGCAGCGTGAAACGGGCGGGCGGCGTCTGCACCCGCTCGCCGGCGGCCGCCGTGCGGAGATCGTCTGCGCCGGCGCCTTTGGCCGACCCGGCCAGGGTCGCAGCCGCCTCGCCGGATGCATCGGGGGCCTTGCCTCTGCCCCCTGCCAGCGTGAGGAACCGGATCTCGCGGGTCAGAGGGAACAGACGGCTGTCGGTGAAGTGTCCATCGGCAGTGTCTGGTGCGGCGGCGGCCGGGCGCGGCGTTGTCTTGGCGCCCGCCAGGGCCGCCCCCGGGGTTCCGGGCGAAGCCGGGCGCGCCGCCCGATTCTGCAGGAGGCGAAAACGAATATCGCTGCCGGCGGGCGTGGTTACAATCACCACGTCCCGACCGGCATTTTCAGCGAGGATTTCAAATTTGCAGGGAGCCTCGGACGAAGCAGCCGCGCCGCCCGCCTGCGCCGATCCGTGGCCGGCGGCAGGCGTGACCACCAGCTCCTTGAGGCTGACCTTCTCAAACCAGCTCTCGAGTGCGGTCGGCGATGCGCCGCTCTCCAGCGGGACCCGGGCCGCGGACGCAGGGACGGACACGTGGGGAGCCGGGATCTCCGACGGCTGCGGCAACGGCAGCGAAATGCGAATGGCCGGGTGCCCCGGGTCTTTCGGGGAAAGATCGAGCATCAGCCGGCCCTCGGCCGCGCGCGCGTCGGTGATTATGTACGCACCGGCCGGGAGCGTGTCGAGCGGCTGCGGGGTAAGATCCTGAATCAGTTGCAGTGCGGCCGGGGTGGGAACGAAAGTTCCGGTTCCGATAGATCCCGGCGGGTTCGTCGCCGCCGGGGAGTATTCGTCCGAGACAGCAGCGGCCTGGATCGCCGCCCGCCCCTGGAGGACCGACCGGGCCTTGTCATAAATGTCACCGCTCGTCGTCTCCAGCGCCTCGAAATCCCATCCCGGCGAAACGAGGAGGTCGTCCAAGAGTGCGCGTTCACCGTCGCGTGTCGCCGGGACAAGCGGACGGCAGGCGGCGGCCAGAGTATCGTCGGCGGGCCGAGCGGTCTGACCGGGGACCGAAGCGGCCTGCGTCCCCGATGGCATCGAGGCGGTTTTCGCCAACGGAAGGAGCGATGTCACCCGAGACGGGCCGAGGGCGGTCTGCATGAGAGCGCCGAACAGCAGTTCCGGCGGAGCGCCCGCCTCTTTCCCGGCCGTCGCCCCGGAGGGTTCGACTGTCGGCAGTGGCGCGACTCCGAGCAGGAGGTTCATAATATCGGGTGACAGGGTCGGCATCGTTATTTTTCCGCAATCGTGATCATCTGTTTGGACAGGCGCGCCGCCCGCTCGGGGGGGAGCAGTTGGAGCACCTCGGAGGCGTTCTTGGCTTTCATGCGCGGCAGGATCGACACGACCGTCTCATCGTCGAGGTTGGTCATGAGCTTGGCCACGGCGTGCGAGTCCATCCCGTCGTAGAGCTTGGCGAGACCGGCGGTGCGGGCCGATTCGGCCTGTTCAAGCACGAGCATCTGGCGGCTGACCTCGTTCTCGCGGCGGACGAGATCGTTCTCCCTGGTCTTCAGTTGCGACTCCCATTGGGCGAGCCGTTTCTGCTCCTCGGCCAGGTGGTCGGCCGTCCCGGGTGCGCCCTCGATCGCCGGTGCCGTATCACCGGCGGCCGCACTCTCCGCCGGGTCGTAGTCGAGCACGTTCAGGTTCTCCTGAATGAGCGCGAGCATGTCGGAGTCGTCCTCGCCGGCCAGGAGACTGTCGAGGATCTGGTCGTCGGTCAGTTGCGCCGCCTGGGCGGCGCGGTTCCCGGCGAGAGTGCTGTCGGTGTCGCCCGGTGCGACCGGCGCGGTGGACTTCCCGCCGAGCAGCAGGAGCGTTCCGACCGACGCCGCCGCGATCACGGCGAGGCCGAGACCGCCGTAGAGGAGGTAGGTCAGAAGTCCCTTTTTGGCC
The DNA here is from genome assembly GCA_017999435.1 of Candidatus Zixiibacteriota bacterium. Lineage (NCBI taxonomy): Bacteria > Pseudomonadati > Candidatus Zixiibacteriota > Candidatus Zixiibacteriota bacterium. Next base: position 500,923 of record JAGNLV010000004.1, read on the forward strand.
GGGGGCGGATTCGGCGTGGGCGCGGGGGTCGCAGCCGGTGCGGGCGGGTTGTTGGACGGGTTTTGATCGGTCACACTAATACTCCGAGCTACATTTTTCCGAGGGAGCACTTTGCACAGCCCGTGCCAATTCTCCCGCGCCCGGTGTAAGTGTCGCATTGATTGGAGGTTGCGGGCTGCTCGCGGCGGGCGCGGGCCGGCCGGAAAGCGGCCCGGCGGGAAGAATTTTCCGCTTCGATGGGAAAGATGGGATCGCCGCGGGGCGCGGCGCGGGACCGCCCAAAATCTGTATTTATCGACTGCGGAACACGATTTTTCTTGACTTATCCGCACCTGACCGGTACAATGGTCGTGAATGAAACGAAGGATTCCCGGCACTGCTCTTATCGAACCTTGGCGACACACTCCATGACATCTCGAAAGGCGGACCGTAGGGACCGATGCGCAATAGTGCGCTTGAACGTGCTGTGTTCTGCAATGTGCGAAAAAGAATCTCCGCAGGGCAGGGCCGGCCAGACGGAGAGTTGGTAGAATGAAGATCTACATTGGGAACATGTCGTACTCGACGACCGAGGATCAGCTGCGCCAGGCGTTTGAAGCCTTTGGCGAGGTCTCGGAGGTCAACCTGGTCATGGATCGCGACAGCGGTCGGCCGAAGGGATTCGCTTTCGTCGAGATGCCGAATCAGGACGAAGGCAAGGCGGCGATCGCGGCCATGAACGGCAAGGAGTTCGACGGCCGTACGCTGAACGTCGACGAGGCCCGGCCGCGCCGTGAAGGCGCGGGCGGCGGCGGCGGCGGACGCGGCGGACGGGGCGGTTTCGGCGGCGGCGGCGGCGGCAATCGTCGCGGCGGCTGGTGAGCCCCCGAGTTCCCAAGCCCTGACATGAGAAGAAGGCCGGTGTGAACCGGCCTTCTCTTTTTTTTGCCTTGGGCGGCGGGGCCACGCCGGCCGGCCGCTCAGTTCACGGCCTCGGCCAGCTGGAGGCGGCGGTAGATCCGCGCGTAGTCGCCCTCGGCGTCGATGAGGGCGCTGTGGGCGCCCTGTTCGACGACGCGACCGCTGTCGAGCACAAAGATCCGGTCGGCGCGCTCGAGGGTGTCGGGGCGGTGGGTGATCAGTACGGCCGTCATCTCGGGCATGACCTCGTGGAGGCGTTCCCACAGCTCGGCCTCGGTGCGGGAGTCGAGCGCGCTCGTGCAGTCGTCGAGCACGAGAATTCTCGGTTTGCCGACGAGCGCGCGGGCGAGAGCCAGGCGCTGCTTCTGCCCGCCCGAGATGGCCACTCCCCGGGTGCCGATCGGGGTCTCCAACCCCTGCGGGAAGCCCGCGATTTCGCCGCGGAGCCGGGCGACGTCGATCGCCCACTCGAGCAGCGTCTCCGAGATCCCCTCGCGGCCGAAGATGATGTTGTTGCGGATCGTGTCCGAGAAGAGGACCGGTTCCTGGGGCACGAACCCGATCGCGCGGCGGAGCTCCTCGAGGCGGTACTCACGCAGGTCGAGGCCGTCGAGCCGCACGGTCCCCGCGGTCGGGTCGACCAGCCGGGGGATCAAGTTGACCAGCCAGCTCTTGCCGGAGCCGACTTTGCCGACAATCGCGGCGGTCTGGCCCGGCGCGATCTCGAACGACACGTCCTCGAGGATCTTCCGCTCCATGCCCTCGAAGGCGAAGCTGACGTTCTCGAATGTCAGCCGCCCCTGGCCCTCGCCGTTGGGGCTGAGCCGGCCGATGTCGGCCACCATCGGCGGCACCTTCTCCAGCTCGACGAGGCGGTCGATCGAGACCGCCGACTGCCGCGACTTGACGAGGAACTGCCCGATGTCGAACATCGGGAAGACCAGCCAGGTGGCGTAGTAGATGAAGGTGGCGATGCTGCCGATCGACAGGTCGGCGTAGAGCACGCGGTAGCCGCCGGCGAGCAGCACGATCACGACCGCGAACTGCCACAGGTAGTGGTAGAGCGAGTCCATGACGGCCGCGATCCGCACGGCGTCGATCTCGGCCTTGCGGCGCTCCTCGGCGGCGCCCGTGAATTTCACCTTCTGGGCCTGCTCGCGGACGTACGCCTTGACCACCCGGATCCCCGAGAAGCAGGCCTCCATGACGTCGTTGAAGTCGGAGATGCGCTTCTGGAGGGCATCGTAGCGCCGGTCCAGCAGCGAGCTGCTGCGGAAGAACAGGACGACGATGAACGGCAGCGGCAGGGCGGTCCAGGCGGTCAGGCCGGGACTGATCGTGAGCATCGAGGCCACGATGAAAACCACCGCGAGCGTCGCCTCGTACAGCCGGAAGATCCCCGAGCAGGCGAACCAGGAGAGCTTGTCCTGGACGTCGTCGGTCATGCGCGTGAGCAGATCGCCGGACCGGTAGTGGTTGAAGAAGTCCGGGCCCTTGGCCGTGATGCCGTCGAAAGCCTCCTGGCGGAAGTGCCACTCGAGGCGGGTGTTCATCCAAGCCCGCCAGGACTGGAAGTAGGCGTAGAGGGCGTAGGCGATCAGGCCGAACAGGATGAACGTCACGGCGTAGGCGGCGGTCGTGTTCAGACCGATCGCGCGGCCGAGTTCGCTCAGCCACCCGGCCGCGCCGGTCCGGGGGGCAGCGCCCGTGTTGAGGTAGTCGATAGTCAGCCCGATGAGGCGCGGGAGCGCCACCATGAGAGCCGTCTGCAGCGGAGTGAGCACGAGCAGGATGACGAGCACTTTGGGGTAGTGCCGCCAGTACCGCCAGAGCCACCGTATTTTATCCCGCATGGGTCATTACTCCGTTTCGATGCTTGAACTGCAGGTGGAACAGCTTCGAGTAGTAGCCGTTCGCCAGGATCAGTTCGGTGTGCGTGCCGCGCTCGATGATTTCGCCGCGGCGGATGACAAGGATCTGGTCCGCATCGAGAATCGTCGAGAGACGGTGCGCGATGATGAGCGAGGTCCGGCCGGCGGTCAGCCTGCGCAGCGAGGCCTGGATGGTCCGCTCGGTTTCCGGGTCGACCGAGCTGGTCGCCTCGTCGAGGATCAGCACCTCGGGGTCGACGGCGAGCGCCCGGGCGAACGAGAGCAACTGGCGCTCGCCGCGGCTGAAGTTGGAGCCTTTCTCCGACACCTCGGTCTTGTAGCCGGCGGGGAGCCGCCCGATAAAGGCATCGGCCTCGACCGTCCGCGAGGCCTCGACAATCTGCGCCTCGCTCACCGCACCGTTCTCCAGGCCGATGTTGCCGGCCACGTCGCCGGGGAACAGGATGATGTCCTGGAGGACCAGCGCGAACCGCCGGCGCAGGTCGGCCTGGCGCAGGTCGCGGATGTCAACGCCGTCGACCGTGATCCGTCCGCGCTGCGGGTCGTACAGCCGCAGCAGCAGGTTGATGACGGTCGATTTACCGCCGCCCGTGACCCCGGCGAGGGCGACCCGCTTGCCGGCGGGGATGTCGAACGACACGTCGCGCAGCACCCAGTTGTCGTCGTCCCCGTACGAGAACCAGACGTTTTCGAAGCGGATGGTCCGATGGAGACCGGGCCAGTCGACGGGCCGGGCCGGGTCGAGCACTTTCGGCCGGATCGAGAGGAGGGCGAAGATCCGGCGGGCGCCGGCGATTCCTTTCTGGAAGACGCCGAGCTGCTCGGCGGTCCGGGCGATGGGCTCGAATTCGCGCCAGATCAGCAGGATGAACATGACCATGGTCCCAGAGGAGACGCCCCACATCGACCCGAGCAACAGGACCAGCCCGACTTTTACGAATTCGATGTAGCCGAGCAGGTTGAAGAAGATGCAGACGCCGATGTTGACGTAGGAGTCCTCGCGGAACTTGCGCTCACTGGCGTGCGACACGCGCGCCCGCGCATAGGCGCCGCGGTGGAAGATCTGGACGATCGACATGCCGTGCAGGAACTCCGCCAGCGCCGCGGTGACCTCGGCCGCCCGCTTGCGCACCTCGAGGAAGCGGTGCGAGGTGAGCCGGTGGAAAACGTAAATCATGAGGGCCAGCGCGGGCAGCGACAGCGACAGCACGAGCGCCAGCCGGGGGTGGTGGTAGAACATCACGCCGAGGATCCCGACAATCAGGACGACGTCGCCCACGATGAGCACGACCGTGTTGGTGAAGAGCATGCGCAGCGACTCGGTGTCCGATTCCACCCGCGCCATCACGCGCCCGACCGGGTTCTTGTCGAAGTAGGAGACGTCGAGCGAGAGGATGTGGTCGAACAGCTTGCGCTTCAGGTCGAGCATGACATTCTGCCCGATCGTCTCGAGCTTGACGCGCTGGATGTACATGAGCGCCAGGGAGGCGATCTGGAGCAGCACCACGGTCAGCCCGACTTTCACGAGCGGGGAGAAATCCCGCTCGGCGGCGGGGCGATCCAGTTGTCCGCGCAGGATCTTGTCGATCGCCTGCTGGATCAGCCAGGGCCAGGCGAGGGTCATGGCGGTCACGGCGACCAACAGGAGCAGGCAGAGCGCCAGACCTTTTTTATGAGCGGCCAGGAACGGCAGCAGGCCGCGAAAAGCCCGGCGGACGCTGACGTCCTTTTCGTCTTTGCCGATGTCCTCGTGTTCGTACAATTCCGCAGTCATTGTCGGCCTCGTTCACAGTCTCGATTGGTGCGGCGGAGCCGCGGCCGATCCGGCGAAAAAAAACCCGCCGGACCCTGTCTCGGTGCGGCGGGGGAAAATTCTCTCGTGGGAGCGGCCTAAACAGACACACTCCTCCCGCCGCATTTCTTCCCGTTCGGCATGGCAGCCGAGATGTAGACCTTAAGCTGGATCACGGAATCCTCCTGAGTCTATCACTATGCAGCGGTCAACAATTCATCACAGCATTAGGACGGCGTCTCCGTCCCCTTTGTTTCGCCAAGTAACGCCTTTTTTTGTTTTTGTCAATCGCTTTTTTTTCAGTCTCGCGGCTACTCCTGCACCGTCCGCTCGGCGCGGTTGATCGACCGGTCCGACCCTAATCCGTAGGCCTCGGGGTTCTGGTAGCGGCCGCGCTCCCGCGCCGGTTTGTCAAGCTCGACCGCGATGCGGTGGGTCTCCGCATAGGGATCGTGCCGGATCCCGGTCACCTGCCATGAGACCTCGATGTTGGGCTTGTCGGTCCTGATGACGAACCGTCCGCCGGCGACTTTTTCGGCGATGATCGCCTGGGCGAAGTCCCCGATCACGGTGAGCTGGTAGCGGAAATCCCGGTTGAGGGCCTCGAAGTAGTCGGGCAGCGTCACAACGGCGTAGCCCGCGGCATCGGTCGTCACCACCCCGTCGTAGATGTTCTTCATATCGGGGGACTCGACGAAGGAATGCTGGAGGTACCTGTTTTCCGGATCGAGCGGGTGGTCGATGCGGAACGACCCGGCAGCTTTGGAGAGGGTGCCGGTGACGGCGACGTCGCCGTCGAAGTACCCCGCCCAGTTGGTGGCGCCGGCGGAGGCGTAGGCATAGACGCCGTAGGCGGTTTCGCCGCCGAGGCCGAAAGCGGCGAGGCCGCGCGAATAGCCGGCGGTGGCGTCGGCCGCCCCGGCCAGGGCATAGACCCCGGTCCGGTAGCCCGAATGCGCGACCGGCCCGGAGGCGGCGGCATACAGGCTGTGGACCGAACCCGCGCCGTTGTTGGCGGCCCCGAGACTCAGACCGTAGACGAGGCCGGGACTCAGAAATTCCTTGCTCACTTCGAGAGCCGCGGAGGCGGAGGGGGCGCCGGCGCTGCCGATTTTGACGCCTCCGACAAACGTCTTGGCGCCCGTGACTGTCTGGGCGCCGGAGAGGCTCGCGGCCGTCCCGGCCACTTTGTCGACCGCGATCGCAGCGGTCGGCGAGATGTCGGCGTCGACAATGGTGCCGTCGGCGATCTCGGCGGTCTGCACCGAGCCGTTGGCCAGGTCGAGCGCGCTGAGGGTGTTGTCGAGCACTTTCTCGGAGTTCACCGAGCCGGCGGCCAGTTCCGCCAGGCCCACCGAGTTGGCCGCCAGTTGCGGATCGGGATAGGTGCCGGCCAGGTCGCCCCCGGCGGGATCGCCCAGCTTCATCGCCTGGTCATAGCGGATGGCATCGGAGGCGAGCTGTCCTGGGGCCAGGTTCCGGATCAGGCGCCCCGACATATACAAATCGCCGATCAGCGCGCGGCTGCCGTCGACCCGTACGTACTGGGGGTGGTCATCGTCGAGCAGTCCGGTGAGGCTGCCGTGGTCGGAGGTCCCGCCCGGCGAGGCCAGGGCGTACGCGGCGGTGTCGGCGCGCACGGCGCGGAAAGCGAAAGCCGCCGAGCCGAGTCTGATCCGCGGTTGTCCCTCCGCCTGACCCTCGATCGAGAGCCCGACCCAGAGGTTGGTATCGGCGAAGAGGTCCGGAGTGAGCGCGGGCATCGGGGAAACGCCGAGGTTGAGGGAGAAGAGGCCGCCGACAGTAGTGACGGTCACCACCCCCGAATTCCAGACTTCGTTTTCGGGCAGGGCGGCGGTCGGGTCGTTCCAGATAATGATGCGCACGTCCGCCGGACCGTCCGCTACCGGGATGCCGAGGTCATCGGTGAGCCGGCCCTGGAACGAAATCACCTGGGGGGCGCCGGCCATGAGGGCGGCGGCGAGAGTCACGACCGCGGCCGCCGCCACGGCGGTGGATCGGGGAATTGACATAGCTTATCTCCTTGCGATTTGCTGCTCTGGCAAAACCGTCGGGCGGCGTTGTGCGATGCCGGCCAGGAACGATGCGGGAACCTGAGAAATTCCGCCGCCTTGTGCAAGATACTAGGAAGTTCAATTCTGTCAAGGCAACACGGAGCGCGCGATGCCCTCTCACCGCACGATCGGCACCGTCTGACGGCGGCCGCACACGGTCGCACCGAGCAGGCATGAGCCCCGGTACACCGTCTCCCCGAACCTGAGCGGATTGTTGACCGTGAGCTTGTAGTAACCCTTCGGCAGATAGCGCGCCAGAAGGGGAAGCGCGGGGCGGTCGGACTCGAGGAAGTGCAGGGTGACCGACACGAAGCAGGTGTCCGGGGCGACCTTGAACTCGAGGGCCGGCGCCCAGGCATTGGGGTCGACTTCGTTGGTGCGCACGAACACCGAGTCTTTCCGGTCTGCTCGAATCAGGGTGAAAACGGAGTCGGCGTGGACAATGCGCGGCTCCACCCAGACCTCGTCGTAGAAACCGCGCGGGACGGTGGGCTGGTCGGCCACCGGCGGGGGCGGGGCGCACCCGATCAGCGCCGCGGCCGCGGCCAGCACGACCGCCCCCAGGCCGGCGAGACAGCGGACGAGCACGCTCATGGCAGGTAGGTGACCTCCCGGCGGTACTCGTAGTCGCCGACTTTGATCCGGATGGTGTAATTGCCGCGCGGCATGCGCTCGGGCGGCCGATAGGGTATCCAGTGGGTGCCGATGTCGAGCACCGTGTCCGGGAGCATGACATCGAAGTGCACGTCGCGCCGGTTGAGGATCTCGGCCGCCACCGGTGCGCCATCGGCCGTGAGGACCACGCCGATGCGGAAGGGGTTGTCGGGATCGAAGGGGGTGAGGTCGCTCTGCAGTTCCCACAGGGAGTAGCGGGCCGTGAGATTTTCCCAGCTGAGCGCGCCGCAGTAGTCGACGCGGCCGCGGTATTTGCCCTCGGGCACGCGGAGGCCGGAGTCGTCGCGTTTGTCCCAGTAGAAGTTGTAGTAGCCGGGGGCGGCGAGGAAGTCGACGAGGCGGCGGACGACCCGATTGGCGGAGTCGACGACCTCGACGATCATGCGGCAGCGGGAGGTGCCTTCGGCGGCCGCCCAGATGCGGAGGCGTTCGGCCTCGGCCGAGTCGGCCGGTGGAACCTGAAGCCCCTCAATGGTCTGCGCGGAGGCCGCCGCGCCCAGCAGGAGCGCCGCGAGGCACCCGGCCGGAATTGCCCGAGTCATCTTCATAAGCAACTATATATGTATACACGCGAACCGGCTCAAGGAGAAAGATGTTTTCGCCGTCCGCCCAAAAGCCGGTGGCGCGGCGCGGCGCCGATGTCTATACTCCTGTCCGATGGCCGCGCGAGTTGCAGGTATGATGAAGTTCTGGGAGTCCATGGCCACAGGGCGCCGCCGGGGCAAGGTCCTGCTGGCGCTTATCGTGCTGACGCTGGCGGTCTATGGCCACATGATTTTCGTCTCCATCCCGGCGGTTTCGGCCCGGGCCGGAGGGATGCAGATTCTCGACCTGATGCCGGTCGGGTACAGCCCGGCGTACGCCGCGCAGTTGTTCGAGCGACTGGGGGAGGCGGGCCGCCGCGCCTACCTTACCGAGCAGATCCCGGTCGACCTGCTCTACCCGTTTCTGTTCGGAGTGACTTTCGCGTGGCTTCTCCTCTACCTGATGTGGCGGGTTTCGCCGCGGCGGACATGGGCCCTCGGGGCGGCGGCGATGCCGCTCCTGGCGGGCCTTTTCGACTACGCGGAGAACGCCGCGATCATCGCCATGCTCGCCTCCTATCCGGACTTCTCCCCCGGCCTGGTGCGGTGGAGCAGCGGGTTCACCATCGCCAAGTCGTGTCTCACCACGCTCTCCGTTGTCCTCCTGCTGGGCGTGCTGGCGGCGGCGGCGGTGCGGCGGTTTTCCCGATCCCGCCATCCTGCGGAGGCCGCATGAACCGCATTACGGCGGTTGAATTCCGCGCGCGGCTCGAGGCCCTCTGCACCCAGCGCAACAACCCGGGTCTCCCCCGCCGGCGGCGCGACCAACTCATCCTGCTCGGGAGCATCGTGCGGGAACTGGTTCCGGGGCGCACCTACAGCGAGCCCGACATCAACGCGGTGATCGCGGCGTGGCTGGCCGATGTCGGCCGGTCGATCGATATCGACTTCGTGTCGCTGCGCCGGCAACTGGTCGATGAAGGCTTCCTGGCGCGCGATCCGGCCGGCAACGCCTACCGCCTGGAGCCGCAGCGGACGGCCGACTTGTTCGAACCCGAGACGGCGGCGATCGACCCGGCGCAGGCAGTGCGGGAGGCGCGGGAGCGGCGCGAGAAGCGCCGCCAGGCGCACCGGTGAGCGCCGCGATCCCCACTCAACGAGGACGGTATCACAATGACCGGCAGGCACTCCGATCTCTCCGCGGCGCACATCGCCGCCTTTCGGCGCGACATCCGGGCCTTCTACCGCCGCCACGGACGGCATCTGCCGTTTCGCGAGACGAATGATCCATACGCGATCACGGTCGCGGAGATCATGCTCCAGCAGACGACGGTCGAGCGCGTGACGCCGTACTACGAGGCCTGGCTCCGGCGCTTTCCCGACTGGCAAACGGTGGCGGCGGCCCCCATCCGCGCCGTCCTCGCCGCCTGGTCGGGGCTCGGGTACAATCGGCGGGCGCTGTACCTGCAGAAGCTCGCGCAGACGGTTGTCGGCGAGTACGGCGGGGAGCTTCCCTCCGACCCGGCGGTATTGCGCCGCCTTCCCGGAATCGGACCCTACACCGCGAACGCGGTTGCGGCGTTCGCTTTCGGCCGGCGGGTGGCGGCAGTCGACACGAATGTCCGGAAGGTGCTGCTCCACCGGTTCGGGCTCGCGGCGGATGCGCGGCCGGCCGAGATCCAGCGGATCGCCGAGCTCGTGCTCCCGCGCACGGGTATTCGGGCGTGGCACGCGGCCCTCATGGACTACGCGCGCCTCGGCCTCCCGCCCCGGGAGAGCCGGCGCTTGCGGGTGCGCCGCCAGCCGCGGTTCGAAGGCTCGATCCGGCAGATTCGCGGGGAGATCATCCGGCGTCTCACCCGCCGATCCCGAGTCAGCCTGGGCACGCTTGCCCGCGACCTGGGGCGGTCGATGGCCGAGGTGCGGGCGGCCGCCGAGGGGCTGGCCCGGGACGGTCTTGCGGTGGCGACCGGGCGCACGGTGCGGCTGCCCTAGGGAGGGGAAAACCGGCTCCGGGCGCCGACTTCCCGCTTGGCATATCCGTGCCCGCCCACTATATTTAAGGCGTACTGCGATATCCGCCGATCAAGCGATTACAGGATCTGTTGCAGGAGCCGTTCATGTATTTGGCGAAACCGTCAGCCCCCGTGGCCCCCTTCCGCGTTCTCCAAGCCCTCCTGGTTTGCCTGGTGCTGATCGCCACGATTCCGCGGCCGGCGGCGGCCGCCACGATCAACGTTCCGGCCGACTCGGCCACGATCCAGGCGGCTATTCTCGGGACGCTCCCCGGCGACACGGTGCTCATCGCCCCCGGCACATACCACGAGAACATCTCGTTCATCGGGCGGAGCATTGTCGTGCGGTCCTCGGGCGGCCGGGAGGCCACGATCATCTACGGCGACAGCGTCAACGCGGCGGTCCGTTTCGAAACGGGTGAAGACACCTCGGCGCACCTGGAGGGGGTGACAGTGCGGCGGGGGGGCGCCGCCGGCGTTCTGTGCACCGGCGCGTCGCCGACAATTCACGACTGCACAATCGACAGCAGCACGATCGGCATCGACCTGGCCGCCTCGCAGGCGATCATCGGGCAGTGCGACATTCTGTACAACTCCTCGCACGGCATCCGGCTGACCGGATCGCTGGCGACGGTGACGATGTGCACGCTTTCGGACAACGGCGGGTCCGGGATCTATGGCGAGAACGCAGCGGTTTTTACGGGCAACACGCTGCGGCGCAACGGGAGCTACCCGCTGGTGCTGGGGGCGGCCTCGATCGGTCGCCTCGCCGCAGGCAACCAGTTCATGGTCAACGCGATTCAGGCATTCGGCGTTCTCGGCGGCACGGTCGGCGATTCGGCGGTCTGGAAACCGCTGAGCGGCATTTCAACATTCGTGATCCTCGGCGGCGGCGACCTCTCGGTCGCCGGTCCGCTCGCGCCGACCCTCGTGCTCGACCCGGGTGTGCGCCTCGAATTCGCGGTCGCGACCGGGACTCTCTCGGTCGGTCTGGGGAACCCCGGCACGCTGATCGCCGATGCCCCGTCGACCAACCCGATCAGCTTCGTCCCGCACGCCTCGATCGCGCAGTGGCGGGGGATCCGCTTCGAGAGCAACGCCCGCGACGAGGAATGCCTGCTGCGCAACTGCCTCGTCCGCCGCAGCCAGGGGATCGTCTGCAACTTCTCCTCCCCCGTGTTCGACAGCTGCCGGATCGACAGTTGTGCGGGAGACGGTCTCTCGCTCATCGGCTCGCAATCGGTCATCGGCAATTGCGTGATTGCCGATAACAGCGGCGTCGGTATTCGCCTGAGCTCCTCGCAGGTCCCGGTCACCGGCTGCGAGATCTCCGGCAACGGCAGTTACGGCGTCTACGGGACCATGCTCACGGCGTTTTCGGGGAATGTCGTGTCGGGCAATGCTGCCGCCCCGCTGGCTGTCGGCCCGACCTCGGCCGGCCGCGTCGACGCCACCAACAGCCTCGCCGGAAACGGCGACCCCACGATTTACGTGCTCCCCGGCACGGTGTCGGCCTCGGGCACGTGGCGGGCGCACCCGGGAATTGAGCGGTATGTGGTGGCGAGCACGGCGGCCGTCAACGTGCAGGGGGCGGCGACGCCGGTGCTGACGCTGGCGGCGGGGGTGCGGCTGGAGTTCGGACACCCCTCCTACGGGCTGATTGTCGGCGCGGCGGCCCCCGGCGGGCTCATCGCCGAGGGGACAGAGGAACTGCCGGTGCTGCTGGTACCGGCGGGTCCGGCCGCCTCCTGGGGCGGGTTGGCCTTCGGCGCCTCGGCTGTCGACTCGCTGTGCCGCCTCGGGCACACGGTCATCCGGCGCGCCCAGACCGTCGCCTGCACCGACGCCTCCCCGGTCCTGGACAGTTGCCGGATCGACAGCTGTCTCGGCGACGGGCTGGCGCTCGTCAACAGCCAGGCGCAACTGACCGGCTGCACGATCGCCGATAACGGCGGCGACGGCATCACGATCAGCGGGCTGCCACCGGGTATTTCCGGCTGCGCGATCACGGGCAACGCCGAGAACGGCGTAGTGGGCGGGCCGCTGGAGGTGTTTGCGGGCAACACGATCGGCTTCAACGGCGGCCACGCGCTCTGGCTGGAACCCAACAGCGTGGGCCGGATCGCCGCCGACAACCTTTTCTCAAGCCCGGACCAGACGATCGCCGTGCAGGGCGGGATCGTGGGCGAGTCCGCCGTCTGGCGGGCCTTCCCCAATGTCCGGCGCTACCTCGCCGGGACCTCGGGGATCGTCTACGTGCAGGGAGCCGGCACTCCGGTGCTGACCCTCTCCCCCGGCCTTCGCCTGGAATTTCCCTCCGCCTCGTTCGGGCTGCGCGTCGGGTACACCGCCGCGGGCGGGTTGAAGGCCGACGCCCTGGGCGGCGAGCCGATTGTCCTGACCCGCGACACCAACACCGCCTCGTGGGCCGGCCTCCGCTTCAGCGACCAGACGATCGACTCGGCGTCGTATCTGAAAAACTGCATCTACCGTTCGGCGCGCAGTCTCTATGTCGCGGACGCCTCGCCGATGATCACGGACTGCACGATCGACAGCTGCACCGAGTCCGGGCTGACGCTGACCAACAGCGTGTCGCGGGTGCTCCGCTCCCGGATCACGGACAACGCCGTGCACGGCGTCTCCGTCAGCGGCGGGACGCCCTACCTGGCCAGCAGTCTGATCAGCGGCAACGCCCAGTGCGGTGTGTATTGCGCCAATGACGCCAAGCCGGTCATCGGTTCGGTCGCCGGAGCGGGCTGCAACCTGTCGCGGAACGGCACGTTCGCGCTGTACAACGACGGCGCGCAGACGATCTACGCCCGCGAGAACGCCTGGGGGGACGACGATTCCGCGGGGGTCGCGGCGCTCATCTGGGACCAGGTCGATGATCCCTCCAAGGGTTGGGTGCAGTTCATGCCGTTCGTGCTGGGCTATGTCTGCGGAGACGCGAACGGCGACGGGGTCGGGAACCCGGGCGTGGCCGACGTGACCTACCTAGTCGCCTATCTGTTCCGGGGCGGCCCGCCTCCGCCGGAGATAGACGCGGCCGACGTCAACAACGACGGGGCGGTGCGAATCTCCGACCTGGCCTACCTGATCGCCTTTCTCTTCCGCTCCGGCCCGGCCCCGTACTGCTGGGAGTACGGTCCGAGCTGAGCTTTCGGTGTCGGCCGGCCCCGACCGACCTGTGCAATTTTCCACCGGCACCGCTTTTCCTGCGCCTTTCCGGGAAGATGCGCGGCTCTCCGGTGTAATCCCCTCGAAGACAGCGATCAACCGCCCTAGTTAAGGAGGTGGCGTATGCGCCGCACAGGACTCTTTCTGCTGTTTGCGATCCTCACCCCGATGTGGATTGCCGCATCCGGCGAGCGAAAACCAACCGCCACAGGAACCATCACCGGTACCGTCACCGACAAGGAGACGGGCCGGCCGGTGACCAGTGCCTCGGTGCTGGTCGTCGGGACCGCCTTCGGCGCCCAGACCGATCTGGACGGCCGCTACCGGATCGACAACGTCGCGCCGGGTTCCCACCTCCTGCGTTTCAGCCACGTCGAGTACCGTACTGTCGAGCTGGCGGGCGTCGAGGTGGCTGAAGGATCGACCGCCGTGCGGTCGGTGGCCCTGGAGAAGAACGGCGCGGTCAAAAGCGACGTGCGGATCCTCGGCACGAAGGACAAGCTCGGCGTCCCGGAGAGCAGCAGCCAGGCTCCGGTGACCAAGGAGGAAATCCCGATGTACCGGTTGCCGGCAGAGGATCAGGCGCTCCGGCAACCTCCGGATGCGGCCGCCGCCGGCCACGGGGTTGAGATCTTCATGCGCGGCGGCAGGGCGGGCGAGGCGGAGTACATTACGAGGGAGAATTCGCTCCCGCCGGCGCACGGCGGCTCGGCGATCGTCAACGGGCAGCCCTACGACGCCATGTTTTTCCGCGACTACGGCGTCAACCCGTTCGTCGACACCGATGACGACCATCTCTCGACCTTTGCCGTCGATGTCGATGACGCCTCCTACATCATGACCCGCTCGTATCTTCAGGACGGCCACCTTCCGCCGGCCGAGGCGGTGCGGACGGAGGAGTTCATCAACCACTTCACCTACGACTACGATCCTCCGCGGCGCGAGACTTTCCGCGTCTATGCCGACGGGGCGCCCTCGCTGTTCGGCGAGAAGACGCGCCTCTTGCGGATCGGCATCAAGGGACGAGAGATCGATCCTGAGGAGCGGAAGCCGGCGACCTTGGTGTTCGTGATCGACGTCTCCGGGTCGATGGCGCGGGAGAACCGGCTCGGCCTGGTGAAGCAGTCGCTGCGCTACCTGGTCGACCAGCTCCTGCCGGACGATCGGGTCGGTATCGTCGTGTACGGCTCCTCGGGCCGGGTGCTGCTCGAGCCGACGGGAGCGGGCCACCGGACCAGGATCCTGCGCGTGATCGACGGCCTCGAGCCGGGCGGTTCGACCAATGCGGAAGAGGGCCTCCGCCTGGGGTATCGGATGGCCGACCGCAACTTCGTGCGCGGACAGATCAACCGGATTATTCTGTGCTCCGACGGCGTGGCCAATGTCGGCAAGACCGGTCCGGAGGAGATTCTCCGCGACATTCGGCGCTACGCCGAACGGGGAATCACGCTGACGGCGGTCGGGTTCGGCATGGGCAACTACAACGACGTGCTCATGGAGCAGCTCGGCAACAAGGGGGACGGGTTCTACGCCTATGTCGACGATGCGGCCGAGGCGCGCCGCGTGTTCATCGACAACCTGACCGGCAACCTGCAGGTGATCGCGCGCGACGTGAAGATTCAGGTGGAGTTCGACCCGCGTGCGGTCCGCAGCTACCGTCTGCTCGGGTACGAGAACCGCGACGTGGCCGACCGCGATTTCCGCAACGATGCGGTGGACGGCGGCGAGGTCGGCGCCGGGCACCAGGTGACGGCGCTGTATGAGATCAAGCTGTGGAGCGACGGGAACCGCCGCGACAAACACGCCATCATCGACCGGCGCGAGGACGATGACGGCGCCCGGCCGGGCGATCTCGGCATCGTGCGGATCCGCTACAAGGATCCGGACCGCGACCGCGTGGCGGAGATCACCGGGCGCATCACCGACGAGGTGTTCGACCGCGCGTTCGCTGAGGCCGACCCCGATTTCCGGCTGGCCGCCGCGGCCGCCGAGTTCGCCGAGATCCTGCGCCACTCCTACTGGGCGCGGGACTCGCGGCTGTCCGATGTGATTCGCGTGGCGCACCGCGTCCGGAGCGAGACCGGATCGGAAGAAGCGGCCGAACTGGCCGACCTCATTGCGCGCGCCATGCACTATGAAGACGAGCTCGCCGAGCGCTGAGCGCGGGAGCAGCTCTTTCGAGGGCGCGGCCGAACGAGGGATCGGCCGCGCTTTTTCTTGGCGCGCCGCGCGGGCGCCGGCGGAGGATCCGGCGGAAGCGGCTTGCCCCGCCGTTCCGTTCTGCCTATACTGTCGCGCTGTGGAGAATCTCGCGGGACATGACAGAACGCGGCGCGCGGCCGCAGCCGGCGTGGCAGAGCGCTTCGCCGCGCGCTACCGGGGGGCGGTCGACGATTACCCGGCTTTCCTCGCGACCCTGACCCGTCCGCCCCGCAACACCTTCCGCGTAAATACGCTCAAGGCCGACGTCGGGGCGACGGTCGCTCGGCTGCGGGCCATCGGATTGACAATCACACCTCTGCCGTGGTTCGAGGCGGCCTTTGCGGCCGACCCGCACATCAACCTCGCCGCCACGCTCGAGCGCTTCCTGGGGACCATCTACATCCAGGAGGCCGCCTCGATGCTTCCCCCGCTGGTCGCCGCCGGGGAGCTGCGCGGCGCCCGGACGGTGCTCGACGCCTGCGCCGCGCCGGGTTCAAAAACCACGCTCGCCGCGGCGATCATGGCCAACCGCAACGTCATTGTCGCCAACGACCGAAGCTACGGCCGGATCCGCGCGCTCCAGTTCAATGTCCACAAGTTCGGGGCGATCAACACCCTCATCACCAACTACGAACTGCAGCTCTTTCCGAAAGCGTCGTTCGACACCGTCCTCCTCGACGCCCCCTGCTCGTCGAGCGGGACGGTCCGCAAGAGCCCGAAAGTGCTCGAGACCTGGACGAGCGCCGTCTCCGCCGGCTACGCCGAGCGGCAGAAGGATCTGATCCTGCGGGCGTTCGACCTGCTTCATCCCGGAGGCACGCTCGTCTATTCGACGTGTTCGCTGGCGCCCGAGGAGAACGAAGGAGTCGTGGATTTCCTCCTGCGCAGCCGGCCGGCCGAGACGGTTCCGGCGGCGCTGCCGGGGTTCCGCTTCGCGCCGGGTCTCGCGGAGTGGGAGGGGCGGCGGTACCTCGCGCCTGTCGCCCGCTGCGGGCGGGTCTGGCCGCACGCCAACGATACCGACGGATTTTTCGTGGCGAAGGTGGTGCGATGCTGACCCCCTGCCCCGACGAAATCCGCCGGCAACTGCTCGCCTGCCTGGCCGAGCGTTTCGGGTTCGACACGGCGCTCCTCGAACCGTACGAGTTGTACCTGTCGGAATCGGCGCGGCAGAAGATCTTTCTCGGGCCGAAGACTGATTTCCCGCTCGCGCGGACCGACACCGGCGGCGTGCTCATCGCCCGCGCCGGAGCGACCATCAAACCCGCGACGAGCTTCTTCCAGTTGTTCGGCCGCCACGTGACCCGCAACATCATACATCTGGAGCGCGGGCAGGTGGCGCCCTTCTGCTCCGGAAGCGACCTCGAGCTGGCGGAGAATCAGATCGGGGGCGCCGAGCGGGGGTTTGTGATGGTGGTGTGGGAGGAGCACTGTCTCGGCTGCGGACTCCTCAAAGGGCGGACGCTCGAGAACCAGATTCCCAAAGCCAACCGGCTTACCTTGGAGCAGTGGTAGCGGGCGGTCGCCCATGGTGGCGGGCCACCCGCCCGGCCATGATCTCCTGCAGGTCAGGACCCTTGTGTTCCTGACATTCCTGCCAACGACGTAAGCGGTCCCGTCACGACCCTTGTGGTCCTGACCGACACAACATCCTTCGTGGGAACTATCCGCCCTGCGCTACGGACGGCTCTGCTCGGGGCTCCCGGCGGGCTGGTCCGCTGCATTTGCGTCCCCATCTCCCCCGCCCAGGCTGAGCATGTAGTCCGCCACCAGCTGCAGTTTTTCGTCGCCGAGGTGGGCCATCGAAGGCATAGGCTGAAATTGCGGGCGTTTCTTACCGGGGTTCTTCGCCCACTGGACGATGCCCGCCGGGTTGTTGGCGTAGAGCGAGTAGATCTCTTTGATGGACGGCGCGGCGAGGACCTTGTCGAGCGCATGACAGGCGGCGCAGTTTGAGAAGACGCTCGGCCCGGTCGGAGCGCCGCCGACCGTCTCGCCGACCCCCAGCCCGGCCGCCAGACGCATCCGGGCCGCCAACTCCACCGCGGCGAAAGTAGCGGTGCGGTCGGCGACCGCGAGCCGGTGCCGGCTGAGGGCGGTCTCGCGGTAGAGATGGCGGCCGGTCGCCATGAAGAGCGCAAGGACGGTGAACAGGGCGATGACCGCGCCGTAGCGGCGCCCGATCGCCGGATTGCCCGCGCGGGTCTCCCGCCAGAGCAGGGCCAGAATGAGAACGACGAAAACCGCAGCGACGCCGACGACGGCGAGCAGAGTCCAACTGATGCCACGCAGCGGGAGCGTGAGCAGCAGCAGAGGCCCAAAGACGAGTTGCGCCGCCGTCGCCCAGAAAGCGAGGCGGTAGAAGAGACCGCGCAACTCGGCCCGGGTAAAAGCGGGAAGCAGCTGTTCGACCGGGAATCGCCGGCGGCCGAACCAGCCCGCGAGAAACAGGCCGGTGACGGCGAGCGAGGCGGTCAGGAAATGGAAGTAGCGCGGGAAGACGTTGCCGTACTGCAGCGACGAAAAGAACCCGCGCACCGCGGACCATTGGTCGGGAAAGAGCATCAGGTTGATGTTGGCCAGGAAGATGAGCGGGATCATCAGGAAGAAGAACGCCCCGGCGGCCCCGATCACGATGTGATGGTTCTTCGCCGGCCCGGTCCAGCGCTCCCAGGTGTACTTGTGGAGGTAGCTCAGGAGGAACGCGGTGATGACCAACGGGACGAGCGAAATCCAGGCATAGCCGGTGAGCGCGTTGGCCGAGTAGAAGTAGAGCGTATAGAGCAGGTTGATGCACAGGAGCGGACCGACGCCGAGCACCACGGCGAGGCTCTTGCTGACGGTGATGGTGGCGCCGATCCGCCGCGCGAGGGCATCGTAACGGGGATGGGAGCGGCCGACAATTTCGCACACGACCGTCAGCAGCGACCCGCCGACCATCAGATTGACGAACACGATGTGCAGGAGAAACAGGACGACCAGGAACACTTCAATCACGGCGGGGTCGAGCGGCAGAGGCAACGACAGATCGCGCGGGACGCGGGCGGCAAGGTCTAGTGGAGCCATCGTCATCACCTCCCCTCACTGCCCCGGCCCGGCCGCGGCGGCCGCGGCCCGCGGGGAATACCCGACCGCCTGCGCGCCCGGCAGACCGCGCGGCCGTTCCTGCAGGTCTCTCAGATAGGCCGCCAGGGCATCCGCCTCGGCCGGGGCGCCGGGAAACGGCGGCATGAAGGTGCGGGTGTTGTGCATGACGGCGATGAAGGAACTCAGGACGGCCGGATCCCAGGGCGTGTCTCCGTAGAGGTTGCGGAAACGGGTCAGGACGCTGTTGACCCCGCTCACCGTGTGGCAGCGGGAGCAGGCGAGCATGTACACATCGCGGCCGGCGTCAACCTTGTTGGCCGAAGTGACCTGGCGAACGGTGCTGTAGGCGGAGTACGTCAAAATCCCGTCGCGCTGGAAAATCGGCAGCTCCGACATGGTCACCCCGTTGGAGTACATGTAGTCGGCGACAACGTGGGGTTTGCGAATGAACTCGCGCACGCGCTCGAAGTGGCCGAGCGTGTAGAGACCGAGCAGGAAGGGGATGACGAGCACGGCCCGGGGAATCAGGGCCGGGCGGGCCAGGCCGGCCAGCGCGATCAGGACGGTGAGGGCGAGCACGGCCGCGACGACATAGAGGAAAGTATCGTACCACTGGGTCAGGCGCTGGGTAAGGAAAGCCACATCGAGGTTGGCCGCCATCGGCGCGGGCACGCGCCGCCAGTACCAGACAGCCCCGATGAGAACGACAGGAGTCCAGGCGAGCACCCACCCGGACACGATGCGCACTACCCGCCGGCGAAGTTCGGGGCGGGTCCGGGTGAAGAAGAAGGTCAGGAACCAGACCGTGAAGCCCGCGGTGACCATGGCCAGCCCGGTGCGGAACACCAGCTGGGGGAGGTAGAGCGGGTTGAAGACGGCCGAGAAGAAGCTGCGGTCGGCCGCCCAGGACCCGGTCCCCATCATGAAACCGAGGATGGCGACGATGATGGCCATGGTGAGCCAGGAGCCGACGGCGAGGACGGCGCCCACGGCGTTGTGCAGCGCTTTCCAACGGCCTTCGCGCCAGCGCTGCCACATCAGGAAGTACACGATGACCAGGCCGACCTCGCTGATGAACACCAGCCACTCGATGAACCAGGCCCAGAAGAAGACGCGGATGAGGCTGCCGATGCCGAAGGGGGCGATGAGAGCGGCGGTGAGCCAGATCCCGACCCCGGTGAGAGCGCCGAAGGTCGTGGTGATGATGAACAGGACGAAGGTGATTTTGTAGGCGAGAGCATCGAGGTCGAGGTCGCCGCGGCGGCGTCCCCACCACTCCAAAAGCGCGACCAGCGGCCAGGCCCCGACCGCCATGGGATGGTTGATCATGACGTGGGTGATCGCCACCGCCGCCATGAGCAGGCGATTGCCGATGAAATCCAGATAGAACAGCGGAAAATCCATGGCTCCTCGCACGCTGCGGCGGCGGGAACGCCCGCCCGCCGGTTCCCACGATACCGGCCGCCGCCCCGGCCTTAAGCGCCGGCCGCACGAGGACTCAAAGGTACGCAACGCGGGCTGTGCCGTCAATTATTAATCGGAACCGACCCGCCGGCGAACGATGCGCGGTTGCACCGGCCGGGGATTTGCGTATATTCCACCGCTATGACGTACCCGTTGCTCACGCTCAAAGCCGGGCGCGAAAACGCCCCGGCCAACCGCCATCCATGGATCTTCTCCGGCGCCCTCGCCGAGGGCAAACCGGAGGTCCCCCACGGCGCGCTCGTCCGGGTAGCCGAGGCCTCGGGCCAGGTCATTGCGACGGGAACGTACTCGGCCAAGGGGATGATCGCGGTGCGCGTGCTGGCGTGGGAGGAAGCGCCCATCACGCGGGAGTGGATCCGCGAGCGGGTGCGGGAGGCGGTCGAGCGGCGAAGGCTGGTCGGAATCGGCGCAGACGAGACAGTCACCGGATACCGGGCGGTGTTCGGGGAGGCCGACGGGCTGCCGGGGCTGGTCGTCGATCGGTACGGGGAGGTGGCGGTCGTGCAGTTCGCGACGGCCGGCGCGGAGGGACTGCGGGAGCCGATCCTGCAGGCGCTGGCCGACGTGCTGACGCCGGCGGCGATCTACGAGCGGAGCGATCTCCCCGCGCGCACCGAGGAAGGCCTCGCGCCGGCCAGCGGGCTGCTCTCCGGAGTGCTTCCGGAAAGAGTGGAGTTTGCGGAACACGGGCTCAGGTTTACGGCCGACGTGACGGGCGGGCAGAAGACGGGGTTTTTCCTCGATCAGAGAGATGTGCGGCGGCAGGCGCGGGCGCTGGCGGCCGGGCGGAGAGTGGCCGACCTGTTTTCCTACCGGGGAGCGGCGGGCGTCGCGGCCCTGAAAGGCGGGGCCGAGCACGTGCACTGCGTGGATTCCTCGGCGGCGGCGCTTGCCGCCGTGGGGCCGGAGGCGGAGGCCAACGGGCTGGCGGCGGCGCGCATCACGGCTGAAGAGGCCGACGTTTTCCAGTGGCTCGGTCAGCGGTCGGAGCCGGAGTTCGACATGGTGCTGCTCGATCCGCCGGCGCTGATCAAGTCGCGCCGGCATGCCGAGGAGGGGCGCAAGGGGTACCACTTCCTCAACCGGGCGGCGCTGCGGATCCTGCGCGATCAGGGCCTTCTCGTGACCTCGAGCTGTTCGTTTTTCTTCACCGAGGATGACTTCGCCACGACCCTGCGGCGGGCGGCCGCCCAGGCGGGGGTCCAGCTTCACGTGCTGGCCACGGTGCGGCAGGCGGCGGATCATCCCGTGGCCCTGCATTTTCCCGAGTCGTTTTACCTGAAGTCGTTCGTGTGCCAGGTGCGGCGGCGAGTTTAGTGTTGCGGGATCAGGCGGGGGCGGGTATTTTGGTGTAGAATGATCGGACGCCCCCGTAGCTCATCCGGATAGAGCATCTGCCTTCTAAGCAGAGGGTAGCAGGTTCGAGTCCTGCCGGGGGTAT
>JAGNLV010000005.1 GCA_017999435.1 Candidatus Zixiibacteriota bacterium
TAAGTCTTACTTAACGTTCAAAGGTGCCACAGATACAAAACAGAAGCATAATTCATACACAACTGTTTCCCTAGACCGATCATAAACTACATCAACACACAAAATTGTCAAGAACTTTCTTCAACAAAATACACAAATCACTAAATACGGTGAGATGTAGTAATAAAACCTCGCAATCACCTAAGCGAGCTCTCGCCCCGGCGCCTACCCCAGAGCCGAACTAGTATCGCGGCCCCGACCGTCAAATTGGACCGAGCAAAACCGGCGTACCCAACCGCTAGCGACAGCCGACCGGGCTCGGGTATCTATACGCCTGGTATTCTGGCGAACCTGGCGCCACCGAACTGACCGGACGGACAAAGGCGGGGTGAAGGCCTCAGAGCGGAAGCATGGGGCGCCCTCCTCGCGAGGCAGATTGTGACGATAGTCACAATCTGCCCGGTAACGACCCTCTGCGAGGCAGGGTCGATCATAGTGTTGCCCATCCATGAAATCACCGCCTGACGTCGGCCCCACTATTGGCGCCCGCCCCCTAAAAGCGAGGGGGACCGACGCCTGCTGTTGCCTCATTTCGCCCGTCCGGGTCGGCCCCGCCGAGCCGGACCGTTTCGCCTCTTGGGGTCGCCGTGATACGGTTAAGACATCCTCGCTGCCGGAGTCGCCCGCCGAAGGGCGACCCTAACCTGAGCGACCTCCCGGTACCGGCATCGGGCAGCCCGGCACCACCCCTTTGATGATCCTCTCATGATGGCCGGGAGTTGCCCCCTCACGGAGATGCCTCGGGGAATGACTGTGGATAAAATTTATCTGACCGGCTCGCGACACTTCGATCCGCGGCCTCTTAAGGTCCCGACTGTGTCATAGATGACACGCCGGCTGAGGGTCAGAAAGAGCCCCGTCATTGGTTGCTCAAGAGCCAATGACGGGGCCGCAAATGGCCGATAGAAGATCCGGACACCCGGTCACCGGGCCCGGTATTTCTGGTAGAGCTCGGTGTGTTTCGAACTCAAATCCACCGCCCGGCCGTCGATGAACTCCATCCGAACGCGAGCCCGAAGCGGGTCCAGAAGGTCGCCGTCGGACACCACCAGCGTGGCGCGCTTCCCGACCTCCAGGGAGCCGAGCTCGCCCTCGATCCCCAGAATCTCAGCCGAGGTCAGCGTGAGGGACCGGAGAGCCGCCTCCCACGGCAGTCCGAAGCCGACCGCCTGGCCGGCCTGGAAGGGGAGATTCCGGACCCCGGTCGCCCCGCCCCCGGCCGAAAAACAGAACTCCACCCCGGCCTGGTGAAGGAGGGCGGGGATTTTGTAGTTGAGGTCGTAGTCGTCGTCCTCCCGCATCGGGAGGCGCTGCGTCGGTCCGAATATAACCGGGATGCCGTTGTCCCGGAGCAGGGGGGCCATCTTCCAGGCCTCCCGTCCGCCCACGAGGATCATCCGGAAACCGTACTCCCGGCAGAGGGCCACCGCCTGATCGATCTGCCGGTAGTCATCGGCATGCACAAAGAGCGGCATCGTGCGGTCGAACAGGGGGAGGAAGCCTTCCCAGCGGGAATCGACGGGGATGGCATAATCGGCCGTTTTGGCGAGATAGTAGGCGCGGGCCTGGTCGAATACCCCGCGGAGCTGCGCCTGCTCCTCCTGTCGGGCTTTTTTCTGCTCCTCGACCGACTCTTCCATCCACCACTCCGAAGTGGTCGACGCCCGCGGCCAGCTCAGGTGGAGCCCAACGACCGGCCGCACCAGCGCGTCCTCGACTGTCCAGCCGTCCAGATTGACCAAACTGGACCGTCCCATCACGAGTTGGCCGCCGGGCACGATCAAGGCCGTGGTGATGCCGTTGGCGCGAACGGTCGGGATGATCTCGGAGTCCGGGTTATACGCCGCGTAGGCTTTCAGTTCGCCTTTGGCCAGGCCCCGCTCCTGCGTATCCTCGGTGGCGCGGACCGCGCCGATTTCGGACAGACCGAGAGTCGAGTGCGGGGCGATCAGGCCGGGGTAGACGTGCAGCCCGGTGACGTCGATGACCTGGGCGCCCTCCGGCGCTTCGAGGTTCCGCCCGATGGCCGTGATGCGCCCGGATTCGAACAACAGGTCCGCCCCGTCCATGACGCCGTTCGCCACCGTGAAGAGCTTGCCGTTCCGGAGCAGAATCGGGCGATCCTGCGGCGGGCCGGGGAGATAGTCGTGGGCGGCTCCGCTGACAGCAAAGGCGACGAGCATGGCGGCCGCAACACCCGTCGTCCGCAGCCGCTCCCGGAGAGGTCTACCGGTGTGCTTCACGGGCGCCTCCTTCTGTCGAAGATAACCCGCCGTCGGGCGGCGGACCCGGCCGTCCGCGCGGCGGCCGCTTGGGCGACCCGCCTCCGGAAGCCCGCAGTACTTTCTGAATCAACCGCTGCTTCTCTGTCTGAAGCTGCTCCCGGAGCAGGCTGTCGGTGGCCAGGTCGAAGAACTTCCGACCGTCCACCCACGTCTGCTCCGCCCGGGCATATATGGAGAGGGGGTTGTCGCTCCAGATGACAAAGTCGGCGTCCTTGCCCACCCGCAGGCTTCCGGTCAAGTCATCCACACCGAGGAGCCGGGCCGGATTGATCGTGACCATTTTGAGCGCCTCTTCCGGCTTCATCCCGCCGTACATGACCGATTTGGCCGCCTCCTGGTTCAGGTGGCGGGCCAGCTCCGGGCTGTCGGAGTTGATCGCCACCACCACGCCCTTTTCGCTCATGAGGGCGGGGGAGTGGGGGATTCCGTCATAGGTCTCGAACTTGTATGCCCACCAGTCGGGGATGCTGCCCACGCCGACGCCGGCGTCGGCCAGCTCGCGGGCGATCTTGTAGCCCTCGAGACCATGGGCGAAAGACTGGAGTTCGAGGTCAAACTCCTGGGCGAGGCGGATCATCATGAGCATCTCCGGCGCCACGTATCCGTGACAGTGGATCGCCATCCGCCGGTGGAGAACGTCGGCGAGGGGCTCAAGCTGCAAGTCGCGGCGCGGGGGAATGGTTCGCTCCTGCTCGCTCTTGCCGAGGCGGCGGAAGCGGTCCCAGCGCTGCTCGTAGGCCTGGGCGGCCAGAAACGCATCGCGTATGATCGCGTCCACGCCCAGCCTTGTCTGCGGATAGCGGATGGTGAAGCGCTCCCCCCAGCCGCTCTGTTTGACGTTTTCGCCGAGGGCGAACTTAATTGCCTTCGGCGCGGCCGCGAACACCAGGCTGTCCGCCGGGAGCCCCCAGCGCAGCTTGATGGTGGCCGCCTGTCCGCCGATCGGGTTGGCCGATCCGTGGAGCAGGCGCGAGGCCGTCACGCCGCCGGCCAGTTCGCGGTAGATGTTCAGGTCGTCCGGATCGAGGATGTCGGCGATCCTCACCTCGGAGGTCACGGCATGGGTTCCCTCGTTGACGTCGCCGTCAATTGCGATGTGCGAGTGTTCGTCGATAATCCCCGGCGAGACGTGTTTCCCGGCGGCATCGATCACCGCCGCCCCCGAGGGCGACTCGAGGTTGCGGCCGAGCGCGGCGATCTTGCCGCCCCGCACCAGCATGTCGGCGCCCTCAAGTACGCCGGCCTCATCCGACGTCCAGATGGTCGCGTTGCGCACGAGCACGTCCTGCGGGACCGGCACCGATTCCAGACCGTAGGCCCGGTTGGGGTAGGTCAGGCGGGACACAAACGGCTCCGGTTCGGGCGCGGGGGACGGCGCCCCGGCGGTGTCTTTTTCCGCTGCTAGCGGGGCGGTGCGGACCGCCTGCCATTCGCTGCGCCGGCCGTCCGGGAAGGCCACGAATCCCCGAAGCGAGTCTCCGAACAGCCGCCCAGAGAACCGGCAGACTCCGGGCTTCCCCCAGAGGCTGTCGGCCCGGAACGTAATGCGGTCGCGGGCGGCTTCAATCTCGCCCAGCTCCACGGAATCGGAGCCGGCCACCAGTCGGCCCGCGAGTTTCGATGGTGCACCTTCCAGGGCGAGTGTCGCGCTGTCCGCCGCAGTTCGCAGTTGCCACTGACCCCGGTATTCCCCCGGATGCAGCGGCTCGAACTCGTATTTCTGGCCGGCCGCCCAGACGGCCAGGATGCGCGTCGTGTCGGCGAACAGGTCGCCGCTGCACACAACGAGGTTGGCCAGCTTCCCCGGTTCGAGGGTACCGACATACCGGTCTACTCCGCAGAGCCGCGCAGGGACCGTCGTAAGCGCTCTCAGGGCCGTTTCCGGGGGCAGACCGTACCGCACGGCCGTGCGGACGCGGGAGAGGTATTCGGAGGGGTCGTCCAAGCCGGCCGCGGTGAAAGCAAACGGGATCTTTTCCTGGGCCAGGCGCGCGGCGTTGCCGGGGGCGCGCTCCCAGTGCCGGAGATCCTCCAGGGTGACCTCGAGTTCGTCCTCCAGAGAGCCCACTTCCGGCGCTTCCGGGTAGTTGACCGGAATGATCAGCTCCACCAGCTCACCGCGGATTTCCTCAGCCCGCTCGTATTCGCACCCGCTGCCGACACAAATGAAGGTCCGCCCGAACTCCCGGGCAAGCCGTGCGGCCCGGATGATTTCTTTGTCATCGGCCGCCACGAAAATCATGGTGTCAGCCTGCCGTCCCAGAGCCTCGATGGCCGCGTTGAATTCGGGCATTTCCTGACCGGGGTTGCGTTCCCAGGCCGCCCGCGCGGCCCGATACCAGTCTACGTCGAGCAATGTTTGCCGAATCAGGGCGATAGCCCCCATTTGCGAAGAGGGGTAATCCTGCGCCGATGAGCCCTTGTAGAACGACAGCGCCGGATAGGAGCGGGCCCGCAGCACCTGATTGTTGGGCAGCCCCTGCCGCAGGAGAACCACAGCCGGGCGTCCCCGGAAGATTCCCTCCTGTCGGGTCGTTTGCGTCACCGTGATGCCCGCCCCGAGGTACTTCTGGGCCGCCGTCGAGTCGGGTCGGAAGGAATCGACCCAATCGATCTCGGCGCGGATCGCCTCGTTCCAGGCGCTGCCGCCGATCCGGTCAGCCTCATACTTGGGACCGCCCCAGGCGATTCGGCCGCCCTGGCCGTGTCCCTCTTCCTCGGCGAGCAGGCCGTAGTCGGAGTGGGGATCGATGAATCCGGGGTAGACCACGCGGCCGCCGAGGTCAACCACCAGCGCTCCCTCGGGTACGCGCGCCGACCGGCTGACCTCGCGGATGACACCGTGCTCGAACACGATCACCGCCGAATCGATCGTCCGGTCGGGGGAGATGACGACGCGGGCGTTGACCAGGGCTGTGAGATCCGGCGTATGATCGCGAATGCCCAGCTCCGGGGTGGTGCCGGAGGCGGCGAGCACGCTGCCGGCACACAGCGCGAGAATTATGACCGAGTGATTTGACTTCATGATGATGCTCCCAGTTGCCTCGACCTGCAGTACGGCGAACCGCCTGCGCCAGAGTTAGGATGTCGCGGCAATATGTCGGGAAACACGGCCGATGGCAAGCGGCAAACGGTTCCGACGGCCCGCGTGCGAAAACGCCGCCGGCGGCGGCCGGCGGCGCGAAGTCTGTTGCAGTGGAGGACCGGCGATCCCGGCCCCCGCGCCTCTATGGGCAGTCGGCCGGCGGGGGGCCGCCCTGGAAGAGGTAGGCGGTCAGCGCCGTCAGGTCGGACACTCCGATGGTTCCGGAGGAATCCCCGTTGATGTTGGCCTCCTCAAGACAGCCCGGCGTCGGCCCGCCCTGGAAAAGGAACGAGATCAGGAATGTCACATCGGCAATGGAGATGTTGTCGGCCGCGTCGCCGTTCACGTTGCCTCGCCGGGGGGCCACGCAGCACCCGGCGTCGCACGCGTCGCCGATGCCGTTGCTGTCGGCATCGGCCTGCGACGGATTATAGGTGTACGGGCAGTTGTCCGTCGGGCAGGTGTTGGCCGGGTACCCGGGGTTGCCGTAACCGTCGCCGTCCGTATCCGTGCACGGATCGCAGGCGTTGCCGAGGCCGTCGGCGTCAATGTCGGCCTGGTCGGGATTGCCCACCGTCGGGCAGTTGTCGCAGGCGTTACCAAGGCCGTCGCTGTCGTCGTCGGCCTGCCCGGCGTTGGCGCGCGCCGGGCAGTTGTCGCAGCTGTCCGGCACGCCGTCGGAGTCGCCGTCCTGGGCATCGTCAAACCCGGGGCACAGGTCGCACCCGTCGGCGACGCCGTCGCCGTCCGTATCGACGTTGTCGTTAAAGCCGGGACAGACATCGCAGCCGTCGGGCACCCCGTCGGCATCGGCATCGAGGCTGTCGTCGAATCCGGGGCAGACGTCGCAGAGGTCGCCCGCGCCGTCGCCGTCGGCATCCGCCTGGTCCGGGTTGGCGACCAGCGGGCAGTTGTCCGTGGGGCACTCGTTTTCGGGGTGGCCGGGATCGCCGAACCCGTCGCTGTCAGTGTCCACGCATATCCATTCGTCGATCGCCAGCCGCAGGACGAACATGTCGTACCCGCCGCCGTGGGTCCCCTGGATGGCGTTGACGGTCGGAAACGTCGTGCTGCTGGTATACCCGCCGATGTAGGCATTCTGCCCGGTGTCGACCGCCACCGCGTAGCCGAAATCCAGCGCCCCGGAGCCGAGGAAAGTCGAGTACACGAGGGTGTCGCCGGGCTGGCCGAAACAGGTCGCGAAAGCATCGGCGCCGGCCGCGAACGTGCTGTCAACGGCCGCGCGCGTGGGAAAATTCGGGGAGAAGGTGTTGCCCGTGACATAGGCGAACCCCAGGTAGTCGACGTCAATCCCCGCCCCGAGATCGTTCCCGCTCCCGCCGAGGTAGGTGCTGTAGGCGAGGCTGTTCCCGGACGGGCCGAGCTTGGACGCGAAAGCGTCCAGATAGGCGTTGTGCGTCGCGTCGAAGGGCGCGACGACGGGGAAATCCGTCGAGAGGGTGTAGCCGGTGACAAAGGCATTGTCCGCCGAGTCGAGGGCGATGGCCAGGCCGGCGTCATCCGCCGCTCCGCCCAAAAACGTGCTGTACACCAGCCCGCTGCCGGCGGCATTGAAACGCGTCACAAACACATCGCCGGCCGAGGATCCGCCGGCGTTCGTGGCGTCGTAGGCCGAGAGAACCGGGAAATCTGTCGACAGCGTGTAGCCGGTCACGAATGCTTCGCCCGTACCGTTCACTGCTGTCGCCAGCGCCGCGTCGTTGGCGCTGCCGCCCAGAAACGTGCTGTACACCCGGGGGCCCGTCGGCGAGAACTTGCCCAGAAACGCCTCCTGCGTGCCGCCGAACACGTTGTCAAAGGGCGACCCGGAGAGGGGGAAATCGGATGACTCGGTTCGCCCCACGACATACAGATTGCCGGAGTTGTCCACAGCAACGCCGTTGGCCACGTCCGAGGCGGTTCCCCCGAGGTACGACGCCATCAGAAGGGCGTCGCCGCTTGCCGACAGCCGCAGCAGCGCGGCGTCGTCGCCGCCCGCGAGCGCCCCCTGGGAGGCGCTCACGACCGGGAAATCGCTCGAGGACGTCTGTCCGACCGCGCAGGCCTCGCCGGCGCCGTTGACCGCGACACCGTAGGCCCGGTCATCCCCCGTGGCCCCGCCGATGAAAGTGCTGTAAATCAGCGAGTCCCCCAGCGGCGAAATCTTCGTCACGACCATGTCGTAACCGAATGTCCCCCCGCCGTTGTAGCTGCCGTCGTACGCGGCCTTGACGGGGAAATCAACCGACGAGGTGTACCCGGCCGCGTAGGCATTGCCGTCGGCGTCGATCGCGAGACTCCGGCAGTAATCGTTCGATGCGCCCCCGAGCATCGTGGAATACTCGACCACCGGGTCAATGACAAGGGGGAGGTCCGGGTTGTAACCGGCCGGCAGCCGGAACCCAAAGGTGTTGTCTCCGAGAATTACAAATTGGGCCGGCACGGCCAGCCGCGACGATCCGGAGAGCTGGTAGACGACCGGCGCGTACTCTTCGATCCGGCCCCCGTCGGTTTCGATTACCAGACGGCCGTCGGCGGCGATCACCGTCCGTTCCGCGCCCTGCACCGCGATACGGATGCGGGACGGATCGGCATGCGGGTCGATGTGGAAATCATACTCCAGAGCGTTTCCTGCGGCGCGGTACACCAGATCGATGCCGTCGTACAAGTCTTCAAATGCAACCGCCCCGAATTGCGGCACGTGGGTGCGCCAGTCTGCGGGATCCGCGCCCACGAGGTAGTGGCGCAGGCCCGGCATTGGCTCGCGCCCGACCACGGCCGGCGCCGGATTCGCCCCGGCGAAAGAGACCCTCACCAATCGGTAGGTGAAACGCGCGGCTTCGCCGGCCGGGTAATACCCGTAGCGGGAGAGATCGTCCGGAGGCGGCGTTCCCTCCGCGGGTTCGATGAATTCATAGAATACTTCGTTTCCGGCAACCCAGACAATGGCATCGCCGTTCTCGGCCCGAAACGTCACCGGCGCGGCGTACTGGCCCACGTTGGGGACGAACGCCAGGGAAGCGGCCGCGAGTGTGATTCCGATCGGCAGGTCGGCGGAACGATCGGGCAGCGGCGCGGACGCGTACAGTCCACCGGTTGCGGCGGCCGCGAGCGCAACCACATATCCCGATAAGACTGTCAGTGTGAATTTGGCCCTCCGGGCCAAAAACCGGCAGTTTGTCACTTGTTACTCCGGATGTCGATCTGCAACGAAACTACAAAGAAAGAGATGTCAATGCACTTACACTTCCAATAAACGCCGCGACCCTCCGCTTGTCAAGTCCAAATCCGGAATCGGCCGCAGGCCCAACACATATGCCTAGATTCGACAGACTCCGCGCCGGGGTTTATCGTTGCCGGCCCGCTTTTTTCCGAGGCGTCCCTGTATACGCAGTAATACGGAATGGACGCCGCGCTCCCGAAGGTCTATTGCGCACGATGCCGGCCGTTTTCGCAAATCGGCGGGGGTCCGCCCCGAAACAAAAATCCGATAAAATAGGTCAGGTCGCCTACCGTCGGAAGTCCCCCGGAACCGTCGATGTCCGCGGCTGCCATGTCCGCCGGCGGCGGGCCGCCGCGGAAAAGGAAATTGACGAAATAGGTAAGGTCCGCCACGTTCGGCGTCCCGCCGTTCCCGGTGAGGTCCCCGCACACGTACTGGGGGGGGAGCGTCACGTGCACCGTCGCCGGCACCGACCACGGGCTCTCGTCGGGATCGTTGCTGGTCACCAGCAGGATCAGGCCGTAGCTGCCGGAGCCAAGATTCGCCGTCGTGATTGTCAGGGCGAGCGTGTCGGCCCCGCCCGGGTCGACCGACCCGGCCGTCCGCTCCAGCGCCAGCCACTGGGAGGGATTGGTGAAGAGAATGGCCAGCGAGTCTTTCAGATAGGGCGTCAGGTAGGCCACCTCCAGCCCGTCGGCGCCCGCGGGGTTCTCAATCCCCACCGCGCAGCTGGCAACGTCGAAACCCGGCGCGATCGACAGGTACTGGTAGACGATCGACCCGTCCGGATACAGGATCACTTCAGCGTTCACCACATCCCCGGCGCCGGCCAGGTACTCCGGATACGCGGAGAACTGGATGACGCAGCGGGCCGGCGTCGCGTCGACATACACGGCCGCCCCCGGGTTGGCCCCGTCGGTGGGATTCAGATCATCCCATAGCCAGGCCAGCAGGGCGTTCGGCGCGGTAGTGTCGGGGAGGTGCCTCTTGAACCGGCTGTTCAGACTTATCGGTGCGAACCCGATGATTCCGTTCGATCCCACAAAGAGCGTCGAGTACGTGCTGTCGTAGAAGGGGAAATCGAAGCCGATCGCATACGGCCCGCTGAACGAATCATCGGTCAGCGTGCCGATGATGTTGATCCCGGTGGTGCTTGCCTCAATCCAGGCAAAGGTCGGCCCGGCCGGCTCATCGGAGTCGACCCAGAAATACCCGTAGGCGTCCGGGCCTCCGGCATCACGCGTCACCGGCGCTCCGATCCGGGGATCCTCGCCGCCCTTGGGCTCGGCGTAGTCGTCGAACCCATCCGGATAGGACCGCAGCGCCGGCTCCAGGCCATCTTCTGCTGCCAGGCGCGCGAACGGCAACGTGGCCGTCGCGGGGACCCGGCTGAGCGAGTAGTCCAGCCCGCCCAGCCCCTCATTTTCGATAATCAGGTGCGCGGCCGCCGAATCCCCCTGCTCGAGCGTCACCTCAATGGCGGCCGGGGCCACGGCGATGTCCGGGGCGTAATCGATGCGGATATCGTCAATGTACCAGTGGTCGCAGTTGGCGCAGGAACCGAACGAGCGCAGCCGCAGCTGGAACCCGCTGTGCAGGGCCGCCGGGACCAGGGGGATCACCCGCTGTGCGAAGTAGTTCATGGCGCCCCCGCCCCCCGCCAGTTGATCGAGCTGCACCCACTGCCCGACCGATGTCTTGTACTCCAGCCACAAATCCTCGCCCGCTTCCGGCGGGTCGCTCGCCGCCCGCTGGTAATAGAAGGAGAGATTCGCCTCGCCGACCGCGCTCAGGTTGAGCACCTGGCTGACAACCGTGTCGATCCCGCCGTCGAGGTCAAGCGCGTACGGCGGGGTCGGGGGATCCACCGCCGACGCGGTGACCGTGGCCCCCGAATTCTGCGGCCACCGGAAGGCGATGAGGGTATCCTCGGGGAAGCTCTCGTACCACGGGAATCCGCCGGGCGGTCCGCTCGAGACCGTTTCAAGGGCGGCGGTGTCGGCTACCGACGTGTTGCTCAGCGAGACCACGCGCACCCGGGCGGCGCTCGCGTCGTTGGCGGCCGCGTCGGCCGGGATGGGCACTTTCGCGGCAAACCGGCTCGAGTCTCCGCTGGGGACGAAATCGGTCACGGTAATAATCCCCTGGCCGAGCGAATCGTAGGCCGCGACCGGCCACCCGCCGAGATCCTCGGCGAACAGGTGGTAGCGGTCCGTGTTGAGCCCCCGGTTGTGCACCGTCACCAAGTACATTACCGTGTCGCCGGCGAACCCGTACTGCCGGGACTGCGGCGGTGTCACGCGAACGGCGTAGGCCGGCGGCGGCCCGACATACACGTCGTCGACAAACCAGTCGTCGAACACGCCGATTGTGCCCGTGCAGCGCAGGCGCAGACGGAAGCGCCGGTGGAAGGCGTCCGCGGGTAGCGAAAACTCCACCTCCTCGAACGTCGTCATGTCGGGATCGGCGCCGAGGTGCTGGCGGATCAGGCGCCACGTGCCGGTCGAATCGAAATACTCGACCACGAGATCGTCGCCGGCTTCCGGCGAATCTCCGCCCCCGGTCCGCTGGTAAGCGTACCCAACCATGGCGGCCGTCTGCCCCCGCAGATCGATCGCCATCGAGAGTACCGTATCCGCGCCGTACCGGTTGCCGTCGAGGTTGAGGCTGTAGGGCGGCGAGGGTTCCGCGAGCCCGGCCTCGCTGATCTCGGCTTCGACCACCCCCGCCCACCTGGAGGAATCGAACGCGGCGGCGGCGAATTCCTCGCTGAACGGAACGGCGAGGGCCGGTCCGTCCGACACCGTCACCGCGGCGCCGGCAGCGGTCACCGCCGGATTCGCCGTCGAGAGGACGGCCATTACCGCCGTGTCCGCCGCCAGATAAGTGCTGGCGGGGATGAGCACGCGGACCTTGACTTTCACCGAATCTTCCGCCCCCACCGCCCCGGTCGCGCTGATCGGGCCGGCCATGGTGCTGTCGAAAATCTGGGTCACCCACTTCGCCTGTCCGATCCCCAGGGTGTAGTCGTCCGCGCGCAGCCCCGTGTTGACCACCCAGAGGTCAAACCACATCGTGTCGGACACCAGCCCCGTCTGCGTCTGCCAGTCGGGGCGCACACTCACCGCGTAGTCGATCACCCGGAACGTGAAGATGTCGGTGGTGTCCGCTTTTCCCTCCACGTCCGCCGCGGTCAGATAGTAGCGGATCGTCGTGCCGGGCGGCTGGGCGGGAATGGCGCCGCTGTACTGGACTCCGCCGGCCGGGGAAAGGATCGCGCTTGTCCACACGCTCGCAATCTCGTAGTGCAGGCGCAGCGAATCCGGCGCCAGAGTCGTGTCCGACGTAATCTGGGCGGCGACCGCGTAATCGTTCACGGTATCCCGGGTGTCCGCGAGCGGTTGGTGGACGATCGTCACGCCGGTCGGGATGGCCTGCACCAGCACCGCCGCGGTGCGAAGGTTGAGCCGTCCGCCCGTGACCGTCACGCCGGTGAGCGACCCGATCGAGTCGACGCCGTCCAAGATAGCCTGGCGGATAAGCAGGGCTACCGAGTCGGGGCGCCGCCGCGCCAGGTCGATGACCACGGGGGAGGCTGCGCTGTACATGAACCCGACTGCCCCCGCGACATGGGGGGAGGCCATCGACGTCCCCGTCTTGTTCCCGTACCCGCCTCCGAGCAGCGTGGAGTAGACCGAGGTCCCGGGTGCGCCCAGGTCGATCGAGGCGGCGCCCCAGCCGGCCCCGCTGTTGCGCACGTCGCTGGAGGTTGTGTTGGTCACCGCAATCAGGTAGTCGCTGGGGCAGGCGGTGGGGACGTCGCCGTTTGCGTCGATGTCCATGCCGATGTTGGCGGTGGCCGCCGCGCTCAACACGCCGTAGGCCCCGAGCGAGTCAAACATGGCGCACCAGACAGGGAAATTGACCGGGTCGCCGTAGTCCACGCCGAACGAGGAATTGGTCGCCACCACGAACGCTCCGAGCGCGCCCTCCGATTCGTTGTACTGCGCCCGCATCTCCAGGGCGTAGGCGTACGCGGCCACCACCGTCGCCTCGGAAGTCGAGGACCCGGCGATCGGCATCACCTTCACCTGCCAGTTGACCCCGCTCACCCCCGCGCCGTTGTTGCCGATGGCCGCGGCGATCCCCGCCACGTGCGTTCCGTGGTCGCTCGCCGGCAGCGTCCCGTCGTTCGAGTACGCATCCCAGCCGTCGTAGTCGTCGATATACCCGTTGCCGTCGTCGTCAATCCCGTTCGCGGGCGTTTCATGGGTGTTCTTGAAAAAGGAGATGTCGGGGTGGTTCAGGTCGTACCCGCGGTCGACAATGGCGATCACAATCTGATCCCCGTCGGCCGTCGTCCCGGAGGTCGTCAGATCCCAGGCCTCGGGAGCGTCAATATCGGCATCCGCAACCCCTCCCGTCTGGCCGGTGTTGTGCAGCGCCCACTGCTGGCCGAACGAGGAGTCGTCGGGGAAGGTCGAGCGGAGGGCCACTTCATGATTGAACTGGCCGAGCTCGACCGCGGGATGCCGCCGCACCCGGGCGAGCACCTCCTCATGCGCAGCCGTGTCCTTGTGCCCGTCGGCGCGGTATTCGTAGAGCCAGATGTTCAGGCGGCGCGAGAGCAGTTGCCGGGGCCGCAGGTCGAGGGCGGCGAAATCCGAAGCCAGTTGGCCGGCGGCTTTGGCCGAGGACAACTGCAGAATCATCTCTCCCGGCACAAAGACCGGTTCCCGGGTTTCTGCCTCCGCCGTCCGAGCGGCGGAGGCCAGGATGAGAATGACCAGGATGAGGGTCGCCGAGAGGGGGAAGTGCCGGCCTGTGTGCGCGCGCATGGAATACCTCAGAGTCGGGTGTGACGATTTGCCCGTCCGGCCACATCGGCAACGCGGTCGTTGGCGGTCGTTCGGCGGATGCGGTCCGACGTACTTCTCCGGGTCGGTACTACACTACAATCTACGTGCTTGCCGGTCGATGTCAACACCTTTGACCGGCGGCGCGGGCGGCAATAATGGATTGCCGCCGCCGACGGCGGCCGGTCGCCCGGGGGGGAGGTCCTCCCGGGATTGCCGCGGCTCCCGGCCGCACAGTTTCTGTCGCTCGCCGTCTGCTTCCTGCCGTACCTCTTCCTCATCAATCCCTCCTGATGATCGGAGCGCCGCATGTGGAGCCGTTGGAAAATGCGCATCGGCCTTATTCTTGGTCCGGCTGCGGCCCCGGGCCTCCTGGCGCCGGCCGATCTCCAGCCCGGCCACCCGGCCGTCACCGCCGCCGCCGCGGTCGCTGTCCTGATGGCCGTCTGGTGGATCACGGAGGCCATTCCCATTCCGGCCGGCGCCCTTCTGCCGATCGCCCTGCATCCGGTCCTGGGGATCATGAAGGGGGACGCCGTGGCCGCCAAGTACGTCAGCAGCGTCATCTTCCTCTTTATCGGCGGATTCATCGTGGCCCTTGCCATGGAGCGGTGCGGTCTCCACCGGCGCATCGCCCTGCGCATCATCACCCTCATCGGCGCCTCCCCCCGCTGCCTGCTGGCCGGCTTCATAGCCGCCACCTTTGTTCTGTCGATGTGGATTTCCAACCCGGCGGCGACGATGATGATGATTCCGATTGCGATGGCCATTGTGCTGAAGGTGGAGGAAGGCGCACCGGGCGCTCCGACCGCCAGGTTCGCCGCCGTTGTCTGGGCCGTCCTCACCGCCTTGTATGCACCGTCCGCCGGCGAGCTAAAGGAGGGAAAGGAAATCTTTGCGTGGTTGGGATCTCTACGTTGGCTCGGCCGGCGCCGCGGGGAGGGCCAACGAGAAATCAGGGTGGAAAAAGCACGGGACCGGTTCGGCTTCTGTAACCTGCTGTACGCCAATACGGAAGGCTCTTGCGAAGAGGCGGCGGCGAACGCATGGAACCCAGTTTCTCCGTGACAGTCTGCCGTCGAGCGTATAAATTGGAGCTTTCATGCTGTGTGTTCAACCTCAGGAGGTTTCGGTTCGATGAAGCTCTCACACTCGCTGGCTCTCATTTTGATCGCGGTCGCCCTTGTCGCCTCGGCCGCGTTGGCCCAGGAAACGGCCGTCGCACCGCATGCCCCGGTAGCCGCCATGATCCCGCGCGTCGACACTGTGAACGGCAATATCGTCCGCATTGACGACTACTACTGGCTCCGCAACCGCGGGGACTCGGCTGTTATGGCGTACCTCGAAGCCGAGAATGCCTACACTGAGGCCTGCATGGCGCACACCGCGCAGCTCCAGGAGGACCTCTACAAGGAGATGCGCGCCCGCATCAAGGAAACCGACATGAGCGTGCCGGCCCGCTACATGGACTACTACTACTACGCCCGGACAGAGGAAGGCCGGCAGTACAACATCTACTGCCGCAAGAAAGGCTCGCTGGAGGCTCCGGAGGAGATCATTCTCGATGTGAACAGGCTGGCCGAGAATTTCGACTACTATCAGGTCGGCGCTTTCGAGATCAGCCCCGATCAGCAACTGCTGGCCTACACCTTCGATACCGCCGGCAGCGAGGTGTACACGCTGGTGGTCAAGAATATGCTCACCGGCGATTACTTCAGCGACACCCTCCCCAATGTCTCGGCTGTCGCCTGGGCCGGCGACAACCTCACGCTATTCTACACGGTCGAGGACGAAACCCGGCGGCCCTACCAGCTCTTCCGCCACAAGCTGGGCGCCGCGCCGGCCGAGGACCGGCTGGTCTATCACGAACAGGATCCGGCCTTCTACGTCGGCGTGGGGGAGACCCGCAGCCGGCGGTACCTGATGATGATGATCGGCAGTCAGATCACGTCCGAGGTCTGGTATCTGCGGACCGACAATCCCGAGAGCGACTTCACGCTCTTTGCGCCCCGCGAGCAAGGGGTGGAATATTCCGTCGACCACCAGGGGGACAATTTCTACATCACGACGAACAAGGATGCGGTCAATTTCCGCCTGCTGCGCACCCCCACGGCTGACCCGTCGCCGGCCAATTGGACCGAGGTCATCCCGGCCCGGGATTCGGTGAAACTGGACGGCGTCGACTGCTTCAAGGACTATCTCGTCGTCTACGAGCACGACCGCGGTCTCCCCATGGTCCAGATCCGGACCGTGAGCGACGGCGCCGTGCACTACATCGCCTTCGACCAGCCGATCTACTCGGTCTATCCGAACCGCAACCCGTCGTACGATGCGTCGAAGCTCCGCCTCAATTTCCAATCGCTCATCACGCCGAGCACGATCTTTGACTACGACATGGATTCGCGCAAGCGCACCACGCTGAAACAGGAGGAAGTGCTCGGCGGCTACAACCCCGAGGACTACGCCCAGGAGCGGGTGTGGGCGACGGCACCGGACGGCACACGGATCCCCATTTCCATGTGCTACCGGAAAGGGATGGTGAGAGACGGTTCCCACCCGCTCTACCTGTACGGTTACGGCGCTTACGGCATGACGATGGAGCCCTGGTTTTCGGCCAACCGGCTGAGCCTGATCGACCGCGGTTTCATCTACGCCATCGCCCACATCCGGGGCGGGGGATACCTCGGGCGGCCGTGGTACGAGGACGGCAAGATGCTGCGCAAGCGCAACACCTTCACCGATTTCATCGCCTGCGGCGACTACCTGGCCGAACAGGGCTACACCGCGCCCGACCGAATGGTGATCTCGGGGGCCAGCGCCGGCGGCCTGCTCATCGGCGCGGTCGTCAACATGCGCCCCGACCTGGCGGCCGTGGCCATCGCCGATGTCCCGTTTGTCGACGTCATAAATACCATGCTCGATGAGTCGATCCCCCTGACCGTGATCGAGTACGAGGAGTGGGGCAATCCCCATGACCCGGCCTACTACGATTACATGATGTCCTACTCGCCGTACGACAACGTCACCGCGAAGGATTATCCCGCGATGCTCGTCACGGCAGGGCTGAACGACCCGCGCGTGCAGTACTGGGAGCCGGCCAAGTGGACGGCGAAACTCCGCGCCACCAAGACCGATGACCACGTTCTGCTGCTCAAGACTAACATGGGGGCGGGGCACGGTGGGGCCTCCGGCCGCTATGATTACCTGAAAGAGGTTGCCCTGGAGTACGCCTTCATTCTCGACCAGCTCGGCCTGACCGGGCCGTGAGCGGAGGAAGCGGCCTGGGCGCAAACCGGAGGGCCGGGGACCCGACCGGGGCGCCCCGGCGCAGTCGTCAGGCAAACAAGAAACTCGCCCGGGCGGGGACACCGCGGGCGAGTTTCTTTAGGGGAGGTCTCATGAAGCGACGGCAGTATAATAGGCCTTATGGATCAAGTCAATCTTTTTTTGCACCAAAACGCGACTTTTTTTATCCCCTCGTCGCGCCGGTCCCGGACAGCAAACCAAGGCACGTATCCTATTGCGTCACAAACTATTGCGTTGTCGTGTGGCCGTCGAAAGAAAGGAAAACGGCGCTCCCCAGGCGGGACAGCGCCGTTAAGGTCCATCGGAGAATGACCTCAGACTGATCCCTGCGGCGGCCGCTCGAGCCGCCCGAGGTGCCGCTGGGCGACGGCGAAGTAGATGAGGAATCCGATCCCGGCCAGGACAAGCATCAGCCCGAACACGCCCCCATCGTCAAACATGTCCGGATTCATGTAGCCGACCAGCAGCGCAATCCCGAGCCCGACCAGCACCATGCCCCACTTCAGCGACGACAGCCGGGCCAGTTCCGCCTCCCGGAGAAGGAAACGCTGCGCCTTGTCATCCACCGGTCCCTTCTCGAGGATCTGGCGCCGGAGCTTGTAGTCCAGCACCAGTTTGACGATGACGACGCCGGTCCCGAAAATCACCAGCGGGATCAAGACATCGGTCCACATAAATACTCTCCTTGCATCGCGTTTCCGTCCTGTCTGACCGATTCGACCGCCCGGCGCGGCGTTTTGTTGCACCGGAGAATGCATTTTCTTTGATGCAACACCGCGGCCGCCTATACTGTCTTTAGGTATGTATGGAGCAGGCTGCGCCGGACAACCGGTCCTTAATTGAGGAAATCCTCCGCGGCAGCCAGGCGGCGTTCCGGACGTTCGTGAGCCGGCACCAGCGGCTGGTCAGCCACATTGTTTTCCGGATGGTGGCGAATGCCGCCGACCGCGAGGATGTCTGCCAAGACGTGTTCCTCAAGGTTTTCCACAACCTCGGCAGCTTCCGCCATGACGCCAGGGTGTCGACGTGGGTGGCCCGGATCGCCTACAACGCGTGCATCGACCACCTGCAGAGGCGGAAGATCCCGCTGCTGGAAGATCTGGCCGGCGAGGACGGATCGTCGCCGCTGGAGACGATCGCCGATCCGGCGGAAGGGGCGGATGCGGCGGCTGAGACGCGCGACCTGTTTGCCCGGGTGCAGGCGGAGATGGCGTATCTGCCGCCGCAGTATCGGGCGATCCTCACGCTGTACCATCTCGACGAGATGACGTACGAGGAGATCGTGGAGATCACCGGCCTGCCCATGGGCACGGTGAAGAACTACCTGTTCCGGGCGCGCCGGCAGTTGCGCGACCGGCTGTTGACGAAATACCGAACGGAGGACATATGGTTGACAGGCACATGACCGACGACGAGATGCAGGCGTATCTGGAGACCGGGACGTCGGCGCTCGACCAGGTGTTCGAGTCCCACCTTGCCGAGTGCCGCGACTGCCGGGAGCGGGTGGAGAGCTATCGGGCCCTCTTTGCGGCGCTCGGCCGGGATCCCGGCTGGGTGTTGTCGCCGGGGTTCGTCGGGGCGGTCGAGGCGCGGCTGGCCGCGGACCGGGCTGCCGGCGCCAAGCGGCGCTGGTACCACGCCCTCTGGTGGCTGGGAGGGATGGCGGCGGCGTTCGGGGCCACGGCGTACTTCATGGGGCTCGGCACTTTCACAGGCTATCTGCGCGGGGTGTTCGAGCCGTCCCTGCAGCATGGGACACGCGCGTTCAACAACGCCCGCCAGGCGGTCGGAACGCTCGAGGGGGTGCCGCAGTCGGTGGCTGGGGACGGCGGCAATACGCTCATAGTGGTAGGGATCTGCCTGCTCATTCTCGCAGCCGTGGCCGGGGCCGATCACCTGATCTTTCGCAGCCGCCAGGCCAAGTTCTGTCTCTGACGATCCCGCCCGCCAAGAGGCCGAGTCCGAACCGGGCCGACGAGGCCGGCGCGACCGGCTATTTCAGGTAGTACGCGTTGGACAGCCGGAGAATGTCGTTGATGAGGGAGGCGTTGAGCGAGGCTCCGGGCAGTTCGTTGAGCGATGTGTCGGTAATATCGAAAGTGCGGTCGAAGTTGATGCTGGTGATGCGATCAGGTTCGAGCACGGCGAAGTTGTCCTCGCTGCCGACCAGCAGCCAGCCGCGTCCGGCGGCGTCGGCGAGGTTGCGGCCGATGCTGTAGTCGCCGACAGGGTTTTGGCAGCGGAACAGACGCTGCATGAGAGTCGGTACAATGTCGAAATGGCTGGTCCAGTGGCGAGCGACGGGTGGTTGGGCTGCGGGCGCCGACAGCGAATCGGTCGGCCGCAGGGAATCGGGCCAGCGGATGATCAGCGGGACGCCCAGCTGGGCGCGCGAGTAGTTGCCGTTGTGCCCCCAGTAACCCTTGCCGTTTTCGTTGAATTCCTGGCCGTGGTCGCCGGTGATAATCACGACCGTGTTTTCAAGCAAACCGTGCGCCTCGAGGTCGGCCAGAACGAGGCCGACGAGCGAGTCTTCGAAGTAGGCCACGTTGCAGTAGAGGTTCCAGAAGGGGGCCGGGTCGGTGTCCTCGCCCAACGCTGAGTACTTGGCGTGGGTCCAGGCGGGCTGAAAGGGGCCGGTGAAATCGTCCGGGTGGCTGATCGAGTGGAGGGCATCGTAGAAGAGAAAGCCGAAGAAGGGGGGGGCGCCGGTGGAGGCGGCATAGTCTTCAGTGAACGCGAGCCAGTCTCTGGTAATCTGAAGGTCGCGGTCGTGCGCGCGCTCGCCGGGGACGCGGAGGGGAATGCCCGGGACGCCGGCGAACACCGTCTGATCGAAAGGCGGGCTGACGAGACTGGCCGAGGTGAAGACCCCGAACCGATAGCCGCAGGCAAGCAGGTGGTTAATGAATACCGGGCGGATCTTGGCCGCGAGCACCTCATACCAGTAGGTGCCGGGGAGGCTGTAGAACAACGAGAAGATGCCCGTGCGGGTCCCATTGGAGCCGCTGTAGTGGTTGCGGTACTGCTCCGCCGAGGCGGCGAAATGCCAGAGGCGCGGCGTGACGAGCGAGTCCAGCGCCCGGTAGTTCCAGGAGTCGAGCAGGATGAGCAGAATGTTGGCGCCGGAGCCACAGTCGGCGCGGAGGGGGGCCAGCGGGTAGCGGAGGTACTTGCGGGACTCATCGGCGCCGGCGGCCAGAGCGAGCTGGTTCTGTTCCGGCGACGCCCAGCCGTGTTTGATGAAAAAATCGTTGGCGGTGGCGGGGAAGTAGAGCGGGTAGAAGCGCGAGGCCCGGGTGATCGAGCGCGAGCCGTTGGCGGCCGCCCAGGCATGGACGGCGTGGCCGGCCAGCATCATCAGGAGCACCGCCGGGACCGCCCAGCGGGCGACGCGCAGGGGACGCCACCACTGTCCGCGCCACACCCAGCGGAAGAGGAACAGTTCGAAAAGGATTCCGAGAACGAGCACGGTCGCGACGAACGCGTACTCCGAGGGGTGAAATTCATAGATCTCCGCGCCGGCCCCGCCGAAAAGCAGCTCGAGGGTGAAGCGGTTGATGTGGAAGCGGTAGAGGTTGAACACGTGAGTGTCCAGAGCCAGCAGGCCGAGGGTAAGCGCGGCGATCAACGCCCCCCACGGCAGCAGCACGCCGCGGCGCGGCACGAGGAGCGCCACCGGGGCATAGAGCGCCAGCCAGGGGATGAAAACCAGGGCCACAAAGTGGCTGAGGGTCACGATGGCGATGTACAGGTAGGCCCCGAGGCCCGCGATCGCGGTAAAGTGGACCATGTAGCGGGTCGCGATGAGGATGGCGAACCCGGCGTTGATCAGGAAGAACCAACTGCCGGCGCGGAGAGCATCGCGGCGGGGTGTCGGAGACACGGTCTGCATAGGGTGAGATAATCGTAGGGCGAAAGGAGGGGGAAGTCAAGGCGGTTGTGACGCGCGCGGGCCGGGGCGTGCGGACGGCCGGCGAGGGCCGACCGCACGCCGCCGCCCCGTTCACTTGTTCTGCGTGTCCTCCGCGGTTCGTTTCTCGGCGCTGAAGACGCCGTTGGGCTGCTTGAAGCGAAGACCGGTAATCCGGCCATCCTTGGCGCGGTCGAACGCGACACTGTACCCGGACAGGTCTCTGAAGGTGAATTCGTCATTCCGGTAGGGCAGGAGGGTGTAGGTCGGCTGGCCGGGGACAGTGACAGTCAGGCGGTCGGCCTGGATGGCGACGGTCACAGCAAGTTGCTCCAAGAGGTAGTCGCCGGTGAACTGGGCCAGGTAGGCGGGTTCCGAGAGGCGGCTGTCCGGCCGGCGGACGAATTCGATAGGCGGGAGAGTCGGTTCGAGAACGACGCTGAGGCGGTCGATGTCGCCGAAGGTGTTGGTCGAGAAGGAGAGGAAGGACCGCGCTTTCTTGTCGGCCAGCGGCTCATCGATCATGCGGAAAACATCGTAATGCCAGTGCTCCAGATCCGACTCGAGGGAGTGCAGGACAGCGCGGAGGTGCTGGTCCTTCCGGGGAACGCCGGCGAGGCTCACCGTAACGACGCCGTAGCCGGGGTGTTCGTACTCCCCCGCGTAGGCGCTGAGGTCGTGCGAGGGTTTGGTGTTCGGGACGCGGTCGGCGGCCGCCTGGGCCTCGGTTCCCCGGCTGCTGTCGGCGGCGGCGAGCTGGGTCAGGGCGCGCCGATGGTAGTCGACCGGCTCAAGGCCGAGGAGGAGGTCATCGACGTAGTTCGCGACGATCGAGGGGAGGGGCGTGCCGTTCTTGTTGGTGAGGATGACCAGGCCGAGCCGGTCGTCCGGGAGGAACGACGCGAGGGCGGAGAAGCCGTCGATGTTGCCGCCGTGGTGGACGCGGTAGTGGCCGCGGTAGGACTCGATGAACCAGCCGAGACCGTAGCTCGTGAGAATGGTCTCATGGTAGCGGCCACC
This sequence comes from Candidatus Zixiibacteriota bacterium, assembly GCA_017999435.1. NCBI lineage: Bacteria > Pseudomonadati > Candidatus Zixiibacteriota > Candidatus Zixiibacteriota bacterium. The sequence goes on from JAGNLV010000005.1 coordinate 21,728, forward strand.
GGCGCGATCGAGGGAGACGCAGGGGGAGTGCATCTCAATCATCTGGCCTTCGCTCACCAGTCGCACCGTGTCCCGGAGGCCGTTGGCCAGGTGGAGGCGGATCCAGTTGACCATCTGATCGACGGAGGAGTTGATGGCGCCGGCCGGGCCGATCGCCTCGATCGGACGGTACGGCATGAGCGCCAGGGTGTCGTTCTTCTCCTCGTAACCGCGGGCAAACTCGGGCGCCTTCTCCAACTCGGCGATCGAGAAGTTTGAGTTGGTCATGCCGAGGGGGAGGAAAATGCGGGCGCGGACAAACTCCTCCCAACTGGTACCGGCGACCCTGCCGACCAGATACCCGGCCGTCATGTACATCAGGTTCTGGTACTGGAATTCGCTGCGAAAGTCCTTGCTGAAGTCCAGGTAGCGCAGACGGCGGTACATCTCCTCGCGCGTGCAGTCGGAGCTGTACCACATGAGGTCGTGGCGCGGCAGGCCGATGCGGTGGGTGCAGAGGTCGCGCACGGTCGCCTGGTCGGTGATCTCGGGGTCGGAGAGGCGGAAATCGGGGAGGTAGTCGCGCACCCGGCCGTCCCACTCCACCAGCCCGGAGTCGACGAGCATGGCGAGGGCGGTAGTCGTGAAAGCTTTCGTGGAGGATCCGATGGGGAACAGGGTGCGGGGGGTGACCGGGAGGTTGTTCTCGCGGTCGCGCAGACCAAACCCCTCCATCATCAGCACACTGTCGTCCTTGACGATCGCAATGGCCAGGCCGGGGACTTTCCAGGGGGCGAGCGCGGTGTCGATGAACGAGCGGATCCGGGCGAGGTTGTCCGCCAGAGCCGCGGCCCGCGCCTGCCGGGCAGCCACATCGAGGCGGGTCATGGAGAAGGGGAACGCCTGGCCGCCCTGGGTGAAGTTACCGGCGACGGCGCCGGAATCAGCGGCGAAGGCGCCGCGGAAGACCGGGGCGCCGGGAATTCCGGCGAGGGCGAAGATGAGGGAATCGTCGGTGACGATGATGCCCTCGACCGGCAGGTCGGCGGCGTTCTGGGCGGGGATGTCGACCACGGCGGCCCAGGCGCCGGCGGAATCCCGGCTGAATTCCACGGTGAAAGCGAGGGCAGAACCGGGGATGTCGATCGAGCCCTCCCACCCGCCGCTCGGATCAGCGGCGCGAACACCCGAGGCAAGGCACACACCGGCGAGCGCCGCGAGAGCGCTCGCGCGAAGGCGGTTGCGAACAGCAGACATGAGGTCCTCCACAACGAGAATATGGGTCACAGCCTGTCCTTAAGGACAGACGGAGGAAATGTTTGCGATGTTGCGCGGGGAACGCAAGAGCATTCGGCGGGGAAGAGGCCGCTTTGCACGCCGACGCCGTCCACCGCAATAAAAAGCCGGCGCGCGCCGGCAGCCGGCGGGGAGGGAAAGACCGGCCACCGGCATTCCGCAGCCGGCGAAATCAGCGCTATTTATACAACATCAGGTGTTGTAGTACAACTCAAATTCGTGCGGTGTGGGACGAATTTGTATCTGGGCGACTTCTTTTCGCTTCAGGGCAATCCAGTTTTCCACCAGGTCGCGGGTAAAGACCCCCCCCTGGAGCAGAAAGTCGCAGTCGTTCTCCAGGGCATCCAGCGCCCCCGTCAGGGTGGTGGGCAGCTGGTGGTGGGCCTTGAGTTCCTCGGGCGTGAGGTGGTCGGCGTTGCGGTCGAGGGGGGCGCCCGGGTCGAGTTTGCGCTTGATGCCATCCAGCCCGGCCATGAGCATGGCCGCATAGGCAAGGTAGAAGTTCATGGTGCCGTCCGGGGGGCGGAACTCAAAACGCATCTTCCGCGGATCACGCTGGTAACCGGGGATGCGGATACAGGCAGTCCTGTTTCCCATCGAGTAAGAACCGATGATAGGGGCTTCGAAACCGGGCACCAGGCGCTTGAACGAGTTCGTCGACGGGTTTGTAAAGGCCAGCAGGGCATCGACATGCTTCAGCAGACCACCGACAAAGTGCAGGCCGGTCTCGGAGAGCATCGCCGGGCCGTTCTTGTCGTAGAACAAGGAACCGTTGGCATCGGCAAGGTACTGGTGGACGTGGAGGCCGGAACCGGGTTCGTTGAAGAGCGGCTTGGGCATGAAGGTGGCGGATTTGCCGCGGCGGAAACAATGGTTCTTGATAATGTACTTCACGAGCATCGACAGGTCGGCCATGCGGCGGAGGGGAGAAAACTCCACCTCGATCTCGTGCTGTCCGCCGGAACCGACCTCGTGGTGGTGGTACTTAAGATGGACGCCGACATCCGCAAGCAGGACCGCGAGTTCCGAGCGCAAGTTAAAGGTGCGGTCCATGGGCGGAGCGATATGATACCCCTTCTTGTGGGGAATCTTGAAGCCGAGGCTCTCCTCGTCGGCCGCCGCGCTCCAATCGGCTTCGACCGAGTCGAGGTGGTAGAAGGCGCTCTCGGCCCCCTGGAAGAAGTTGACCTTGTCGAATACGTAGAACTCGAATTCCGGGCCCAGAATGCACTGGACGCCGGGGAAGGCTGCCTGGAGGAAACGCTCGGCGTCGGCTGCAACCCGGCGGGGGTTCCGGGAGTACGGGAGGATCCGGTCCGCCGATTCCATCACGTCCCCGATCATGGAGAGCGTCGGACGGTCGAAGAAGGGGTCCATGAAGGCGGTCGCGGTGTCGGGGATAAGGATCATGTCGCCGCGCTCGATCGAGGAGAAACCGGGGAGGGAGGAGCCGTCGACGCCGACGCCCTGTTCGAAGAGGCTGGGTTTCAGCGCGGCAATGGGAAGGGTCATGTGATGCCACACACCGAGAAGATCGCAGAATTTCAGGTCAAGGAACTCCGCCCGGTGTGATTCGGCAAGTTTTTGCAGTTCGGCCAGATTCATGTATCGTCCTTTCTGCCTTACGAGCTTGTGATACAATTCACATTATATGACATCGCGCCGGTATCTGACAAGGAGATTCTTTCGCCGCGCGGCATACCGCGAGAGGCGGCGGGCAAAGAAAACCGGCGGGTCGGAACCCGCCGGCTGGGAATGTCCATGGGGCGAGGGTCTCACATGATGATGGCGACTTTGCCCATCTGGGTGTTGCCCTCTTCGTCCTCCACCGTCCAGTAGTACAGACCGGACACGACCATCTGCGTGTTGCGCGTGATCAGATCCCAGGAATCATGGGACGCATTGGGATCGCTCGGATCCATGTCGTGCTTGATCTCGCGCACCAGGTCGCCGTCGAGCGTGTAAATCCGGATCGTGCACTTGGCCGGCAGATTGGCAAAGTGCAGGTCGCGCACCCGGCTGTCGGGCCGGTTGATGTCGTCGGCGCCGCGCCCCTCGAAGCCCAGAGCGCGGTACCCGCCGTCCGATCGATACGGGTTCGGGTACACGATGACATCGAGATTCTCCTGCTCCACGGCCTGCGCCGTAGCCAGCGGGTAAGCCATCTTCGAACCGACCGTCTTGGAGGTCTCCAGCGACGACAGGCCGGAGGAGGGCGAACCGTAGTCGAACGCCGTCACGTTCACGTAGTACGGGACGGTGGGGAGGAGCGAGTCGATGATGTACTCGTACTCGAAATACTTGAAGAAGCCGTCGGGAGTCAGTTCGCTCGGATCCGCCTCGGAAGGAATCAGGCTGGAGGGGTAAGGTTGATCCGGGTAGATTTTGTGGATGCCCTTCAGGTTGGTCAGATCCGACACGTTGTAGTCCTGCGCGGCGAAGTAGTACTGGGGGAAGCGCGGATCCGGGTTCACGGCCGGCGTGTAGGCGCGCGAGAAGGTCCACGCACCCGGGTCGAGAGTGGGATCCTGGAAGAGAGCGCGCAGGGAGTCGAGCGTATAGGGCGGGTCGTTGAGCTGCCAGCCCTTGTCCAGATCGTAGTCCCACTTGTTGAAGTCGTGCCGGTCGTAGGACGCCAGCACGCTGAAGCTGGTCTCCCGGTTGTCGCGGCCGAGGTAGATCCGGTAGCCTTCGAAGTCATTCAGGCCGGAGAAGCGGTCAACCCCGGTTTCGGAGGCCTTGCCGTTGAAGCGGACCCGGATTTGGCCGACCTTGGGTTCAAGCCAGATGCGCGGGGCATCCGGCGGCCGGGCGCCGCGGAAGTCGGGGATGCCGTCGCCCATGTAAGCGACTACCTCCCACTGCGCACCCGGCGCATTGGCGGCCGTCGTGTCGCAGTCCTCCAGGCAGATGCGAGACCCGTCGGGCAGGGTCGCCATGCAGCGAAACTTTCCCGAATAACCGTCGCTGTCGCTGTCGACGCCGGGGTTGTCATAAATCCAGGAGGCCCAGGTGGCGTTTTCGGCCAGCGAATCGAAATAGAGGTTGGAGTAGTAGAGAACCGGATCGGCCAGGAGATTGTCGCCGTTATCGGGATCCCGATGGAGATCGGCCCCGGCCACATAGGCGAATGAAAGCGGCAGCTTCTGTCCCTTGCGAATGTTGAACGGTCCGAAGGAGAGCAGGTAGCGGGTATCGAATCCGTCGGCGATGTCCGGCGCGAGCGCCGAGGGCGGCTTAATCCAACTGGGGTCGCCCTCGCGGATCGTGTTGGTAAAGATCTGGTCGTAGTCGAACTCGCGGTTCCGGAGCGAGTAGTAGCGGTTGCGGTCGCCGACCGGGGTGCCGGTGCCGCCGGTCCGGAAGTCACGGTAGGGTTCTTTCCAGCGTCCGACCGAGTCCTTCTCGCGCGGGCCGAAATCGAGCGCGGCATTGCCGTTGCTCACCCACCAGTTGAAAGAGACATCGAGCGTGTCGGCGGGGGTGCGGACGATGCGGGTGCCGGTGACGTGCGGCGTGGACTGAATCCCCTCGCCGGCGTTGAAGTCGCCGTCGTTGTCCGCGATCCAGGCGATGTACACGGTGTCGTTGTACTCGCAGCGCATGCGCCCGTATTCCCGCGGATAGGTCACGAGGAAGCCGCAAATGTCGTCGGCAAACCCTTCGTTGTCCTGGCAGTTATCGCACACGTCGGCATCCACATAGACGCCCATATACACGTTGCGGAGGTCGATGTTGCCGATATTTTTGATTTCGTAGTCGAAGAGGATGATGTCGTCGGCATAGTCATAGGACCACGCATAGGAACGCTGGGTGACCTGAATGTTCAGCGGCCGGTGGGCGGTGCCATCCTCCTCGGCATCGGCCAGGATCGTGGAGGTGTCGGTATAGAGCGCAATGAAATCCTGTTCCGAGACGGCATTGACGTACTCCTCCGACTCGGGGTCGATAATCGAGCGGCGGACAGTATTGCCGAAAGGTTCGTCATTGGGGAAAAACTGCCGGACATCGCTCCAGCCCTCCGAACCGGTCGACACAAGGGTGTCGCGGCCGAGGACGGCGCCGATCCAGAAGGCGGCCGAGAACATATACATGGCGCCCGTGCCCTTGGGGTACTGGCAGCCGCCGGGCGGAGGGGTTTGGCCCGTGAAGCAGTCCGGAGCGTCGCTGGGCACGGAGAATTCCGAACCGAAGGTTCCGTTGTTGTTGACGGCCAGGACGAGGCGGCCGACGTTGTGCAGGGTCATGCAGTAGGCCGGGCTGCGGCTGGCCATGGGCCGGTTGTACCCGCGGCCGGAAAGGCCGCCGTCGTCACGGGCCTCCGCGGAACCGGATATCAGCAACAGGCCTGCGGCAAGGGCGGCAGTGATAGTGAGCACTCTTCGCAACATATACCTTCCCATCGGATTAAACCGTTTTACCTGACAGACGCACAGGACCGCTCAGGCGTTTAATCGCATTATGCAAAGTCACACACGGGGTAAACTAATGTCGGTACATCGGATAAAGCAAGGAATTTCGGCGAAAAAAACCGCCCTCTCCGGAGGTCCGACCGCCCGGCTGCCCATCGGTCTGAAATGTTTGCCAAATGGACGTTTAGACGAGTTCGGGGGATCGCAGATTCTGCCGGGCCGGGACGTGCAAACTCCGCAGGGCGCCGTCGCTCCCAACGCCTCTGGCCGCCAATGTCCGGGTCCGCCAAAAACCCCCGTGCAAACACCGAGTCGTTGCGGCCGGGCGTTGAAACCCCGATATTGCGGATCGTTAACGAACCGCCGGCGCGTGGGGGAATTGCGGAGCCGATGAGTGACTGAGTTTCCGGTCAGCGGCGTCGAGACCTGGTGGTGGTTGCCATCGCTGGTGGCTTTCTGCGTGTCAACGCTGACTTCGACCGGCGGGCTGTCGGGGGCATTCCTCATGCTGCCCTTTCAGGTGAGCGTGCTAGGCTTTACCGGGCCCGGAGTCACGCCCACGAACCTCCTGTACAACGTGGTCGGCATACCGAGCGGCGTCTACCGGTACGGGCGGGAGAAACGGATGCTCTGGCCGCTGGCTTGGGCGATCGTGATCGGGACCATGCCCGGCATGGCGATCGGGACGGTCATCCGCGTGACCCTGCTGCCGGACCCGTCGGCGTTCAAAGTGTTTGCCGGATTGGTGCTCGCCTTTGTCGGCGTACGGTTGCTCCGCGATGTGGTGCGTGGGGAAGGCGCAAGGCCATCACCGCGGGGCAACGGGGCGGGGCGGTTCGAGGTCTCGGGGGGACGGCTGACGAAGCTCACTGTGGAGTACGATTTCGGGCGCCAACGATACACGGCCTCAACTCCGAAAATCCTCCTGCTGAGTTTCCTGGTCGGCGTGGCCGGCGGGGCTTACGGGATCGGCGGCGGCGCGGTCATTGCGCCGTTTCTGGTCTCGGCCTTCGGTCTGCCCGTCTACACCGTGGCCGGGGCCGCGCTCTTCGGCACTTTTGTCAGCTCGGCGGCCGGTGTGGCCATGTTCTGGCTGATCGACCTCTCCGGGTTGACCGGCAGCACGGCGGCCCAGCCGGACTGGCTGCTGGGTCTGGCCCTGGGGATCGGCGGGGCCTTCGGGACGTATACGGGAGCGCGGCTGCAGAAGCGGGTGCCGGCGCGGGGCATAAAGGCGCTCCTGACAGCGTTCCTGCTGTTTGTCGCCGGGCGGTACATAGTGGAAGCTTTCTGACACAACAGGGTCACGATATGGATGACACGATTGCGAAATTCGCCTCCCCGGCGCCGATTGCCGTGGTGGGCGCAACCGACGAGACGCGGAAATTCGGGGGCTACCTGTACCGCGAATTGAAGCGGCAGGGGTACCGGGTGTACCCGGTCAATGCGCGGAGAGCGGAGGTCGACGGGGACCGGGCGTACCGGTCGCTGCGGGATATCCCCGACGACGTCGAGGGAGCGGTGGTCGCAATCCGTCCGGACCGGGCGGGGGAGGTGGTGGCGGACGCTCTTGCCCGCGGCATTCGGCGCATCTGGTTTCAGCAAGGAGCGGATTTCACCGAGGCGGCCCGCACGGCCCGAGAGGCAGGCATGGAGACGGTTGTGGGGAAGTGCATTCTGATGTATGCCGGAAAGGCCCGCGGCGTGCACCGGTTTCACGCGGTGCTCGCCAGGCTCTTCGGGCGGTACTGAAAATCAGACGGAGGACGCGCGTGGCGACGGAGATTCGGGAAATTGAGGACCGCGACCTGGACGCCTTCATTCGCCTCCAGATCGACGCCTATCCGGGGCTGGGTATGATCTACGAGCGGGACCGGGAGAAACTCCGGCAACGGATCGCGGAACGGCGCCAGGATGTGCGCGTGACCCTCTATGGAAGCTACCGGGGGAACCGCCTGGTCGGGTGCATGCGGGTCCATGACTACCGGATGAATTTCCGCGGTGCGCTGGTGGCGGCGGGCGGGCTGGGCGGAGTGGCGGTGGATCTGACGGTCAAGCGCGAGGGAGTGGCCGGCGGCATGGTCCGGTTTTACCTCGACAAGTATGCGGCCGCCGGCGCGCCGATGGCGGTGCTGTGGCCGTTCCGGCCGGACTTCTACCGCAAGATGGGTTTCGGGTACGGCGGCAAGAAATACCGCTACACGATTCTGCCCGAGACGCTGCCGCACGCGGCCGGCAAGGGCCACCTGGCCCACGGGGAGGAGAGGGATTTCGCCGCCATGACGCGCTGCCATAACCGGCTGCTGGCGCTACGGACCGGCATGCTGGACGAGACCGAGCTGTCGCTTCGCCAGACGGTGGGGGCGGCCGGCGGAGGGCGCGCAGTCGTGTACCGCGACGGGCGCGAAGTGCGCGGCTTCATGGTCTATCGCTTTCGCCCCGGGGCGCCGGGCAATTTCGTCAGCAACGATCTCTGCGTGGAGGAGTGCCTGTACGAATCTCCCGAAGTGCTGGCGGAGTTCCTGGCCTTTCTCCACAGTCAGCGCGATCAGGTGCGGCGGGTGATTTTGGACTTGCCCGATCCGAATTTCCACTACGCGCCGGTCGATCCGCGCAACGGTTCGGAGGGCCTTTACGCCTCGGTGTACCACGAGGTGGCCGCCTGCGCCGTGGGGCCGATGTACCGCGTCCTCGACGTGCAGTCGCTCCTGGCGGCGGCGTCGGAGGCGAAATTCGGGCCGGGCGAGGCAACCGTGGCGTTTACGCTGGCCGACCGGTGGTGGGGAAAAACCGCCGGGACGACCGCCATCCACTTCTGCGAGGGCAGAGCCGCAGCGGCGCCGAAAAGGAAGTGCGACGTGGCGGTTGAAATGGAGGTCGCCGATTTCTCCTCTGTGATATTGGGGGCGGTGCGGCTGTCGCAACTGGTGGATTACGGCCTGGCACGAGTGTCGAAGCGCAAATCTGCAGAGGTTGTCGACAGCATCCTGGCCGCCGCCCAGCCGCCTTACTGCTTCTCAAGATTCTGACGCGCGTTCCGCGGTCCGCCCGACGTCACGATCCCTCAAGCCGGGGCGGCGGCGACCGCCGCCGCCGCTCAACACGGCGCCGGGGCCGGACCGCCGCGAAAGAGGTACGCGACCAGGAAGGTCAAGTCGGCGATCCCGATCTCGCCGTCGGCGTTGACATCCGCCTCGGCCATCACGGGAGGCGCGGGGCCGCCCCGGAAAAGGTAGGCGACAAAGAACGTGATGTCGGCCACGTTGACCAGGTCGTTCAGGTAACCGTCGATATTCCCCCGGATGCCGGTGCAGATGTCGAGGACTTCGCAGGCGTCGCCGGTGCCGTCGGCGTCGCTGTCCTCCTGGAGCGGGTTGTAGTGGCCGGGGCAGTTGTCGGCGGCGCCGCAGATGCCGTCCCCGTCAGCATCGTTGGAAGGATCGGTCGGGCAGGGATCGCACAGATCGCCGAGGCTGTCGGAGTCGGCGTCGGCCTGTGAGGCATTGGACACGGCCGGGCAATTATCGCAGGCGTCCGCATAACCGTCGGCATCGGCGTCCTCCTGGCCGGGATTGGGATCATTCGGGCAGTTGTCGCAGGCGTCGCCGAGGCCGTCGCCGTCGGTGTCGAGCTGGCCGGCGTTGGCGACCGCGGGGCAGTTGTCATACTGGGCGCAGATCAGGTCGCCGTCGGAATCGTCGCAGCAGGCCAAAGAGCGGGCCTCTCCGCCTACCCAGAAGAAGGGGAATCCGGGATCGTAAACCCAGAAGATGTTCCAGGCGTACCAGGCGGTGTCGTAGAACTGGAAGGCGTCGCAGAGGGCCGGGGAGGAATCGGTGTCCCACATGATGGAGGGGAGACGCAACGAGGTGGTGTCGGTGTACCTGATGCCGATGAAGAAGGGTGCGTCGAAGCAGCAGGGAGAGGGGAGAGGGACGGTGCCGACCTGCGGGAACGCGAAAGAGGCGGAGTCGCAGGCAGCCGAAACCGAGCACAGCAGAGCGCCGGGACCGTCGCACGGATCCCCGGACGGGGCCAGGGCGTAGACGACCACCTCGAGCTCAACCGGCCACTTGTAGAGACGGGAATCAATGTAGGACGGCGGGTCGAGGAGCGTGAAGGACAATTCGGTGATGCCGAAGGGATAGGTGGAATCGGCGGCACAGGAAGTCGGGTCGAAGTAGACGATCGTCTGCTGGCCGGCAGTGAATGACGAACTGTAGCCGAGAACGGAATCGTCGGGATTATGGCGGAAGAGCAGGCAAGTGTCCGTGCTGCGGCCCAATCGGTCGAACTGCACCTGGCGATCCGGGCGGAATGTCTCCCAGCCGGTTTCCGGGGCGCCGAAGGCGGCGCTCGCAGTGCACAGGTACAGGCAGGCGAAGGCAAGACATTTGGACATTGGCAGCCTCCAGTGTTACGTGGCCCCGCCGCCGGCAGGAGTTTCGGCGGCGACGTGCGGCCAGAGCAACGGTGTACGCATTCAGTATACCTTGTGCCGCGGCAGGGCACAAGCGAAAATGCGGGCAAGCGAACCCCCGCCTCAGCAGTCGGCTGAGGCGGGGGTGAGTAGAAAAGCTGCTATCAATGGCAGATGGGAGGCGGACCGCTGCGGAAGAGGAAGGCGACCAGGTAGGTGAGGTCGCCGATGGCGATGGCGTCGCCGCCCTGGCCGTCGCAGTCGGCGGCGGCGAGCACCGGCGGCATCGGGCCGCCGCGGAAGAGGAAGGCCACCAGGTAGGTCAGGTCGCTCACCTTCGGGCCCGTCCCGTCGCCGTCGACGTCACCGCACACCCAGCTGCTCACCGTCAGCGTCACCGGAAGCGTCGCCGTCGGCAAGAGCGGGTCGTTGGTCGTCACCGACACCTGGCCGGTGTACACCCCGGCCTCCAGCTCCCCCGCATCCAGGTGCACTACCACCTCGGCGGTCCCGTACGGCTCCACCGTCCCCCCGCTCGGCTCCGCCCACAGCCACCGCACCACGCTCAGCGTGATCGCCAGGTTGTCGTGCATGTACGGACCGTTGTACACCACCTGCAATCCGTCCGTCCCGCTCGCGTTCTCCATCCCCACGGTCGCCCCCGACAGTCCCTCCGCGTCCGTCCCCGGATCCATCGTCTGGTACTGCAGCGTGATCTTCCCGTTCGCCCACAAAATCGCCTGGAAATTCAGGCTCCCCGTCCCCGACGGGTACAGGTAGTTCCGAATGTCCACAAAGCTCACGATGAACCGCCCCAGGCTCGCATCCTGGTAGTAGTAGATCTGGCCACCGTTCGACGGATTCAGGTCGTCCCACCACAGCGCCAGAAGGTTGTTCGGCACCGCCGCCGTCGGAAGCCCCGTGTTCACCCGCGCCGTCGATCCCGACCCAAACGTCAGGATCCCGTTCGACCCGATGTACACCGCGCTGTAGCTCGAATCGTAGTAGGGAAAGGCAAAACCCAGATCCAGCGCCCCGCTCATCGCATCGTCCCCCAGCGCCACCGCCGTCCCCACCCCGCTGATGTCCACCCACGAAAACGCCGGACCACCCGGATCGTCCGAATCGATCCAGCTGTACCCGTACGTGTCCGGGCCCCCGTGGCTCCTGCCCCCCGCCGCGTAGAACGGCTGCTCGCCGTCACCCTTGTCATCCCCCGCCGACCGGTACCCCAGAAGCACCGCCGTCTCCGCCGCCGCCGCCGCGCTGGCCGTCTTCGGAAGATCGAACGCCTGGCAGGTCAGGTTGTACACCAACCGCCCCGCACCGCTGTTGCTGATCGTGAACGGCACCTCCACCGAATCCCCCGGACTCGTCGCCGCCGCGATCTCCGCCACGCTCAACTGCGCCGCCGGCGCGTATATGTACAAGTACACCGGCAGGCTCCCCGTCGCGTGCGCCGGATCGTCCGACGTGTAGTTCAGCGCCCCGTTGTACGCCCCCGGCGCCAATCCCCCGCAACTGAATGTCACCGCCACCGCCGCGCTGTCCGACGGGTTCACCGTGATCGCCCCGCTCGGACAACTCAGCCACGGCAGGCTCTCCGTGAACGTGATGTGCAAGACCCCCAGACCCGAGTTGCGCACCCAGATACTCTGCTCCGCCACGTCCCCCGTCGCCAGGCTGTCCGTCAACCCACCCGCGCTGAACTCCACCCCCGGCGTGTGAACGTGCAGGCGCACCGTGATGTCACCCGACGCGTGCAGGTTGTCGTTCGTCGTGTAGTGCAACAAACCCACGTGGTCCCCCGGCGCCAGGCCCTCCGTCGTGATCGTGAACGGAAACACCAGCGAATCCCCCGCCGGCACGTAGTTCTGTTCCGTCCCGCACACCAACCACGACACCATCGGCACAAAACGGATCCGCAGCGTCCCGTCCCCCGTGTTGTACACCTTCACCCCCTGCGACGAACTCCCCCCCGCCAACAGACTGTCGCTCACCTCCGTCTCCGGAAGCACGCACACCGCCGTCCCCCCCGTCGCCTGGTTGTACCCCTTCAACTCCACGTCGTCAAGGTTCCACCCGCAGTAGTTCCAGCTCCCGTCCGTCGTCCCAATCCCAAAACGAATCTGGAAATCCGCATTCTCATCCGCGTACGCCGACACGTCGTAGTACGACTCCGTCCAGCTCGTCTCGTCGGTCGACGCCGCGTTCGTGAACAACTGCACCCAGCTCGTCCCGTCGTACACCTGCAGGTACACGTGGTCGTACGACGGACTCTCAATCCCCAGCCAGTGCCAGTACCGCAACTGCACCCCCGTGTAGTCCGCACAGTCGATCACCGGCGACGTCACCCAGTACGTCGTCGTCAAACCCCCCGCGTAGTCACCACCCGTCCCCGACGTCAGGTCGTTCCCCAGCACCCCGTTGTCGCTCGTCGCCGTGTGGTCCACGCTCGGATCCGGACCCCCGTAACTGTCGCTCCCCGTGCCCCCCGTCGCCGCTCCAATCGTCCACTCCCCCGAACCCCCGAGGCCCGTCCACCCCTGGTTGTACGAAAAATCATCCGTGAAAAACGCCACCCGATCCCCCACAATCAGGGTGAACGACAGCACCGCCGTGTACCCGTTCGCACCCGTCACCGAAAGACTCACCGGCACGCCGTACCCCATCGGACACGACGACGACGCGCTCACCGTGTACACGTCACCACCGTTGCTCGCCACCCCCACCAGCGAATCCAGCCACCCATACGTCCCCCCGCCGTCCACCACCGTCACGTAGCTGTCGCTGACCCCCAGATCGGCAACCACCCCAAACGCCTCGCCCGTCCCCGCGTTCGTCAACGTCACCGTCAGATCCACCGTCTCCCCGGGATCCAATATCCCGTTGCTGTTGCCCGAAACGTCGTTGATCGCCACCTGACCAAAACCCACCTCCGGCGCGTGCACCTTCACCGTGAAGTTCCCCGTCCACGTCTCCCGGTTCGTCCCCGTCACCGCCAACGTGAACACCACATTGTGACCGTCCGGCGTCCCCGCGTCCAGACTGAACCCGTACCCGTCCGCCACATACCCCGTCCCGTTGTCCCCCGCGATCGTCCCGTACGACTCCACACCGTCCGTGATCGTCACGTACGTATCCGATGTCGTCAACGACGCCTCCACATTGTACGCCGCGTCCGGACCCACGTTCTTGATCTGAACCCCCATCGTGAAACTCTCCCCGCCATCCACCACACCGTTCCCGTTTCCAGATACCTCGGTCAGGGTGTTCGTGTCATAGAGGCAGTAGGGACCGTCGGGCGTAATGACGGTCAGCTCGACCTCGTAGGGGATGCGGTTGTGGGCGGTAACCGTCAGGGTCATGTCGTTGCCGATGGGGAGTTCCGGGGGCAGCGCGAGGGAGGCGTTGCCGCCGGCATCGGTGTAGGCGGTCGCGTAGATCTGCCCGTTGTAGGTGAGGGCGCAGAGCGCGCCGGACACGCCGGCGACGGTCACGGCCATGCTGCTCCAGCCGACCATGATGACGTCCGAGTGGGAGACCGCCAGGGCGGTCGGCGCGAGCGTGCGGAGCATGACCGAGGGATCGCCGAAGATGTGCCAGGTGTCGTATATCTCGATGCCGTCGGCCCCGTTGAGGTCGATCATTTTACAGGAGCCGTTAAAGCAGAGGCCGCCGACAGTCAGTTTGGCTTCGGCGACGAGGAGGTCGTTGATCTCGTCCTGTCCGTCCATGGGAGGATTCCAGGACTGATTAATCGACGACATGTACGCGGCCAGCGCGCCTGAGGGATTTCCGTTATGTGTGGCGCGCAGCCAGGCTTCGCCGAAGCAGGTGGTGCCGCCGAAGTCGCCGTTGACGCAGGCGACGCTGAAGATCACCGGCAGCAGATTGTCATTGACGAGGCTGTTGACGTTGCTGTTGCTGAAGCCGGTGGTGGACCAGGCGGTAGTGGATCCGTGGCCGACGTAGTTGACTACGCCGCGGCCGGCGTTAAGGGCCGTGGCCACAGCCGACGCGCTCGCTCCCGGGTCGTAGATCTGATCGACCGACGTGTAGTTGTAGGCGAGCAGGTCGTTGCGGATCAGGTTCATGTGCTGGTAGTCGTATTCGCCGAAGTGCCCGGGACCTTCGGAGGACGCGATGCCCGTAGCCTGCACGTACATGTCGGCGCCGGCCGGGTTCATCTCATACATGAGCGTGCGCTGCACCTGGGTCTGGACCTGGGCGTCGGTCTCCGCCGAGAAGCGGCCGACCAGAATTTCCGGGTAGGAGTCGCCGCCGGCGAGTTTCGCGTAGCTCGGGTCGGACTCGCCGCCGGAGGCGGAGGGAGACGCGACCTGGGCGGCGTCGCCGACGAGGAGGAGGAAAGCGAGGTTGGTGGAATCGTAGAAAGCCTGGACGAAGTTCTTGATCGAAGCGGCATTGTTGCCGATAGCGGCGACATTGACCATCGTCGTCTTCATGCCCTTTTTCGTCTTCCAGTCCACGAGCGGCTGCATGTCATCGGCGAACTGCCCGTAGGTGATGATGAGCATGTCGCCCGCTTCGGCCACGGGAGTGTACTTGCCCACAAAGGCATCGAAATTGATGAAGTGCCGGCGATAGGTGAATTCGAAATCGGCGACCGGACGGCGGGCCATGCCGGGGGAGTCCAGGACATTGATCCGGCCCGGGCCGGTAACGCGGATTTCGATGGACACCGATGTGTAGATGCGCAGAATTTTGGTCGCCGGGTTGTACTGGATCGGGTTGACCTCTACGACCAGGCCGCGGTGGTCGCGCAAGATGTAGGGCTCGCCGAGCGCGGCGAGGTCGGCCGGAGCGAACCGGTCGAGCGAATAGGCCGGTCCGAATTCGAAGGGCACGTCGCTCGGAAGGACCGTGCGGAGCAGATTCCCCTTGGACGGGGCGACGAGCACGTTTTCGATGTCGACGTAGTCGGCCGAGAGGACCGTGACGCCCATTTCGGCGTCAGCGGGAATGATGATGCTCCTCCGCAGGGAGGGGAGAGCCGGCTCCCCTTTGGCCAACTGGACGGCCTCGTCGGGAAGCGTGATTTCGTAGTAGGTTTCGCCGCCGATGGTATACGGCGTTTTCTCGTAGGCGCCGATCGAGTAGGAGATGACGGTACGGACCGGGCCGGACTGCTCGACCGTGACGGCAACCGGGTCGCCCGCGGCTGCGCCGGGCAGGGCGACGAGTTCGGTTTCGCCGGACGGGCCGTAGGGGCCGGCAAGCAGGGGAGAGGCAAGCAACAGGAGTGCGAGCGCCGTGGACACAAGTAATGCTCTCATGGGGTCCTCATATCTTCTAAGAGTGCTTGGCGGAAAGCGCGTGTGTCATGCCTGGTTACCTGTTCCTCTTTGCGCCGCCACCCCGGCTGTTGAGCCGGGGTGGCAGGTATTCGCAGCAGATTATCAATGGCAGATGGGAGGCGGACCGCTGCGGAAGAGGAAGGCGACCAGGTAGGTGAGGTCGCCGATGGCGATGGCGTCGCCGCCCTGGCCGTCGCAGTCGGCGGCGGCGAGCACCGGCGGCATCGGGCCGCCGCGGAAGAGGAAGGCCACCAGGTAGGTCAGGTCGCTCACCTTCGGGCCCGTCCCGTCGCCGTCGACGTCACCGCACACCCAGCTGCTCACCGTCAGCGTCACCGGAAGCGTCGCCGTCGGCAAGAGCGGGTCGTTGGTCGTCACCGACACCTGGCCGGTGTACACCCCGGCCTCCAGCTCCCCCGCATCCAGGTGCACTACCACCTCGGCGGTCCCGTACGGCTCCACCGTCCCCCCGCTCGGCTCCGCCCACAGCCACCGCACCACGCTCAGCGTGATCGCCAGGTTGTCGTGCATGTACGGACCGTTGTACACCACCTGCAATCCGTCCGTCCCGCTCGCGTTCTCCATCCCCACGGTCGCCCCCGACAGTCCCTCCGCGTCCGTCCCCGGATCCATCGTCTGGTACTGCAGCGTGATCTTCCCGTTCGCCCACAAAATCGCCTGGAAATTCAGGCTCCCCGTCCCCGACGGGTACAGGTAGTTCCGAATGTCCACAAAGCTCACGATGAACCGCCCCAGGCTCGCATCCTGGTAGTAGTAGATCTGGCCACCGTTCGACGGATTCAGGTCGTCCCACCACAGCGCCAGAAGGTTGTTCGGCACCGCCGCCGTCGGAAGCCCCGTGTTCACCCGCGCCGTCGATCCCGACCCAAACGTCAGGATCCCGTTCGACCCGATGTACACCGCGCTGTAGCTCGAATCGTAGTAGGGAAAGGCAAAACCCAGATCCAGCGCCCCGCTCATCGCATCGTCCCCCAGCGCCACCGCCGTCCCCACCCCGCTGATGTCCACCCACGAAAACGCCGGACCACCCGGATCGTCCGAATCGATCCAGCTGTACCCGTACGTGTCCGGGCCCCCGTGGCTCCTGCCCCCCGCCGCGTAGAACGGCTGCTCGCCGTCACCCTTGTCATCCCCCGCCGACCGGTACCCCAGAAGCACCGCCGTCTCCGCCGCCGCCGCCGCGCTGGCCGTCTTCGGAAGATCGAACGCCTGGCAGGTCAGGTTGTACACCAACCGCCCCGCACCGCTGTTGCTGATCGTGAACGGCACCTCCACCGAATCCCCCGGACTCGTCGCCGCCGCGATCTCCGCCACGCTCAACTGCGCCGCCGGCGCGTATATGTACAAGTACACCGGCAGGCTCCCCGTCGCGTGCGCCGGATCGTCCGACGTGTAGTTCAGCGCCCCGTTGTACGCCCCCGGCGCCAATCCCCCGCAACTGAATGTCACCGCCACCGCCGCGCTGTCCGACGGGTTCACCGTGATCGCCCCGCTCGGACAACTCAGCCACGGCAGGCTCTCCGTGAACGTGATGTGCAAGACCCCCAGACCCGAGTTGCGCACCCAGATACTCTGCTCCGCCACGTCCCCCGTCGCCAGGCTGTCCGTCAACCCACCCGCGCTGAACTCCACCCCCGGCGTGTGAACGTGCAGGCGCACCGTGATGTCACCCGACGCGTGCAGGTTGTCGTTCGTCGTGTAGTGCAACAAACCCACGTGGTCCCCCGGCGCCAGGCCCTCCGTCGTGATCGTGAACGGAAACACCAGCGAATCCCCCGCCGGCACGTAGTTCTGTTCCGTCCCGCACACCAACCACGACACCATCGGCACAAAACGGATCCGCAGCGTCCCGTCCCCCGTGTTGTACACCTTCACCCCCTGCGACGAACTCCCCCCCGCCAACAGACTGTCGCTCACCTCCGTCTCCGGAAGCACGCACACCGCCGTCCCCCCCGTCGCCTGGTTGTACCCCTTCAACTCCACGTCGTCAAGGTTCCACCCGCAGTAGTTCCAGCTCCCGTCCGTCGTCCCAATCCCAAAACGAATCTGGAAATCCGCATTCTCATCCGCGTACGCCGACACGTCGTAGTACGACTCCGTCCAGCTCGTCTCGTCGGTCGACGCCGCGTTCGTGAACAACTGCACCCAGCTCGTCCCGTCGTACACCTGCAGGTACACGTGGTCGTACGACGGACTCTCAATCCCCAGCCAGTGCCAGTACCGCAACTGCACCCCCGTGTAGTCCGCACAGTCGATCACCGGCGACGTCACCCAGTACGTCGTCGTCAAACCCCCCGCGTAGTCACCACCCGTCCCCGACGTCAGGTCGTTCCCCAGCACCCCGTTGTCGCTCGTCGCCGTGTGGTCCACGCTCGGATCCGGACCCCCGTAACTGTCGCTCCCCGTGCCCCCCGTCGCCGCTCCAATCGTCCACTCCCCCGAACCCCCGAGGCCCGTCCACCCCTGGTTGTACGAAAAATCATCCGTGAAAAACGCCACCCGATCCCCCACAATCAGGGTGAACGACAGCACCGCCGTGTACCCGTTCGCACCCGTCACCGAAAGACTCACCGGCACGCCGTACCCCATCGGACACGACGACGACGCGCTCACCGTGTACACGTCACCACCGTTGCTCGCCACCCCCACCAGCGAATCCAGCCACCCATACGTCCCCCCGCCGTCCACCACCGTCACGTAGCTGTCGCTGACCCCCAGATCGGCAACCACCCCAAACGCCTCGCCCGTCCCCGCGTTCGTCAACGTCACCGTCAGATCCACCGTCTCCCCGGGATCCAATATCCCGTTGCTGTTGCCCGAAACGTCGTTGATCGCCACCTGACCAAAACCCACCTCCGGCGCGTGCACCTTCACCGTGAAGTTCCCCGTCCACGTCTCCCGGTTCGTCCCCGTCACCGCCAACGTGAACACCACATTGTGACCGTCCGGCGTCCCCGCGTCCAGACTGAACCCGTACCCGTCCGCCACATACCCCGTCCCGTTGTCCCCCGCGATCGTCCCGTACGACTCCACACCGTCCGTGATCGTCACGTACGTATCCGATGTCGTCAACGACGCCTCCACATTGTACGCCGCGTCCGGACCCACGTTCTTGATCTGAACCCCCATCGTGAAACTCTCCCCGCCATCCACCACACCGTTCCCGTTTCCAGATACCTCGGTGATCGTGCGGGAATCATACACGCAGTACGGGCCATCGGGAGCGATGACCATGATAGTGGAGATGTAGGGCTGCCGGAACTGGCAGGAGACGACGATATCGACCTCACCGGGGACGCCGAATGCGTCGATCGGCACTTCGACCGAGCCGGTCGCGTCGACATAGGCGGCGCCGTGGAGGACGCCGTCCTTGGAAATCCCCACGTAGGAGCCGGGATCAGCCTGTACCGACACCGAGGTGGCGGTGAGGAGGATGGTCGCCGGGTGGTCGACGTTGTTGACCGAGGGGACCCCCATGTAGGACATCAGGGAGGGGTCGCCCATCACGTGGTAAATCTGCCAGTAGTAGGCGATCCGGGAGGATCCGGATTCCGTGACCGCCATGTTGCCGGCGAAGATGATGGCGTCGTTGGTCACATAGTGGTGATACACCGCTTCGCCGTGGTCGTGGAACAGACCGTCGTAAGCGCCCTGGGTGGTCTGCTCATAGGTGGGGCCGGCGCCGACCACCGGACCGTAGCCGACGCCCCAGTAGTAGTCTTCGTACCAGTAGGTCGAATTGCTGCCGCCGATGTAGCCGATCCCGCCGCGTTCAGGCAGCTGAAGGAAGGCTTCGCCGAAGCAGGGTGTGGAGTAGTCATCGCCAAAAGTGTTGGAGAGGCAGCAGTTCCCGATGCCGAGGAGGTACTTGTGGTAGTTGGTCAGGCCCGGTATATCGCTTGTGGTGAACGACGGGTCGCCGTGTCCTTCGTGGCTGCAGTGAGCCGTGTAGTTGTAGAGGCCGACACCTTCGTTGATGGTGTTGATAATCGCGGCTTCCACCGAGCCAGAAGATGCGGGATAGAGCCAGACATTCGGCGTGATGCCGTGGGCGGCGTTGAAGTAGTAGTTGGTGCCGTAGTTGAGCTGCCCGTTACCGTGGGTGGCGGCATAGGTGCCGTCGACACCCGAAACCAAGGTGACCTCGGCCAGGTAGCTCGGATCGGGCATCAGGTATTTTTCGTATTCGAGCGTCTTGTCAATCTGCGGCTGCAGTTGACCGGTGTTCTGGGCGGAGAAGCGGCCGTAGTAGATTTCGGGGAAGTTGTCGTTGGTGAATTCGCAGAAGTAGAGGTCGGAGATGTGGCCGCTGTAGCCATAAGCCGGAATCTGCTGGTCATCGCCGACGAAGAGGACAAACGACGGGGCCGGCTTCCCGACCGTGTCGGCGTAGACGCTCTGGATGTAGGTCTTGATCGCCGAAGTGGTCGAGCCGATCACGTCGGTGTAGGCGACCTGAACCTGGAAGCCCTTCTGGGTCTTCCACTCGATGAAAGGAGCCAACTGAGCTTCGAACATCCGGTGCGAGACAATCAGGTACCGGACCGGGTACTTGACCAGGTCGTGGCGGAGGTTCGCTTTCTGCTGATCATAGTTCGCAATCTGCCCATAGATGGGCTCGAAGTAAGGAGAGGCGAGGTTGGAGCGCAATTGATCGGTGAGCACCCAGTCGGCGCCTTCGTAGGTCACATTGACGATCATGTTCTTGTGAACCCGGATGGCGTGCTTGACGGGGTTGTACTCGATCGGAGAGATCGAGATGAAACCGATGTTGACGGCGCGCATGGCGCCCAGGACCTTCGCCTCGGCCTGCGGGAGTGAGTACCACGTGTCCTGGTTGTAGAGAGACACGTTGTACTCGAACGGCACGCTGGCCGGATCGTCGGACTTGGAAATCGAGGGCTGTACCGGGATGAGCACGTTGGTGATGCCCAGATCGGCCAGCGCGATCTCCTCGACCTCACCGTCAATCACCTCCACGCGCAGGTTCGCCCCGAAGGGGACCGAGAGCAGGCGGTTGACGGTGGGGAGATCGGGAGCGCCCAGCTCCTGGGAACGGTAGCTCCCGGGGAAACTGAGCAGTGTAAAATCCCCCTGAGGGGTGGTCACATCGTGGAACTGAAGTTCCCCGAGGCCTATCTCGAGGCGTACGCCGTCCCGATACAAATCTGTCACGGTAGCGTGGTTTGAACTGTTAGCAAGCGTGACGGTTTGAAACCCGGAGGCGGATGCGGCGAGACAGAGGCATGCAAAGCACGCAGACGCAGTTAGCAAATACCTCTTCACGACGTCCTCCTGGAAAAAACGCGAGTATGATAAGATGACTTGATCGCCATTGTATGTACAAACACAGCAAGAACCTGGCGGACGGTTACTGTCGGTCGGATGTACATGTTTTGTATCTACATTATAAGGCATTCAACGCCGTCTGCAAAGCAAAAAAATCGATATATCGGCCCGTTTGTCGAAGCTCAGCGGGGGGCCGCACCGGCCCGGCCGGGGCCGCCGCTCGCCGGCGCGGGAAAGGCGACGGCGCCGGCAGAATCACGCCGAATCGTTTGCCAAACAGCCGACATTTTATTATTCTGTCCGGACGCCGGCGGCCCCAGGCGGGGCGGAAGAGGAATACAGCGTCGGTGAAATCTCGCGTTCCCGGCGGGTTGCCCTGCGGCGGCGCGATTGACAGGTGGTCGCAATGGAGACGGAATACATCGCCGGGCAGCAGACCGGTCCGGTTGACCCGGACGCAAACATCCGGCAGACGGCCGCGCTCGTGCAGTACGTCCCGCGCAACCGGGCGACGCGGGAAACCTATGCGGCGCTCGGGTTCAAGTGCGGACTGGAAATTCATCAACAGCTTCTTACCCGGAGCAAGCTCTTCTGCCGCTGTCCGGCGGGCATCTACCACCACCGGGATGACTTTGACGCCGAGGTCATCCGGCACATGCGCCCGACGCTGTCGGAGATGGGGGAGTACGACGGCACGGCGCTGATGGAAAAGCGGACGAAGAAGAACATCATTTACCGGATCAAGGACCGGACCGCCTGCACCTACGAAATTGACGACACGCCGCCGTTTAAGATCGACCGGGAGGCACTGGAAATCGCGATCGAGGTTGCGCTTCTGCTGAAAACCAACATTGTCGGCGAGCTTCACATAACGCGAAAGCAGTACCTGGACGGGTCGATCCCGACGGGTTTTCAGCGCACGGCGATTGTCGGCATCGAGGGGGAAATTCCCCTGGCGGCCAGGAAGGTGCGGATCATCCAGTTAAGCGTCGAGGAGGACAGCTGTCGGGAAGTGTCGGACGTCGCCCACGACCGGACCTACACGACCGACCGGCTGGGGATGCCGCTGATCGAAACGGTGACATATCCGGACATGCTGACGCCCGACGAAGCGGCGGAAGCGGCCCAATACCTGCGGTATCTCGCGCGGAGCACGGGTCACGTGCGGACCGGGATCGGGGCGGCCCGAGAGGATGTGAATGTGAGCATCACCGGGGGAACGCGGGTGGAAATCAAGGGGGTGGCGAAGATCAAGTGGATACCGGAATTGACCCACAACGAGGCGTTTCGCCAGCGGGCGCTGCTGGAGATCGCCCGGATTCTGCGGGAGCGGGTGGGTGATCCGGCCGCCTGGCGGATCAGCCAGGCGGACCTGCCCTTCGCCGTCTTCGAGCAGCCCTACGCGGTCTGGGCGAGCGCGCGCCAACGCGGGGGGCGGCTGGCGGTCATCAACCTGCCGGATTTCAAGGGGATACTCTCGTTCTTCACCCAGCCGGGGCAAATGTTTGCGCACGAACTGGAGGGGCGGGTGAAAGTGATTGCTTGCCTGGAGCGCCCGAATATTGTGCACAGCGAGCAGCCCGACCTGGTGCTCTCGGCGGCCGACTGGGCGGCCGTTTACGAACGGCTGCAACCGGGGCCGGGGGATGCCCAGGTCCTGGTGTGGGGGCCGCCGGCCGACGTAGCCACGGCAATCGAGACGATCGAAGAACGGTGCCGGATGGCTTTTGACGGCGTGCCGAACGAAACGCGGAAAGCGCTGCCGGACGGGACGACGATTTTTGAGCGGGTCCTGCCGGGACCGGACCGGATGTACCCGGACACCGACTCGGCGCCGCTGTCGGTGTCGGAGGAGCTGATCGAGAGACTGCGGAGGCGCCTGCCGGTCGAGGTGGCCGAGCGGATGCGGCAGTTGAGCACCTGGCAGGTGCCGGCGGACGCACACCGGTATCTGCTGGCCCGCAATCTGACACCGCTCATCGAGCGGATCGCGTCCGATTGGAGCTACGAGCCGCGCTGGGTCGGCAAAGTGCTCGGCCACGGACTGAAAAACATCGAACGCGAGAATATCTCGGAAGGGGCGCCGCTGGATTATGAACGGCTGTACGGGCTGTTCGCTTTCGTGAAGGAGCAGGGGCTGGACCGGGAGATCATCAAGGCAATGCTCCCGGCGGCCTACCGCAACCCGCAGGCCGGTTTTGCGGAGATTCTGGAGCGCACGGGATTCCGCCGGCGAAGCGAGGGCGACCTGCTCGGGCGGATTCCCGGGTTGGTGGGCCAATTCCGAAGGCACCGCCGGTCGGGCCACCCGGAGGCCGCAATCCGGTGGGCGATGGGCGTGCTGCGGCCGGAGGCGCTGGGGAACCTGTCGTTCGCCAAACTCCGGAAGGCCATCGCCGAGGAGGTGCGGGTATGACGGAAGATATCCTGAAGGGATACCGGGGGGCGGCCCGCGAGGTGCTCGAAAAGTACCGGATTCGGGTCTGGAGCCAGACGGAGATCAACACGACCCGGGGCGGGTTCGCGGGAATTCTGTTGCCCCGGTCGGTCAACGACGACGAGAACCACCTGGTGCTGAAGCTGGCGACAGGGTACAACATCGGGATCGACGTGGCCACCATCCTGGACATGAAAGAGAGCGGGTACAAGGAGGCCCACTACAAGATTCCGGAGAAGGAGTTCCCGGTTTCGCCGGGGAAACCGCATGTGAAGCTGCTGGGGACCGGGGGCACGATTGCGTCGCGGCTGGACTACCGGACGGGGGCGGTGATTCCGGCCTTTTCGCCGGGGGAGCTGTACGGGGCGGTGCCGGAATTGGCGGACATCTGCAACCTGTCGACGGAGAAGTTGTTTGC
Organism: Candidatus Zixiibacteriota bacterium; assembly: GCA_017999435.1. NCBI lineage: Bacteria > Pseudomonadati > Candidatus Zixiibacteriota > Candidatus Zixiibacteriota bacterium. The sequence continues at coordinate 45,321 of JAGNLV010000005.1, forward strand.
GGTGTTCAGCGAGAACATGGGGCCGTACCAGTACCGGGAGCTGGCCAAAGCGATCGGGCGGGAGATCGAGAAGGGGATCGACGGCATCATTATCGGTCACGGGACGGACACGATGCACCACACGGCGTCGGCTCTGGCGTTCATGGTGCAGAACCCGCCGGTCCCGATCGTGATGGTAGGCTCGCAGCGGTCGAGCGACCGGCCCTCCTCGGACGCGGCCCTCAACCTGATCCACGCGACTAAGACGGCGGCGGAGTCGGACATCGCCGAGGTGATGGTGTGCATGTTCGGGCCGACCTCCGATGAGTACGCGTTGCTCCACCGGGGCACGCGGGTGCGCAAAATGCACTCGTCGTACCGGTCGACGTTTCGGACGGTGGGGGACACCCCGCTGGCGATGGTCGACCGGCAGCGGATCACGCCGCTCAAAGACACCTACAACCGGCGTCGGAGGGACCGGCAGGTGAAGGTTCTGCCGTATTTCGAGGAGATGGTGGCGCTGGTCTACTACTACCCCAACATGCGGCCGGACATCATCGACTCCCTGCGCGAGAACGGCTACCGGGGGATCGTGATCGCGGGCACGGGCCTGGGGCACATCAACAAGCCGGTGTACCCGGCGATCGAGCGGGCGGCCCAGGCCGGCATCGCGATCTACATGACGGTGCAGACGCTGTGGGGGTACGTCCACATGTTCGTGTACGACACGGGGCGCGACCTGATGAGCCTCGGGATCATCCCGGCCGAGAACATGTTGCCCGAGGTGGCGTACATCAAACTCGGGTGGGCGCTGGGCCAGACGGAGGACCTGAACGAGGTGAAACGGCTGATGCTGACGCCGATCGCCGAGGAGATTACGCCGCGCGAGCCATACAACGGGTACCTGATTTTCCAGGGAGGCGTCCCCGAAGTGGAGGAGTTCCTGAAGAAGATTCACAAGTAAGTGAGCGGGGATCTCGGCGCGTGTCAGACCTCAAACGCCGAAAGCCGCCGGCCAGCCACCGGCGGCTTTGCTATTGAGGGCAATCGGCCGGGAGCGTCACGGGGCGCAGCGGCGGGCGCACGGGTGGGCGTCGTCGTTGAGACCGACCGGAACCGCCGCGCGCAGGTCATGCACCAGTTCAATCGAGGGGCGGGCGTCCTCGAGGCCAAACCCCCGGCCCGCGAGCGTCTCCCGGTACACCAGAGTGTGAAGGTCGGTGAAGCCTTCAGAGAATTCGATCTCCTCGCCGTCGATAGTGATGGAGCGGTAAGTGCGCTGTCCCTTGGCCTTGGCCGAATCGGGGAGGTCATCCTGGTTGATCGAGAGAAACCACTGGACGCGGGCGCGGTCGAGTTCGAGGAAACCGGCCGTCTGCAGCGGGTTGGCGAGGTGGACGGCGGAGCGGCGGACGCCGCCGAAAAACCACATGAGCATGTCGAAGAAGTGAATGCCGATGTTCGTGGCCAAACCGCCGGAACGCTCGATCTGCCCCTTCCAGGAAACCAGGTACCAGGGACCGCGCGAGGTGATGTAGGTGAGGCGTACGTCGTTCTTGGCGTTCGCCGGCTGCGCCTGGAGACGGGCGCGCAACGCGATCAGGGCCGGATGGACGCGCAATTGGAGGATCGTGTAGATGCGGCGGTCACTCTCCTCCTCGAGCTCCTTGAGGGCGTCGATGTTCCACGGGTTGAGCACGAGCGGTTTTTCGCAGATGGCGTTGGCGCCGACCCGGAGGGCGAACCGGCAGTGCGCGTCGTGGAGATAATTGGGGGAACAGATGGAGACGTAGTGCACCGCCTTCTCGGAACCGAGGCGGCGCAGTTTCTCGATGTGCCGGTCAAAGCGTTCGAACTCGGTGAAGAAGGCGACCCGGTCGAAATAGCCGTCGAGAATGCCCACGCTGTCGTGGGGGTCGACGGCGGCGATGAGGCGGTTGCCGGTCTCCTTGATCGCTTTGAGGTGGCGCGGGGCGACATACCCGGAGGCGCCGGTGAGAGCAAAGTTGTAGGGCATGGAGTTCCTCAACGTGATTCCGTAACGATCCAGTGGTCTGTCAATCCTCCAATAAACGGCCCCTCGCGGGAGGCGCAAGGACGAAATTGCGGCGGTCGGGGCGGCCGCCGTCACAAAAAAGCGCCGGGCCATCCACGCAACGCGCGGGTGGCCCGACGGATCTTTCAGACCCCGCCGAAGGCGATGGTCCGCGGAGTCCGATGCCGCTCAGCAGGCGGCCGGGGCGGGACCGCCGCGGAAGAGGTAGTTGATCAGAATCGTGAGGTCCCCGACTTTGATCGTGCCGTCACCGGAGGTATCGCCGTGGTCGAGGCAGACCGGCGCCACGCCGCCGCGGAAGAGGTAATTGATCAGGGCGGTCAGGTCGGCGACCTTGACGACCCCGTCGGAGTTGAAGTCGCCGCGGAGCTGGCAGCACTGCGCGTTCACGGTCAGCGGATCTGACCAGGCCGTCTCGGCCAGCCACAGATCGCGCGCCTTGACGCGGACGTCATAGGCGCCCACGGCCGCCCACTGGTGGGACTGGGAGCACGGGTCGCCGGAGGCGTACGGGCCCTGCCAGGCCGACTGCTCGCCGTCGCCCCAATCAAACTGGTACCACATCTGATCCCCCTCGGGGTCGGTCACCCCCGTGGTGTACAGATGGGGAGTGCCGATGAGGGGCTCCACTTCGCCGGTCGGCGGACCCGGGTTGGCCGTGCCGGTATTGAGCGGCGTCCCCTTCGCGATGGCGTAGTCGACCTGCAGATCGCTGTTGCCCATCCAGGTGACTTTCACGATGACGTTGGCGCCGCTGACGACGCGGCTGTCGGCGGCGGCGATGGCATTCTGATAGTAGCTGGCGGCGGTGTAGCCACCGATGAGGATCTGGTTGCCGCCGTCAAGGTAGCAGGTCGGGAAGTAAATGATGTTGTAGGAATCCAGCCGCTTCTGGGCGTCGCTGTTGCGGTCGTCGACCAGAGCCGTATAGATGAAGTTCAGGACGCCCTGGTTATAGACGTAGTAGAGCCAGTAGTTCGGATCCGGGCAATACGGACACCAGACCGCCGTGCCTTCCTCGATGAACACGGTGTGGGTGGAGTTGCCGGAGGTGTTGTTGCTGTCGCAGAAACCGGGGCGGGCGTAGGCCGCCGCTTCCGCGTAGTACGCGTTAAAGACTCCGCCGGACGGCGGATCGCTGTAGGCGGTGTGCGGGGTGCCCTCAAACAGCACCGCGATCACCATCGCATTCTGCTCCGTCATCGCCCAGGTCGTCCCCTCCCAGAAGCGGCTGCGGACATAGCGGTCGCCGTCGTTGAGGGCGATGGACGTGTCGAGGGCGATGTCGATGGTGGCGAAGTGGTAGGGGAGTCCGTCGGCGTCGTCCCAGCGCGACTCCGGCTCCACGACATAGAGGCGCAGGGCGCCGCTGAAGGGCGCCTTGGGCGATCCGTCGGCGGGCATGATAATCTCGGACGCGTTGTCGGCCACGCGCCCCCTGTTCGCGACGCTGTAGTTGACAGCGTCTGCGCCGCCGGCCGAAAGGCCGAACAGGCACAACAGCAGCACGGCAAGGGCTGCCTGACGGTTGCGGGTACTCATTCCGGGATCCTTTCTCGTCAATCGGACAATCGGTGGTTCTGTTGCCAAGGTACCGTTAACGGCCTCACGGCCGGACAAGGATATTGAAGGTCACGGCCGTGGTCGAATAGTCGAAATTGTCGCGCGTGGAGCGATTGTCAATGTACTCCAGGCCCAGGCTGGGTTCGAGGTACAATCCGCCGCGGAACGTGAACGGGCGCTGGAGACCAAAATAGAGCCGGGTCATGTCGTCTTCGCGGGCGGTCGCGTCCTTGGGATCCACCCAGCGCGTTTCAATCCGGACGCGGTCGGGGTCGTCGGGGCGGGGCGTCGGAATGGTGTCCACTACCACCTCAGTCGAGCGCAGGAAGGTCTTATCCCAGTAGCCCAGGCCGCCGGTCAGAATGAAATCGGAAATCACATAGCTCTTAATGCGCAGTTGCAGCGAGGAGCCGTCGAAGAAACTTGTCCACGGCGACAGGAAGTCGGTCGTGATGCCGAGAACCACGGCTTCGTCGACATCGAGGAACTGCCGGTAAACGTAGGTGAGGCTGATGCCGGTTTTGTCTCCGAGCGGCCGCGAGACGCGCGGAGAGACGTAGAGAGCACGAAAGTCTCCATCCTCAAGGAACTTGGTGGCCGGCCACTGCACGCCGGGCGCGGCGTAGGGGTTCTGAAAATCCGGGTTCTTGGCCGCGTCGATCAGAGCAAAGTTGGTCTGGCCCAGGCCGGCTTCAAGATCGAAGGAGTTACTCCACGGAAGAGCGATGTTGACGCCCGCAAAGAGCTCGTACTGCTCGTAGTCGGCATCGGTCGTGCTGTCCGGGGTTATGTAGTTCGTGCCGTTGAACTTGATCCCCGATCGGAGGAGGAAGCGGGGGTTGAGCCGGAATCCGACCGAGCCCTTCAAGTAGCCTTCATTGGTGCTGTAGGAGGAGTACGCGGCCCGATACCGGCGCGCGCTGGTGTTGCCCTCAAGGTAGAAAGTGAGGCGGCCGGCCGGGTCGGTCGGCACCCAGATCAAGCCGGCGCGCGGGGTGTTGTTGCCGAGGCCGATGACGTTATTGTAGTAGGTATAATCGGTGCCGAGGCTGAGCTGGAGCTGGGGGAGGGGGTACCACCTGGCGGTGAGGCGGGCTGTGGAGTAAGCATCGTCCTGGGCCGAGGCCTCGCTCAGGAGGTTGTTGGTGTAACCGTTGTTTAGGCCGAATTCGATCTCCGCATCCGCGCGCGAGGAAGGGGGATACAGCACGAGCGCCGCCAGAAGAACGGCCGGGCCGAGACAGGCAGGTTTCACGTTTCCGCGCCTTTCAGTGGCACACGCCGCCAACGCACGTGCCGCTGCTGACCGCGCCGGCGCTGATGCCGTTACCGGGACCGAAATTCTCGGCCGAACCAAACCCGCCGCGGTTGAGCGTGAGGCAGGTCAGGCGGCTGAGCCGTTGGTTGAAAACATCGGAGTTGCGGGCCGCCAGGGCAAACGATGGAGAGGCAAACCGGGTGTCGCCGGAGAAGATGCCGGCGGTCGAAGCAATCGGCTCGGGCTCGTCCGGGATACCGTCGCGATTGGCGTCGACGAAATTGTCATTGATGCCATCGCCGTCAAAATCGACAAAGAGAATCGGAGCGGCAGGAGGGGCGGCAGGAACAGGGGCCGGGGTGTCCGTCGCGGATGCCACACTGACGAGTATCGGAAACACAACCGAGAGCACTGAGCGAATTCCCAAAGACGTCTCCTTTCGCGATGCGAGTCTCAGCACAACTCAATTTGCGACGAGCGGATCGCGGCTGTATCCAATACTTGATAATAAGGTACATTTGACCAAATTCCAAACTATTTCTGGGGTTTTTTGCGGTAGTGCCCCCAATCGCAAAGATTGACGACGCGTAACGGGAAAGCCCCTCCGGGGGGAGGGGCCTTCGCGCAAAAGCGGGACGAAACCTGTCAGTGGGCCGAGAACAGGGAGGGCCGTCCGGCCAAAGCCGGACCGGTATCGCCGGCCAGGTAGGCAATTGCCGACTGGAGCAGGGCCACCGCGTAGTTGGTGTTGTGAATGCCGTGCGAGCCTTCGCTCTCAACAAACAGGTAGTTCCAGACTGCCCCGGCCGAGTCCGCCGACGTGGTCACCTCGGGGTCGGGCTCGAGCAGGCCGTCTTCCTCGATCACCAGGCCGGCGTTGAGCAGGAGAACGCCGAGGCTGTCGAGAAGACCGTGGATTTCGTCCTGAACGCCCTCGGAGGTGCCGTCGTAGTCGTAGTCGATGTCGGCCGGGAAGACGGGGTTGATCGTGGCGAAGGACTCGTGGCAGCCGCCGCAGGAGTTAGCGAAATTGGTTACTTCTTCAAACATCCCCGGCTCATCCTCGACTTCGACTTCACCGGCGATGTTGAAGGTGTGGCCGCCGACGGGGGCCCAGAGGGCGGGATCGGCCATGTGGCAGGCGACGCAGCCGTCTTCGATGACGCTGGGGTGGCGGGACGGGCTGTAGTCCCAGTCGTCGTACTCGTACCCGTTGGTGCCGATATACATGTCGGCCTGCGGGCTGCCGTGGGGTCCCCAGTGGGTGCTGCCGAAGGTCTCGGGGTCGGTGATGTAGACGTTCACGCTGCGCCGGGAGTGGTGGCAGGTCGCACAGAGGTTGGACGCGCCCTCGTCGTACTCGGCGCCATTTTCCAGCGTGACCGCCGTCTCCACGCGGACACCGAACTTGCCCGTGCTGTGCGGGGCGTGACAGGTGAAGCAGGCGAAATTGGTGAAGTAATCGCCGTCGGCCGGGACGCCGGTGACGAAGGCGACGAAGCCCTCGTTGGTGTGGCAGCGCTCGCAGCCCTGGGAACCGTTGAGGCGGTTCTCGTTCACCGTGGCGCTGTGGGCGTGCGCGGACAGGTCGTACTGGGCGGCCACCTGAGCCAGGTCAAAATCCTGATCGCTGTGGCAGTCAAAACAGCCGGCCGCCGGCTGGTTGACCATTTCCACGTCGCCGGTGATTTCCCGATCGCAGCCGGCGACGCACAGGGCAAGGGCAGCCAGAGCCAACAGAAGCAAGGTCGTGTGTTTCATGGCATCCTCCATGGGAAGACTTCTCTTATTATGCGCAATCATGTGTTCGCTCATTCATCGGGCCGCGGCGCTCACCGCTGGGCGCCGAAATCGTAGACGAGGCTGACCTGGACGACGTTGGCCGTGTAGTACTGGTCATATAGGCCGCCCAGATCGGCGAAGTCATCGTAATTGTGCGCCGCGTAGACCGCCTCCACCGCGTAGTGCTTGAGGAATTCGTACACGCCGCGCAGGCGCAGGCTGAAGCTCTCGATGTCCTGATCGAGACGGGTGCGGTAGTATTGGCCGCCGACCCCGACCCGGAAGCCGCGGCAGGGGGCGGTGAGCAGATCGCCGGAGACCACGTGTTCCTCGAACGCGAAACAGTCGCCGCCGGCGTTGGCATAGTCGCCGTGGTAGTAGGCGTACGACGCCGACACCTGGCCGTAGCGGGGCAGGTCGGCGGTCAGGTCGGAGGCCACGCGGACAAAATCAACCTCGGTGGCGATGGTTGTGTCGGAAGCGGTCACGTTGATAATGCCGCCCCCCTCATCGAGCGAGCGGTCGTCCAGGACGCGGTCGCGGGACTGATGCTCCACCTTGGCCTGCCAGGTGACCCGGGGGTGGCGATACTTCACCGAGGCCCAGCCCCGGGTCGTCTCGTCCTCGCGGATGAGCGGGTCGCCGGCCCGGGTGTCGAGCATGTCGGCGCCGTAGCCGGCCCGGACCGTCAGCGCGGGAACCGGCCGAATCCATCCGGACACCACGAAACCGTCGGCCCGGCGCTCGTTGCGGATGTCGTCGTTGTACCGGTAGCGGTAACCGGCGGTGGCGCCGGCGAACGTGCCGAAGCGCTTGTCGCCGAAGACGGCGTGAGTGATGTTGTCGGTGCTGGCGAGGTCATCGGTGGACCGGGCACGGTTCCACACGGCGTTGTAGCGGACGCCCCACCCGTCGCCGAACGAATAGCGCCCACCGCCCCAGACGGTGGTGGCAACCAGACTGTCGTCGCGGGTCGTCAGTGAATGTTCAAAGCGCTGGGCGCCGCCGTGGAGGACGAGCTTTTCAAAACCGGGCACGGGTCCGTAGGCCGTGAGGCGGTAGCGCCGCGAGGCCCGGTCGGTCGCCGTCAGACTGGGACCGTCCGAAAAGTCCGAGCCGCGGTACTCCAGGGTGGCGAAGCGGCGATTCCCGCCGACGGTCACGCCCGCATTGTAGAAGAAGTGATCGTAATCGACCCGGTAAGTCGGCAGACCGAGCGGGGGTGCGGCGACCGACTTGACGACCGTCCCGTGCTTGTCGACATACCCCAGGCCGCCGAAAAGCTTGAGCCAGGGGAGGGCCTGCAGCCAGCCGTCCGTCCGCGTGGCATTCCGCCGGGTGAAACGGTCCGCCGTAAAGCTGTAAGTCCGCCGGTACTGGGAGTTGCGGACGGAGAGGCCGAACAGCCGCGCCTTGGTCGCGCCGACCAGGATCGTACGGTCGTTGAGGGTGACGTTGTCGAGGTCGGCATAGAGGCGCAGGCCGTTGTCGAAGGCATAGTAGAAATCCTTCAGGGAGAGGGCCGCCCCCTCGTAGAGGTTGTAGGTCGGCTGGAAGACGCCGCGGTTGCCGTCCTCATCGGAGTACACGTACCCGGCGCGCAGGGTGCCGCTGTAGTCGGCCGCGAATGCGGGCGCCGGCGCAAGCAGACTCACCAGGACAACGACCGCCGGAGTCAGTATGCAGAGCTTCATGGGCATCCTCCTCTCTTACTCCACGCCGTGGCAGTAACAGGTTTCGGGGCCGTCGGGCAGATCCGCCCCCAGGTTGGGATCCAGCAGGGAGCGCGTGCTGTACGAGCCGTGGACCTGGGTGTGGCACTCCAGGCACTGGAAGCGCGCCCCGATCCCCTCGTGGGCGGTCCGGTGGGCGGCGGGGAGGGCATGGCACTGGAAGCAGAGATGGTTGCCCGTCTGCACGAGGAGGCGGTCATTCGGGCTGCCGTGGGGACGGTGGCAGGCGACGCAGCCGCCGTCACCCTCGGTCGAGAAGGAATTCACCGCCTCGTGCGGGAACGGATGCGGTTCGCTCTCCTGGGGGTGGCAGCGGTAGCAGGCGGCCGAGGCGCCGTGGCCGTACATCGTCTCGCCGCTCAGCGTGAAGTCGTGGCAGCTCAGGCAGGTGACCATCTGATCCGTCAGCGGATGGTTGGACCGGTGGCGAAAATCGTTCACCTGGGCGACATGGCACTTGCCGCAGAACGCCGCGCGGTCATCGATGAGCAGCGCCGGCGTCCCGGCGTGGATGCTGTGGCAGTCGGTGCAGGCGAGATTCAGCCCGGCGTGCGGGTCGATCCCGGCCTGGCCGGAGGCGGTGTGGGGCTGATGGCAGGCACTGCAGATTTCCGTCTGTACGGCCGCTGGGGCAGTCGCCGGATTCACAATCGTCTGCACCGAGGGGTCATCGACGTGCGCCGCCGCTCCCCGGTGGCAGCGCGCACAGGCGAGGTCGGCGGCCGGCTTGTCCGTCTCGGACCGAAGGCGATGGGCCGTGATCCTCAGATGCGCATCGAAACCCTCATGACAAGTCAGACAGGTCTCGTCATCCACTTGTGTGTCCTGTGTTCGGCCGACGGCGAAGAGGCCCGCCGACAGGAGCACCAGCAGTGGGATCATAAGGCGCTGGAAACGGGCTCTGTGCCCGTTGGCATCGGTCATATCGCACCTCGAGCGGTTGCTGATAAATGTCATTTCACTGTCATCTGCTTTTTTATATCGGTTAGTCGGTTACTAAAGCAAGTAAAAAATACCTATTTTGCGGCGTTTATCTCGCTCTGTCTGAGGCAGCGCGCGCAGGCGACAGCCGGAATCAGACTCATGGATAATTTGGCCTAACCCATTGGCTCCTAAGCGCCAACAAGCACGGCCACGCTCCCTGCAGTAATGTCAAGTATAGGATCAACCTCTTGACAAGCAATGTACCGCTTTGTGATGGCCGGCACAAGTGAAAACAATGAGAATTGACTATTAAAGGCTATCTTGACCAGTTTCAAGGTGATCTTCGACGGTGTCGCGAAGTTCGGGGAAGGTTCGGAGGAAGAGCCAAAAAAGAAAGCGGAGCCGACAGCTCCGCTTTCGCTTGACACATGACTTTCAGACCTTATTCGCACATCACGGGAGCCGGGCCGTCGCGGAACATGTAGGCGACGAGTTTGGTGATGTCGCCGATCCCCACAGCGCCGCTGCAGTCGACGTCGCCCGCCTCCGCCGGATCGGGCGCCGGCCCGCCGCGGAAGAGGAATCCGACCAGGAAAGTGACGTCGCCGATGGTGAGGCCGGTGCGGCCGTCGCAATCACCCGGCTGCGCCAGCAGCGTGACGCTGCCGGCCAACGGGACGGGGTTCCAGTCCAACGTCGGCGAGTGGAAAATCGGCGAGAATTGCAGGTAGCCGCTGACATCGAGCGGGGTAACCTGACCGTAGTTGCCCTGCGGCGGAATACTGAAATAGAGCTTCAGGATCGGCCCCTCGCCGGGCGGCAGGAAGGGTTGGGAGCCGTCGGTCGAAGACAGCAGGAGCAGGGTCGCCTGCTTTGCCTCCGGGTGGGAGTAGGTGGGGGCGACGGAGGCGAAGTAGTCGGTGCGGCAACCCTCGGTGGACCAGGAGTCCAGTACGAGGTCGACCGGCCCGCCGTAAGTCAGCGGGAGTGTGATCGACTGGACCGGGGCGTTGTTGCGAATGCAGACCGGGACCTGGATGACGCTGTTCACGGATCCGGCAAGGTGAGCCGGCCGCACGGTGTCGGCGAGAGCGGCGATGAAGCCGGGCTTGGAGATCTGCCGCAGGCCGCCGAGAGAATCGTACGCGGAGACGGTCACGGTGAAGCTCCCCGGAGTCGTGTATGTGTGGGCGGTGTACTGGCCGGCGCCGGTGTGGCCGTCGCCGAAATCCCAGGACCAGTCGGTCAGGTTGAGGCCGGAGCGGCCGGAGAAGTTGACCGTCAGCGGCCCCCAGCCCGACTGGACATCGGCCGAGAAGGACACCCCGCCGTAGTACTCGACATAACACGCGCCGTACCCGACCTGGAGACAGCCGTAGGCGATGTACATATAGCCGTTGTCCCCCCAGCCCGGTCCCCACGAATTGCGCAGAATCCAGACCCCATAGTCGCCCATGGTGTCATCCCATCCGACGAGCGTCACGGCGTGGTTGATGGTGCCTTCGGAACAGGCGTTGAACACGCCGCCCGAATAGGCGTGAAAGGGGGAAGTGACGGCGAGGGCCACGGAAATGGGACCGTGCTCGTAGATGGCCAGTTTCATGGCGCCGACGCTCGGGACGCCGGACTGGGAGTCAATGAAGGCCCAGTCGCGGATCTTGTAGGGGTGAGGGTCCGGACAGGCGCAGGGAGCGTCGGAGGCCGTGTACGGGTAGTCCTGTTCGAGGACGGCGCCGGAGCTGTCGCAGGCATCCTTGGACCAGCGATGGTATTCGTGGGCGAACCAGCCGCCGTCGCAGCCCCAGCCCATGCGGTTGCAGCTCACGAGCCACTGCTCGGACAAGTCCACGATGTCGCCGTCTTGAATCTTGATGTTGCACTCGAGGGGCCCGACGGTCCCGAAAGCCCAGCAACTGCCGCAGCTGCCCTGGTTGCGCACCGGCGGCAGGCCGCCGGCCGTCTCGCGCCAGTCAAAGCGGGGGCGGAGCGGCCCCTTGTCGTCGAAGGGGACGAACCGCGCGGAGTCGCGCCAACCGGGGGGCTCTTTAAGGCCGCAGAGCTGCTCGAGGGGATACTGGGTGGCCTCATTCTGGGAGACCTTGAAAGTCCAGCCCTCCCGGGCCGCCTGTTGCTGCATGCGGGCGATGTCCTCGGCCGTGAGCTGAGCGAACGAGGAGGCAGCAAGAAGGGTGAGAGCCGGAAGGAGAGCGCCAAGGGCGAGATTCCGCCGGCGGAGGAAACGCAACGGGTGTGACATCACTGTCGTCCTTTCGCAGTTCGCGCGAGCCGGCCACACCGGCTGATCGTCAGGACGCCTCCCCCGGAGGGCGGCGGATCAGCGGCGGCGGCGCGAGGGGACCGTTATTGATTCTTAATATACCTGAAACCGGGCCTTTGTAAACAAAAAAGCGGTCCCGTGGGGCGCGGCCAGTTCCTGGCGGCAGCGTAGCCGACCGTTCCACCGCCGCATCGAACAGCGCCGGGTCCGCCCACAGCCGGCGGCGGCGCGAGAAAGGGCTTGTCTTGGGACCGTCCGCACGGTACTTTCCGCGCTGGTGTGTGATCCCGCAGGCTGCGGACCGGCGGGGTGAGGAAGGTACCGCTATGACCGACAAACTTCGACCCGTCACAGTCTATGACATTCCCGACAATGCCTTCAAACTGATCGCCGACGACTGGATGCTCATCACGGCCGGCGGGCCGGGGGCGTTCAACACGATGACCGCCTCGTGGGGCGGGGTGGGGGAGCTATGGCATCGGAAGATCGCCATCTGTTTCGTCCGGCCGACGCGCTACACGTATGAGTTCATGAACCGGCACGAGTTTTTCACTCTGACGTTTTTTGACGAGCGCTACCGGGAAGTGCTCAACCTCTGCGGCCGCCGGTCGGGGCGGGATTTTGACAAAATGGGCGGTATCGGCCTGACGCCAATCGCCTCGCCGCGCGGGTCGGTCTACTTTGCGGAGGCGCGCCTCGTGCTCGAGTGCCGCAAAGTCTACACGCACGATCTCGACCCGGCGCGCTTTCTGGATCCGGCGATCGAGCAGGAATATCCGCGGCGGGATTACCACCGCATGTACATCGGGCAGATCGAAACGTGCCTCCGGCGGTGAGAGCAGGGAGCGGGTGAGAGCCGGATGCTGACGACGTGGCTGGGTTTCGGAATCTCGCTGGCGGTCATTCTGGCGGTCGCCAGCCGCACCATGCCGGCGGCCTTGCTGGCCGGGGCCTTCGTGCTCGGCCTGACCACCCTGCCGTGGAGCGTGTTCGCCGACCGCGTAACCTTCACCCTCACCGATCCGGCGGTGCTCCTCTTGGCGGCGGCGATGGCCATGGTGCCGATGATCGGCGGGGCGATGCGGCAGAGCGGGCAGGTGGACGCGCTCGTGCGCAACCTGCGCGTGCGCCAGCGCTGGCTGCTGCCGCTGTCGGCCTCGATGATGGGGCTTCTGCCGATGCCGGGAGGCGCGCTGCTCTCGGCGCCGATCGTGGAAAAAGCGGGCGGCGGCGTCCCCGACGAGTTGAAGGCGGCGATCAACAACTGGTTCCGCCACCTCTTCATTCTGATCTATCCGCTCAGCCCGGCCCTGATCGCCTCGTCGAAGATCGCCGGCGTCGATGTCTACGCGGCCATGCTGCACCTGCTGCCGGGCTCGCTGCTGTCGGTGGTGCTGGGGTACTTCTTCTACCTCCGCCAGGTGAACGGGCCGACGCGCCGAGAGGGGCGGTTCTCGTGGGCGGAACTGGCGCTGCCGCTGGCCGTGGTGCTCGCGGCCCCGGTGCTCGATTTCACGCTCAAGCGGGCGGCCGGCCTCGGGAACCTGGCGACCGTGATCGGCACGGTGACGGCGTTCGGGCTGTCGGCGGGACTGAGCCGGGAGCGGATCGATCTGACGGCGTTGACGCGGCGGGCGCGGCCCTGGAATTTTGCCCTCATAATCATCGGCATGTTCCTCTACGTAAACGTCTTCGTGGCCTCGGACATTCGGGAGTTGATCGCGGCGCTCCCGCTGCCGACGCTGATTCTCGCGCTGGCCGCCGGATTCGGGCTCGGTTTCGGCACGGGCCGGGTGGACCTGTCGTCTTCGATCATCTTCCCCATCTACCTGGCCGGCGCGGGGTCGGTGACGCCCTCAGTGTTTGCCCTGATTTACGCGGCCGTGTTTTTCGGATACATGATCTCGCCGGTCCACCCCTGCCTGGTGGTCACCAGCGAGTATTTCAAAGTGCCGGTGCGGAAGATTATGCGGCGGCACGCCGCGCCCACGGCCGCCGTGCTGGGGATTGTGCTGACGATCGCCGGTGTGCTGCTGGCGCAGTGACGGCCAAAGAGGTAAGATCAAGAGGCAACCTTGGCGTGCCTCTTTTCGTCATAAATGGCTAAAGCGGTTCGTACTTTCCGGAGGTTCAATGCGATCATTCATCAGTGCTCTGGCGCTCGCGCTCTTCATCGGCGCGGCGGCACAGGCGGAGGAAGCCCGGCTGCTGCGGTTTCCGGCAGTGCACGGCGACAACGTGGCGTTTGTCTACGCCGGGGACATCTACACGGCGCCGCGGGCCGGCGGGGCGGCCACGCGGCTGACCAGCCATCCCGGACTGGAAATCTTTCCCCGGTTTTCGCCGGACGGCGCGAAGATTGCCTTCACCGGGCAGTATGACGGCGACATGGCCGTGTACGTGATCCCGGTCGCGGGCGGCCAGCCGCAGCGGCTGACCTGGCACCCCGGGCTCCAGCGCACGAGCGAACGCATGGGGCCGGAGAACGTGGTCATGGGCTGGAACCGCGACGGATCGAAGGTGCTGTTCCGATCGCGGAAAGAATCGAAAAGCGACTGGGAGGGGAGGACTTACCTGGTCGATCTGAAAGGGGGAATGCCCGAACCGCTGCCGATGGCGTCGGCGGGGTTCACCAGCCTGTCGCCGGACGAACGCAAAGCGGCCTACTGCCCCATCTACCGGGATTTCCGCACCTGGAAACGCTACAAGGGGGGAATGGCCCAGGACGTGTGGATCTATGACATGGAGAAGAATGTCTCGGAGAAGATCACCGACTGGGAAGGTACGGACAACGTGCCGATGTGGTACGGCGACCGGATTTACTTCAACAGCGACCGCACCGGCAAACTCAACCTGTACCGCTACGACCTGACCACCGGGCAGGTCACGCAGGTGACGTCGTTCACCGAGTACGATGTCCGGTGGCCGAGCCTCGGCGACGACGGGATTGCATTCGAGAACGGCGGCTATCTCTACGTGCTCGACCTGCCGGGGGAGAAGGTAGCCAAGGTATCGGTGGAGGTGATCTCCGACCGGCACGCGATGCGGCCGGAGATCATGGAGGTGTCGGACAAGATCGGCGATTACGATATCGCACCGAACGGCAAGCGGGCGGTGTTCGCGGCCCGCGGGGACATCTTCACCGTGCCCGCCAAGGAGGGAAACACCCGGGCGCTCCTGGCCCGCTCGGAGGCGCGGGAGAAATCGGTCCGGTGGTCGCCCGACGGCAAGTGGATTGCCTTCTACTCGGACATCAGCGGCGAGGAAGAACTGTATCTGGTGGCGCACGACGGAAGCGACACCGTGCAACTCACCAGCGGCAACCGGATGCAGCGGAACGATCCCGAGTGGTCGCCCGACAGCCGCATGCTCGCTTTCGTCGATATGACCGAAGCGATCTGCTGTGTCGACGCCGCCACCGGCCGCGTGGAGACGATCGACTCGGCCGAGTTCGGCGGACTCGGCGGCCTCGCCTGGTCCCCCGACAGCCGCTACCTCGCCTACAACAAGGCGCCCGGCGTGAATCGGATCCGCACGATCTTCATCTACTCCTTTGACGACCGGCGCAGTTACCAGATCACGCCCGGCTTCACCCACGACTACTCGCCCGTGTTTTCAGCGGACGGCAAGTATCTCTTCTTCATCTCCGAGCGGAACTTCAACCCGATCCTCGGGTCGTACGAGTTCTCATTCGTCAACCAGGCGATCGAGGATCTGTACCTGATCATTCTCCAGAGCGACGGCGCGTCGCCGTTCCGGCCGGGACAGGACGAGGGAATCGCGGAGAAGACCGAGGCGGGCGCGGGAGGCGAGCAGGAGAAGAAGGGGAAAGACCGGGACGGCGGGCCGCCGCCGGAGCCGGTGAAGGTCCGGATCGACATCGAGGGAATCTTCGACCGGCAGGTCGCGTTCGACCTCCCGGCCGGCAACTACGGCAACCTGGCGGCCCTCGACGGCGCGGTGCTGTACATGTCCTTCCCCATCCGCGGGCTGCGCGGTCCGGTCACCCACGACGATCGGACGCTCCACAAGTACGACCTGAAGAAGAAGAAGGACTATGAATTCGCCAGGGATATCGGCGGGTACCGCCTGAGCGCCGACCGCAAGTGCCTGCTGGTCGACAAGGACCGGTCGTATTTCATCGTCGGGGCTGACGGCAACCAGGCCGACCTGTCGGAAGGGCGGCTCGATCTGTCGCACCTGAGCACCCGGGTGGACCACGTCGCCGAGTATCGCCAGATGCTCCGCGAAGTCTGGCGCGGAGAGCGCGATTTCTTCTACGACCCCGCCATGCACGGCGTCGACTGGGACAAGATGTGGGACCGCTACGCCGCCCTCCTGCCCTATGCGGCGAACCGCTATGACCTGACCTATGTGATCGGCGAGATGATCGGCGAGCTGGCCTGTTCGCACACCTACACGGGGGGCGGAGAGTATGCGGAGATCCCGCGCGGGAAAGTCGGGCTGCTGGGTGCGGATTTCGCCGTCGACAAAATCTCGAACCGCTACCGGATCGCGCGGATCTTCCGCGGGGAGAATTTCGACGACGACCTGCGCTCACCGCTGACGGAACCGGGGGTCAACATCCGGGAAGGGGAGTATCTTTTGGCGATCGACGGCCGGGAACTGACGGCGGACATCGACCCCTACCAGCTGACCGAGAACAGCCTGGGCCAGCGGGTCACGCTGACGGTCAACAGCCGTCCGACGCGCGCGGGGGCCCGCGACGTGCAGGTGAAACCGATCGCATCGGAGGGCGCGCTGCGCTACTTCGCCTGGGTCGAAGACAACCGTCGGTACGTCGATTCGGTCTCCGGCGGCCGGGTCGGATACCTGCACATTCCCGACATGGATTCCTACGGGCTGTACCGGTTCACGAAGATGTTCTACTACCAGATGCGCAAGCCGGGGCTGATTATCGACGAGCGCTGGAACGGCGGCGGGTTCGTCTCGGGGTTGATTCTCGAGCGGCTCCGCCGGACGCTGGCGGCGGCGGGCAAAGGCCGCTACGGCAGCAACTGGCCCGATCCGGGCGACGCGGTGCACGCCCACATGGTCATGCTCATGAATGAATTCTCCTGCTCCGACGGGGACTACTTCCCGTATTTCTTCCGCGAGTACAAACTCGGCCCGCTCATGGGCAAGCGGACCTGGGGAGGCGTGATCGGGATTGACGGATTCAACCGTCTGATCGACGGCGGCTACTTCACGGTGCCCGGGTTCGGCATCTACAATCTCCAGGGAGAGTGGGTGATGGAGAATGTCGGGGTGACCCCGGATGTCGAGGTCGACAACCTCCCCGAGCGGCTGGTCGCGGGGTACGACGATCAGCTCGACCGGGCGATCGAGAATGTTCTCCAGCGGCTGCAAGAGGATCCCAAGACGATCCCGGCGGTCAAGGGTTCGCCGACGCCGCGCTGAAAGCGACCAACTCCCGCCGTATCCGCGGCCGCTGCCCGGCGGGGCAGCGGCCGCAACGGTGAAGCGCGGTCACCGGCCGAACATGACGAGAAACGCGCCGCCCACGCCGAGGATGATGCCGAGCGTGCGCATCGGGGTCACTCGCTCGCCGAGGAAGAGGGCGGCAAAGATGAACATGAAGACGTTGGACGTCTGATTGAGGGCGGCGGCGATCGAGGCCTGCGTCAGTTTCATGCCGGCCAGCCAGAGGAGGGTGGAGACGTAAGCGCCCATGAACGAGCCCGATAACGTGTACGCCCAGCGGTGGACGGAGAGCACGGAACGGACGATCTCGCGGCGGCGCGGGTGGAAAGCCAGGACGACCAGCAGCACGGCCGCACCGCCGATCATGCGCATCTCGGTGACCCACAACAACGGCGAGCGCTCCAGCAGCGGCTTGACCGCGACCAGGCTGGTGGCCGTGCAGGCCACCGCCAAGGCCCCCAGAAGCACTCCTTTCACGAGACGGGCGCGGGGAAGATCGGCGTGCGACTCCCCCGTCACGCTGACGACCCCGGAAATGATCATGGCGACGCCGGCGAGCTGCGGCAGCGCCAGACGCTCGGCGAGAAAGAGCATGGACAGGGCGATGACGAAGGGACTGTAGAGGCAGTCGACGACGGCGAAACGGCCGGCGCCGATGGCGTTGAGGCTGAAGAAGAAGATCGTGTCGGCGATCCCGATGCCGAGTGCCCCGGAGCCGAGCACCAGCAGGTAATCCCCCGCCGGAACGGAGCGAAAGAAGGTCTCCCGGGAGAGCCCGATGGTGGGGACGAACAGGAGGGCGGCCAGGAGGACTTTGAACAGATTGAGTCCGATGGGGTGGACGGTCTCGCCGCTCTTCTTGAACAGGATGACGGCGCAGGCCCAGGCGATCGCGGTGAGAAGCGAGAGGGCGGGACCGAGATAGTTGGCCGGCATGTCGATCATGGGAGTCAAAGGTAACCGACGGAAGAACCGGGGACAAGCGGGAAAGGCGCTCCTGCCGCCGTCGAGAACCGTGCGCTGCGAGAAATGCCGGAGGCCGGACTCGAACCGGCATGGTGTTGCCACCGGGGGATTTTGAGTCCCCTGCGTCTACCAGTTTCACCACTCCGGCAGAGCGTGAGCCAATATCCGGCGCGGGCGCCGGTCTGTCAAGATGGAATCGGTGCGCGGCCGGGCGCGCAACTGTCAGAAATGTGTCCGGTCCTCGCTCGTGTCGACATCCGGCGCGGCCGGGCGGCGGGCCGCCGCGCCTGCGGAGTAGCGGCCGGATGACGGGTGCAGGCGGCAGCGCTGCGTGGGCTGGCTGTCGGCCGTGAATATCTCGGTCCGCACGTCGGTGCAGCGGTCGGTGGCCAGCTCGCCGGATTCGAGGCAGACGTCGGCGTGTACGATCCCCTCCGGCTCCTCGAAATCAAGGATGGGGAGGGTGTCGTGGGCGGCCATCATGAACTCCGTCCAGATCGGAACGCCGTTCTTGGCGCCGTCCTGGCTGCGGCCAAGCGAGGTTTTGACGTCGAAACCGACCCAGGCGCCGGCCGTGATCTGGGGCGTGAACCCGATGAACCAGTTGTCGCAGAAATTGTTCGAGGTCCCGGTCTTGCCCGCGGCCGGGCGGGTGAAACCGCGCGAACGGACCCCGCGCCCCGTGCCCGCGTCGACCACCGACTGCATCAAGTTCACCATTATATAGGAGGTCTGCTCCGAAAGCACTTCCTCCTTCTGGATCGCCGTGTTGTCCTCGATGACGCTGCCGTAGCGGTCGACAATCTTGTGGATCATCCGGTAGGGGATGTGGATCCCCTTGTTCGGAAAGACCGAAAAGGCGGACACCAGCTCGATGGGAATCACCTCGCTCGTGCCGAGGGCGAGGGAGGGGTTCGCCTGGAGCGGGGTGGTGATGCCCATCCGGCGGGCGTAGAAGATGGCCTGCTCCGGTTTGATCCGGAGAAGGAGGCGGATAGCGACGAGGTTGCGGGAGAGCCGGATGCCGTCGCGGAGCGTGATCGGCCCCATGAACTTGTCATCGAAATTGTGCGGCCGCCACTGGCTGGCGCCGGGGATGTCCAGGACGATGGGGAGATCGTCGATCAGGTCGGAGGTGCGGAAACCGTTGTCGACGGCCGCCGTGTAGACGAACGGTTTGAAGGCCGAGCCGGGCTGAAGCCGGCCCTGCGTGGCCCGGTTGTATTTGGTCGCCTCGAACGACCGCCCGCCCACCAGCGCGAGAACGTCGCCGGTGGCGTTGTCGATGGCGACAAAGGCCCCCTGCACGTGCTTGTAGGCGCGGATGGGGCGCCCCTGGGCGTCGACCGTGTCGGGAAGCAGCTCGGTGTAGTCGGGATTGCCCAGCGTATACATCCGTTCGATCCGGGCGCGGAGCGAATCCACCTTTCGGGCCACGGCCGCCTCGGCCGCGCGCTGCAGACCGACGTCGAGCGACGTGAACACCTTCAGCCCCCCGGAATAGAGCATCGACTCACCGTAGCGGTCAAAGATGTACTGGCGGATTTCCTCGGTGAAATAGGGGGCGTCGCCGACGTTTTCCGAGGGCGGGGTGACAACGAGCGGCTCGTCCTTGAGCGAATCGTACTGGGCCCGGTTCAATCCGCCGTACGTGTAGTAGGAATAGAGGACGCGGTTGCGGGCTTTGAGGGCCCGGTCGGGATACCGGAAGGGGGAGTTGCTGTTGGGAGCCTTGAGCATGCCGATCAGCACCGCGTCGTCGCTGATCGTCAGCTCCGCCACGTTCTTTCCGAAGAAATTGTGGGCGGCGGCGGCGACACCGTAGGCGCCGCTGCCGAAATAGTACTGGTTCAGGTACATCTCGAGGATTTCCTGCTTGGAATAGGTCCGCTCGAGTTTGACGGCGGTGAGGGCCTCCTTGAACTTGCGGTCGAACGTCTGCTCGCGGTTGAGGAAGAGCATCCGGGCGAGCTGCTGGGTGATGGTCGAAGCGCCGGCCTTGATGTCCCAGCTCAGAAGGTTGGAGAAGGCGACCACGAGGACGCGGCGCACATCGATCCCCCAGTGGTCATAGAACTTCCGGTCCTCCGAGGCCAGGAGCATGTTGACCAGGTCGGGAGGCATCTGGTCAAAGGGGGTCAGGGCGCGGTTTTCACTGAAGAACTCCTGAATGAGGATTCCGTTGCGGTCATAGATCTTGGTTTTCAGGCTCGGTTCGATGTTGTGGAGCTGCTCGAACGAGGGGAGATCGGATTGGTAGACGCGGTAGGTCTTGTAGGCGGCGACCGCCAAGAGCAGGAGGGCCAGGGCAACCAGGCCGACCAGCATGGTGCGGAGGCGATCGCGGCGGAACTTCTTTTGATCGGGCGATTTCATCCTGTCTGTCAATAACAGGCCGGTCTCCCGGACACGCAAGCTAAAACAAAATCCCGCTTGTTCCGCCGGAGCCTCGGCCGTTTATTGTTCACCACGCGGCAGCAGCCTTCCGACCAGGCGGCCGCCGCTGAGGCTTTTCCGATTATATGTCGATACGTGAACAAAAGATGCACACCAAGGAGAGCGAGTTGAAGACGCGGACTGACAGTGCGGCGATCAACCGGGAGTTCGAACGGCAGTGGCAGATCATCACCCGCGGGGCGGTCGACGTGCTTCCCGAGGAGGAGTTCCGGGAGCGGGTGAAGCGGTCGCTCCGCGAGAACAAGCCGCTGCGGGTGAAGCAGGGGTTTGACCCGACGGCGCCCGACATTCACCTCGGCCACACCATCGGCATCCGCAAGCTGCGGCAGTTTCAGGACCTCGGACACACCGTCGTGCTCATCGTCGGCGACTACACCGGCATGGTCGGCGACCCCTCGGGGCGGTCGGCCACCCGGCCGCAGTTGGACTACGATACCCTGATGAAGAACGCGGAGACTTACCAGCGGCAGTTTTTCAAGATTCTCGACCGCGCGAAAACCGAGGTGCATTTCAACGGCGAGTGGTTCAAGCAGATGTCGTTCGCCGAGGTGATGCAGCTGGCCATGAAGTTCACGGTGGCCCGGCTCTTGGAGCGGGACGATTTCGAAAAGCGAATGCGGCGCGGGATTCCGATCTCGGTCCACGAGCTCTTCTACCCGCTCATGCAGGCGTATGATTCGGTGGCGATCCGGGCCGATGTCGAGCTCGGCGCGACCGAGCAGAAGTTCAACCTGCTGGCCGGAAGGACGATCCAGGAGGCTTACGGCGTCGAGCCGCAGTGCATCCTCACCCTGCCGGTGCTGGTGGGGATCGACGGCGAGAACCGGATGTCCAAGTCGCTGGGAAACTATATCGGAATCGACGAGTCGCCGCGGGAGATTTTCGGCAAGATCATGAAGATTCCCGACCGGCTGATCGCCGACTACGCCGCGCTGGTGGCCGACTACACCCTTGAGGAACTCGAGGACATTAAACAAAAACTTGCAAGTCCCGATATTAATCCGATGGATGTCAAAAAGATGCTTGGGGAACGCATGGTCGAGATGTACCACCAGGCCGGAGCCGGCGCGGCGGCCCGGGAGGAGTTCGGGCGCGTCTTCTCCCAGAAGCAGTTGCCCGATGAGATTCCCGAATGTCCCTCGGCCCGCATCAGGGAGTGGGGACTTGATCCCGACCGAATCTATCTGGTGCACCTGATGGCCAAGGCCGAGTTGGCGAAGTCGAACAGCGACGCCCGCAAACTGATACAGGCCGGAGCGGTCGAGCTCGACGGGGAGCGGGTGTCGGATCCCGACTACGAGTTCGCGCTGCCCGACACCGGCTTCGTCGTGCTGAAAGTAGGCAAACGCCGGTTCCTCAGGCTGCGGCGATAGCGACCGGGCACTTTCTACGGCGGACGTTGTAGTAAGGGTGACCTTTCGCTCTCCCCGGGGGCGGCGTCCGGTCCCCCGGAGACGGTTCAAGATGATAAGGATAGTTTTCACAGCAACGGTGGCTGCGGCCCTTCTCGGCGGCTGCGCCTCGCAGGCGATTCGCCGCGAGACGGTCGAGGTGCATGCCGACCCGCAGCCGGTGCGGGTGGAGAAAATTCCGCTGGCGGCGGAGATCGAGCGGGTCAACCCGCTTGCTTACAACTTTTTTGTCGACGGCGTGCTGTTCGAGGCCCTCGGCAATTCGTACCAGGCGACCGAGAGTTACGGCAAAGCCCTCCAGTACTACCCGGACTCGTATGTGATCCGCGCCTCGCTGGCTGAGAACCTCTTTCGCATGCAGCGTTTCGACGATGCGCTGGCGGTGCTGCAGCCGGTTGCGCCGGAAGACGCCGCGGTGTGGGAATTGCGCGGCGACATCTATCGCGCGGGGGGGCAGATCGACGCCTCGGTGCGTGCCTACGAGCGGGCCGTCGAGCAGGATTCCAGCCGCTTCGAGATCTTCTCGTTTCTGGCCGGCGTCTATTCGCGGGACGGGAATTTCCCGAAAGCGAAGTGGGCGTTCCGCCATCTGGCCCGGCTCGATCCGGAAAATCACGCGATCTGGTACGAACTGGGGCGGCTGCACTTGCGGCTGGGGGAGGCGGATGCGGCGCTGACGTCTTTCCGACGCTCGGCGGAGTTGCGTGCGGACCCCACGAACGTGATGTCGTTTATCGGGATGGGAGAAATATATGAAGCACGGGAGCAGCTCGATTCCGCCAAAATGGCGTTCGAGCGGGCGCTCGCGATCGACACGGCCAACATTGTCGCCCATCGGAATTTGGCCGGCGTTTATGTGAAGCTCGACTCCCTGGAGCAGGCGGCCGTGCATGCCCGTATCGAGAGTCGGCTGGCCCCGCTGGACCGGAATTCCAGCCGGCGGCTGGGGATGATCTACTACTATATAGACTCCCTGGCCGCGGCCGACTCGGTATTTACGGCGCTGGTGGCGAGCGGCGAGAACAGCCCGGTCAACCACGAGTACCTGGGGCGGATCGCGCTGCGCCAGGATGATCCGCCGCGGGCGGTCGAGCAGTTCCGCCGGGCGCTCGCTCTGTCGGATTCGACCTGGGAACCATGGGTTGATCTGGCCGCCGCCTACCGGGCCGGCCATCAGCGCAACGAGGAGATCGCCGCCTACCGCGAGGGATTGGGGCAGGTGCGGGACACCGCCGGGCAGGCCCAGTTGATGATGGCGCTGGGGGCGGCCTACGAACAGACCGGCCAGTTCGACAGCGCGGTCGCCACCTTCGAGCGCCTGGTGGCGCTGGCCCCGACGTTCGACGCCGCCCTGAACTACCTGGGGTACATGCTGGCCGACTCCGGGCAGCGGTTGGATTACGCACGGGAACTGATCGAGCGGGCGCTCCAACTCAAGCCCAACAACGCCGCCTATCTGGACAGCTACGGATGGGTGTTCTACCGGCTCGGCCGTTACGAAGAGGCGCGCGCGCAGCTCGAGCGCGCGGTAGGACTTGACAGCGACCCGGTAATGTTCGATCATCTGGGCGATATCTATCATGCTCTCGGCCAAGCGGAGGCAGCGCAGCACTGGTGGCACAAAGCACTCGAACTCGATCCCGACAACGCGACCATTCGAGCGAAACTGGATCTGTGACGATCGCTGCGGTCCTCCGGGCCGCGGCCCTGGCCGTCCTCCTGGCGGGCTGCGCCGAGATCGCTCCGCCGCCGGGCGGCGACGTCGACCGCACGCCGCCCGCGCTCCTGGCCGTCACCCCTCCCAACGGCGCCACGAATGTCCCGCTGTCGGACCGGGTGGTTCTCCGGTTCTCCGAGCGGGTGCTCGCACCCCAGACCGGCAAGGCGTTCTTCATCTCCCCCCATCTGCGGGCGGAGCCGACCGTGAAGTGGAGGGGGGACCGCATCGAGATCATTTTCCCCGACAGTTTCCAGGCCAATCAGACGTACATCATCGCCCTGAGCAGCGCGATCAGCGACCTGCGGAACAACGTGTTCGACAGCGCCGGCGTGATTGCCTTTTCCACGGGAGCGACGCTGGACTCCGGGCGGGTGGCCGGGACGGTGCTCGGCGCCGGCGGATCCCCCCAGGGAGGACTGCTGGCGGGGCTGTACGACGCGACGCTGTTCACCGACTCGACCGTTTGGGACAGCCTGTTTCCGACCTATCTCACACAGACCAACCAGCAGGGGCAGTTTAGCTTCGCCTATCTTCCCGACCGCCCCTACCGCCTCGTCGTTTTTCAGGATCGCAACCGCAACGAGCGGTTCAACCCGGCGCGCGAGTCGTTCGCACTGGCCGACCGGCCGGTGATCGTGGGCGGGGCGCTGCGGCTCTCCGGTCTCCGTCTGGGCCTGACCACAACCGATACGACCACGGCGCATGTGCTCTCGGCGACCTTCACGGCCGACCGGCTCCTGCGGCTGCGGCTGGACCGGCCTGTCGCAACTGACCACCTGTCGGCCAATCCGCAGGATCTCGCGCTCGTGTCGCTGGCCGACACAACGGTGCGGGTCACGGCTCAGGCAATCCTGGAGCAGGGAGAGGAGACGTCGGCCACGCTCACCGCCTGGCTGGGCTCGCCGGACAGCGGGCTGTACCGGGTGACGGCGATCTACGATCCGGACCGCCCGCCAATGGCGTACGACAGCCTGCGCATCGCCGGGGCGGAGGACCAGACGGCGCCGCAGCTTGTGGCGTTCGCGCCGGCCGGTCCCGGGTTCCTTCGCGATCTCGACCTGCGGCTGACCGTCAGCGAACCGCTTGACACCTCGGCGATCACCCCCGAAACCTTCGTTCTCTGGCGGGAGCCCGATACAATGCGCGTGCCGCTGGCATGGTCGTGGAAGGATGTGTTCCACCTGACTTTCGGCAAGGAGTCGCTGCGGGAAGGGGAGGGGTACCGGCTGGCGGTGACCGAGTTTGATCTGAAGGACCGGGCGGGCAACGTCGCGGGCGACTCGCTGCGCGAGTACCGTTTCAACACCCTCGACGTCGATTCGCTCGGGTCGATCACGGGCCAGGTGCGGATCGGCCTGCCGGACCGGGAGAAGGACACGGTCGAGCTGACATTCAAGCCGGTCGGCGGCACGGGGGCGTTCTACTGGCGCGGGCCGCAGGGAGGTTTCACCCTGGCGGCGCCGGCGGGCAAGTACCTCCTGTCAGGGTACATCGACAGCAACGGCGACGGCGCGCTGTCGCTCGGGTCGGTCGATCCGTGGCGGACGGCCGAGACCCAGAGCGCCTACGCCGATACGGTGCAGGTGCGGGCGCGCTTCGAGACCGCCGGCATCGACTTTGTCCTCCAGTAGCACAGGACAGGCGGACCGGTGATCGGCGCGGCCGGCCGGCAAGACTGCGGGTGAAATAGGAAAGGCGGGACCGAGCGGTTCCGCCTTTTGCGTGATCCTGAAGACTCTGGTCGCTACTGCTGCTGGGGGATGCCCCAGATGGTCACCTGGACGCGGCGGTTCTTTGAAGCGGCGTTGCGCTCATCGCCCATTGCGGCCGGCTTGCTCTTGCCGTAGCTGATAATGAACATACGGTAGGGCTGGGCCCCGCAGCGGTCGGCCAGGAACAGCTTGGTGGCTTCAGCGCGCATTTGACCAAGCTGCAGGTTGTAGCGGGCGGAGCCGGTCTGGTCGGTATGGCCGGCGATGGTGGCAACCGAGCCGGGATTCTGCTCCATCTTCTCGCAAGCTTCCAGAAGGGTCTCTTTGGCCAGTTCCGTCAGTTCGTACTGGTCGAAGTCGAAGTTCACGATGTTGTCCCAGAGTACCTGGTAGTTCTCAAAGCCGGACGCTTTATTCAGAGCCAGGTCGGTCTTTTCGGAGAGTTGCTGGCCGAGCGCCTGGAGCTGCTGAATCTGCTGCTCGTTCGCGTCGACACCGGCCTGGAGTTGGCCGACCTGGGCGCCCGTGCGGCTCTCAGATTCGGCAATCTGCTGCTGCACGTATTCTTTGTTGACGCCGCAGCCGGTCGCCAGCAGCAGTCCCACGACCAGGACCGTTGTCATGAGAACTTTCATACGTCTGCATCCTTTCGCAAGAGTTTAGGTTCAATCATCCGCTTGCGTGGTCAGTTCACATGATCCCTCAGTATCCGCCATTTGCGGCGCCGAGGCAAGAAAAAAGTGACCCCGGTTTCGCCGCTACTGCTTTATACCGCCGGCAGTTATTCCGGAGACGATGTGGCGCTGCAGAAAAATGAAAAGCACGAGGATGGGCACGACCGCAACCGCCGAACCCGCCATGAGGTGCTGCCAATCGATCGCCTGCTGCCCCTGGTAGTGGGCGAGACCCACCGGAAGGGTGCGCAGCTCCTCCCGCGACACGAGGATGAACGGGAAGAGGAAGGAGTTCCAGTTGGTGAAGAAAGCCTGGATAGCGAGCACCGCCAGGGCCGGCCGGCAGACGGGCATGACGACGGCGAGCAGGATGCGCAGCTCCCCGGCGCCGTCGATCCGGGCCGCCTCCTCCATCGACGGCGGGATCGCCTCCACGTACTGCTTGATCAGGAAGATGCCAATCGGATACACCAGCCACGGCAGGACCAGCGCCCAGTACGTGTCGTAGAGGCGGGCCTTGAGCATGAGCACGTAAAGCGGCACGATGAGAATGTGGGCGGGGATCATGAGAACGACGACGACGGAGGCAAAGAGCACGCGGGTCCAGAGCCCCGGGCGGCGGGCGAGCACGTAGGCCGCCATGAAGCAGAAGAGGATATTGCCGGCCGTGACCACCAGCGCGACGAAAGCCGAATTGAAGAGGTACCGGCCGATGCGGCCGGAGGCGAACAGGTCGGCGAAATTGCGGAATGTCACATCGGACGTGAAGAGGTCGGCAAGCCCCACGCCGGCGCCGGGCGACATCACCGCCACCCGGAACATCCACACGAGGGGGAACACCATCACCGCCAGGATGACGCCGAGCACCGCGTAGCGGACGGCGGACGCGGCTCTCCGGGCTACCACAGCGGCTGCCTCCGCCGCAGGAGCGCGAACTGCACCACGGAGAAGACCGCGATGATGAGGAACAGGAGGTAGGCGGCGGCCGAGGCGTAACCGAAGCGGAAGGCGGTGGTCAGCCCGGCGTCATAGATGAAGTATACCATTGAGGCGGTGTCGAACTTGCCCTTGGTCATGACGAAAATCTCGACGAAGACCTGGAACGACTTGATCGAGTTGATGACGACGATGAAGAGCGCGACCGGGCGGAGCAGGGGGAGGGTGATGGAGAAGAACTGGCGCGCGCGGCCGGCCCCCTGGATGCGGGCAGCCTCGTACAACTCGTCGGGAATCGACTTCAGGCCGGCGAGAAAGATGAGCATGTAGTACCCGACCGCCATCCAGACATCCATCGCCATGATGGAGGCGAGCGCGGTCTTGTCGCTGAATAGGAAACCGTGCTCCGGCGCCGGCAGGCCGACCATCGCGGCGAGGGCGGCGATATACCCTCCCCGTTGGTAGAGGTTGGTGAAAATCAGGGCGACGACAACCATGGAGGTGATCGAGGGAATAAAATAGCCGGCGCGGAAGAGGCCGCGTCCGGGAAACTGCCGGTTCACCAGGAGAGCGAGGCCGAGCGCGATGACGGTGGTGACGGGCACGGTCCCGAGGACAAAGATGAAAGTGTTCTCCACCGCGGCGAGGAAGCTCTCGTCGGCCAGCAGGCTCCGGTAATTGGCCAAGCCAATCCAGCGCCAGGCCGGGGCGAGGAGACGGTAGTCGGTGAACCCCATCACCAGCGAGTACACCAGGGGAAACAGCCAGAACACCGCGAAGCTGAGAATCCAGGGGGACAGGAGGAGCAGGGCGGTGAGCCGCGAGCGCCTCATTTGAGCCCCTTCAACTCCTCGATCTTGTACCGGGCCTCCAGCAGCGGCACGGCCACCAGGTGCGACCCGAAGAGCGCCTCCTCCACGGCTTTCTCGAGAATGTCCTCGATATAAACCCAGTCGGGATCGACCGGCGGATGCTGGGCGGACTTGAGGGCTGCGATGAAGGTCTGCAGGTGGGGGTTGGAGGCGAAATAGGGATCCCTTTGGGCCTCGCGGCTCGAGGGGTTGGCCGAACGGTTGGCCCGGCAGAAACGGACCTGGTTGACCGGGGAGGTGACGAAGCGGATCAGCCTCAGGGCAGCCTCCTTCACGTCGGAGTCGGCGCTCACGGCCAGGAACTCGCCGCCGAGGAACGAGCGCCCGGGGAATTTCGGGCCGGGGATCAGCGTCGATATCAAGTTGATTCGCCGGTTCTCCAGCTCGATCCGCTTGAGCAGCCAGTCCCCGGAAATGATGAACCCGATGCGTCCGTCGAGGAAGGCGTCCTCGATACCGCGCTGGGTGTCGACATAGCCGGCGGAGTCGTGCAATTGCTGGTAGGTCCGGAGGGCACTGACGGCGCGCGAGGAGGCCACCACGCACATCCGGCCGTCATCGGAAAACAACTGGGCGCCTGCCGACCAGAAAAACGGCAGGTACTTCTTATAGAGGCGGTGCTTTTCGGCCGTGTTGGACCCCCAACCGTAGAAGTTGGGGCCGAGCGCCCGGACTTTCTTCGCCGCCTCCGTCAGTTGCGGCCAGTTGACCGGGTAGAAGGCAGTGTCGTAGCCGGCGCGGGTGATCAGGTCGCGGTTGCCGAAGAGGACGCGGGTGCCGAGAATCCAGGGCCAGGCATACAGCCCGCCGCGGTCAGCGGCCATGCTCCAGCCATCGTACCCGGCGGTGTCGCCGGCGACCAGGCCGGAAAGATCGGCGAGCCGCCCGTTGGCGGCGAACTGGGCGATCCAGTCGGAGCCGAGTTCCACCACGTCCGGGGCCGTGCCCGAGGAGAAAGCCAGGACGATTTTCTCGTGGCCGTTCGCCCAGGTGAGATCGGTCAGGCGCACTTTGATGTCGGGGTTGGCCTGTTCAAACTCGGCCACCATTTGTTCGATGACCGGTTTGATGGCCGGGTCGGTCCAGAACTGCCACCATTCCACCGTGGCGGCGCGGGCCGGGCCGGCCAGAAGGAGCGCGGCCGCAAGGATCGTCGCACGTATTCTCATCCACCTACCTCTGCATCCAGACACGTCGTCTCGCAGCGGCATGAAACGGATCGCCGGCGTCCCCGGTCAACCAAAATAATCTTTTAGTTGTTTCGACGCAGGCGGAGGTCTTTCCATGTGCCGTGAACATGGCGGCAGTTCCACTCATCGCTGCGGCCGCCGATCCGCCCTGGTTCGACGCCTCCACGAGCGTGACCCTGGTGGCGGCGGCGGTCGCCATCGTCATCGTGCTTTATACGACCTACCACCGGAAAAGCCGCGCCCGGTACCGGATGCGCGAGATCGCGGGCCTCCGGGCGATCGAGGAGGCGGTGGGGCGGGCCACCGAGATGGCCCGGCCCATTCTCTACACGCCGGGATGGGGGGGAGACATCCAGCGCCCCACCACCATCGCCTCGCTGAACATCCTCAGCCACG
This sequence comes from Candidatus Zixiibacteriota bacterium, assembly GCA_017999435.1. NCBI lineage: Bacteria > Pseudomonadati > Candidatus Zixiibacteriota > Candidatus Zixiibacteriota bacterium. Next base: position 74,674 of record JAGNLV010000005.1, read on the forward strand.
TGGCCGAGAAGGCGGCCCAGTACGACTGCCGGCTGGTGTTTCCCACCCACGATCCGGTCATCATGGCGGTGGCGCAGGAGGTCATGCGCGAGAGCTGCGCCCGGGCGGGATTTCCCGACCGTTTCCGCGAAGACAGCGCCTCGTATGTCAGTTCGTCGCAGTTCGGATACGCGGCCGCCGTCGAGGGGCAGATCAGCCGGCTGAAACCGGCCTCGGTGTTCCTCCTGGGGACGTTCGAGGCCGAGTCACTGATTCTGGCGGAGACGGCCAACATCAACAAGAGCATCCAGATCGCCGGCACCGACTCCACCATCCAACTGGCCTTCTTCATCGTGGCCTGCGACTACGTTCTGATCGGCGAGGAGCTGTTCGCGGCCTCGGGCTACCTCTCGGAGGATCCCTCCATCATCGCCTCCGTCCGGGCTCAGGACATTCTGAAGGTGCTCATCGTAGTGCTGCTCATTGCGGCGGTGGTCTGGGCGACCTTCGCCCCGGACAGCACGTGGTGGAGGCTGTAGATGGGACGGCGGCTTCCCCAGTTTATCGTGCTGGTGTTCGGCGCAGTCATGTTCCTCCAGTACTTCTCCGATGCGCCGGCGGCCCGGAGCATCAACTCCGCGGTGCTCGTCGATTACTGGCAGATTATTTTCGCCTTCACGCTGCTGGTGGGGGTGGTGAGTTATGTGCGGACGGCCACGGCCGGGATTGGACGCGCGGCCGATTGGCCCTACCGCGCGGTGTCGCTGGCGGGCGTCGCGCTCATGCCGGTGCTGGCGGTTTTGTGGGGAATCCGGGCCGAGTCCCCCTTCATGTGGGTCTTTGAGAATGTCCAGGTGCCTATGCAGGCGACTGTGTTTGCGCTCCTTGCGTTTTTCGTCGCCTCGGCCTCGTACCGCGGGTTCCGGGCGCGATCGGCGCCGGCGGCTGTGCTCCTGGCGGCCGCGTTCCTGACGATTCTCACCCGCTCGGCGCTCGGGGATTGGTACCCCGACTGGGTGAACCGGGTCGCTGAGTGGGTGCGCGATGTACCCTCGATGGCGGCGCGGCGGGCGATTCTCATCGGCATCGGCCTCGGGTCGCTCACCACCTCGCTGCGCGTGATTCTGGGGATCGAACGCACCTGGCTGGGGAGAGGCGGAAGATGAAGCTGGAATCGCGCCACTGGATCTTCCTCGGTCTCGGGGCGGCCGTGGTCGCGGCCATGGCGCTGCAGGTCAATCTGCAGGTGCCGGCCTCCGACGATACGCTCGGGATGCACCGGTTCATCGAGGAGGTGCCGGCCGGGTCGACGATCATCGTGTCGTTCGACCACGAGGCCTCCTCGCTCCCGGAAATCCGGCCCCTGGCGCTGGCGGTGCTCCGGCATGCCTTCTCGCGCAACCTGAAGATTGTCGGCACCGCCCTACTGGCCGAGGGGACGGGGGTCGGCTACCGCCTGGTGCAGCAGACGGCCCGGGAGTATGACAAGCGCTACGGCGAGGACTGGGTGTACCTCGGGTTCAAGCCGCAGTATATCGCGGCGATTCTCTCGATGGGGGAGTCGTTCGCGAAGACCTGGCCGGAGGATTACCTCGGGCGGCCGTATACGGACCTTCCGATGCTGGCGGAGATCGAGACCTATGGTCAGATCGCCGGAGTCGTGTCGGTGGCCGACGGGTCGCTGACGACCCACTGGATCGAGTACGCGGCCAGCCGCTACCGCGTGCGGGTGGCGGCGGCGGTGACGGCCGCGATGGTGACCACCTATGATCCGTACCTGGCCTCGGGGCAATTGCAGGCCATGGTCGGCGGGCTGCGCGGGGCGGCCGAGTACGAACAGCTCATCGCGCGCGGTGGCGGGGGAGAGCGGGGGATGCTGGCCCAGACGGTCTCGCACCTCTACGTGGTCGCGCTCATCGTCGTCGGGAACCTTGTCTTCTTTGCGACCCGGCGGCGGGAGAAAGGAGGGGGCGGCTGATGGATTGGGGCACGGCGGTCGCGGGCGCGCTCACGCTGGCGATCCTGAGTTTCCTGTACCGCGACAATCCGGTCTACCGGATGGCGGAGTCGCTTTTGATCGGGGTGGCGATCGGGTACTTCCTCGTGATCACGTGGACCAACACGCTCATGGACCTGCTCGTGCGGCCGCTGTTCGGGGACGGGCGGCTCGGCCTGATCGCGCCGCTCGTGTTCGGGCTGCTCATGTTCGGGCGGTTCCACCCGAGCACCAAATCCTGGTCGCGGCTGTCGATGGCGGTGCTGATCGGCTCCGGAGCGGGCGTGGCCATACCCGTGATGCTCGAGGCCCGGACGCTCAAGCAGATGTCGGCCACGGTGATGCCGCTGGTCGGCCCGACCGGGATGCCCAACTGGTCGGCGATCGTGGTCATGGTCGGAGTCGTGACCACCCTCTCGTATTTCTATTTCAGCCGGGAACACAAAGGGGCGCTGGGGCGGTCGGCGAAGATCGGGGTGTACTTCCTGATGATCTTCTTCGGGACCACCTTCGGCTACACGGTCATGTCGCGGATGTCGACGTTTATCGGGCGGGTGGAATTCCTCCTCAGCGACTTCCTCCGCCTGACCAGCTGACGGGGGCCGGATGCGCTGTCCCCGCTGCCAGGCGACGATGAAGGAACTGAAACGGACGTTCCACAAGCAGCGCAAGTGGGTGTGTCCAAAGTGCGGACGTGTGCGCTTCCAGCGGCGGCCGGCCGACCGCCGGCCTCCCTCCGGCGACCGCTGAAGCGGCGCGCGGGCCGGTCGCCCCGGGCCGCAACCGGCCGCGGGCGGCAACGTACCACACTTGGCAGCCGGCCCAAAGGAGCGGAAACGGAACCGTGGAAATACGCATCGGCACATCGGGATTCAGCTTCGAGGATTGGAGAGGCAGCTTCTATCCGGAGACGATCGACAAGGGGAAAATGCTGGACTACTACGTGGAGCGGTTCTCGACCGTCGAGATCAACTCCACCTACTACCGTATCCCGCACCCGGCGGTGATGAGAAATCTGGCGAAGAAGGCGCCCGAGGGATTCGACTTTGTGGTGAAACTGCCGCAGTCGGTCACGCACCGGCGGCAGGACATCGAGGAGGATCTCCGGCAGTTCCTGCAGGCGGTCGAGCCGATGGAGGCGTCGGGGAAGCTGTCCGGCCTGCTGGCCCAGTTTCCCTATTCGTTCCGGTTCAGCCCGGACAGCCTGGACTACCTGGGCGCGCTCCGGGCCGCCCTCGCCCCCCGGCCGCTGTTCACCGAGTTCCGCCACCGGAGTTGGGTGAACCGTACCATGTATGACCGCCTCCGGGCGGAAGGGATCGGCTACGTCTGCGTGGACGAACCGGAACTGCCCAACCTGATCAAGCCGGATCTGTTCACGACCGGGCCGACCGCCTACCTGCGGCTCCACGGCCGCAACGCCGAGTACTGGTGGGAGGGGGGAGCGCTGCGCTATGACTACCGCTACTCGCGCGAACAACTGGAGGAGTGGAAGCAGAAGATCGGCAAACTGGCGGCCAAGGGAGAGGCCGCGAAGCTGTATGTCTATTTCAACAACTGCCACCTGGGACAGGCGGCGGCCAACGCCGTCGAAATGAGAGAACTATTGGGGCTGTGAGGCCGCCGGGGACGGTTTTTTGGTTGACGCCGACCGGGCGGAATGCGTATCCAAAGCCATTGTGAGACCAGGAGAAGCGGATGCAGTTGACGCTCGATCATATTCGCAAGGAATTTGACGGCAAGGTGGCCGTCAACGATCTCTCGCTCGAAGTGCCCGAGGGGGTGATCTACGGCATCATCGGGCCCAACGGGGCGGGCAAGACAACGACCATCCGTATGGTCATGAATATCACCGTCCCGGACCGGGGGCGGGTGCTGGTCGACGGCCGCACGGCCGGTCCCGATTTCAACAACCGCGTCGGGTATCTTCCCGAAGAGCGGGGACTGTACAAGAAGATGACGCTCGAAGAGGTCATCCTCTACATGGCCGAGCTCAAAGGGGTCGGGCGGCGCGAGATGCTGCCGAAAATCGGCCCCTGGCTGGAGCGCATGAACCTGGCGGCCTACCGCCACCGCAAGGTCGAGGAGCTGTCCAAGGGAATGGCGCAGAAACTCCAGTTCGTCACCACCATCATCCACGAACCGGAAATCGTCATCCTCGACGAGCTGTTCTCCGGCCTCGACCCGATCAACATCGAACTGATCAAGGACATCCTCCTGGAGATCAAGCGCTCCGGCCGGACGATTCTCTTTTCGACCCACGTGATGGAACAGGCCGAGAAGCTGTGCGACCACGTGTGCATGATCGCGGGCGGGGAGAAGGTGCTCGACGGTCCCCTGGGCCGGGTGAAAGCGCAGTTCGGCGAGAACACGATCCAACTGGAAATCGAGGGGGACGCCCTCTTTGTGGGAGAGCTGCCGGGGGTCAGGAATGTCACCCAGTTCACCAATTACATCGAAATCGATCTGGGGGACGGAGCGCGGCCCAACGAGATTCTCCGGGCGGTGACCGACCGCGTGCCGGTGCGGCGGTTTCAGATAATCGAACCTTCCCTCTACAGCATCTTCATCCGCATGGCCCGGCCCGAATCGGACGCGGCCGCAGCCGGCGGGGAGGCCGCCCATGCGTAAATTCTGGGTCGTCTTCAAGCGCGAGTACGCGCAGGTGGTCAAGAAGAAATCGTTTCTCATCGGCGTGCTGCTCACGCCGGCGCTCATGGCCGGGTTCGTGGTGCTCCCGATGCTGCTGGCCGACCCGGGGCTGGACCGGCCCCAGTCGATCGCCATCATCGACCAGAGCAGCGCCGGATTCGGCGAGCGGCTCCAGGAGCGGCTGGTCGAGGTCAAGATCAAGGAAACCGAAGCCCCCCTGTATGACTTCCGCGGCTTTTTCACGGTCGCCCCCGGGGACGACCCGGGCTACCGGCGGGTGCTCGATTCGCTCACCGCGGCGATCAACGCCCAGGAACTCAAATACGTGGTGGTGATTCGGCCGAACCCCCAGTTGTCCGACACGGGTGTATTTGCGGTCACCAACGCCACCAATTTCACCATCCTCCAGACAATCGAGAATCACGCCTCGCAGCTTTTGTCGATGGAGCGGCTGCGGCAGTCCCACGTCAATGTGAGTGTCGATTCCGTTCTCGCCCTGACGCGCCGGCTGGATCTCCAGGTGCGGGACGCGAAGGGGGAGACGATGCCGTTCGAGTACAAGTATTTCGGCGCGCTCATCTTCGTCATGGTCATGTTCGGGATGATTCTCGGATACGGCCAGATGGTGATGCGGAGCGTGATCGACGAGAAGAACTCGCGCATCATGGAAGTCCTGATCTCCTCGGTCACCCCGTTCCAGCTTATGCTCGGGAAAGTGCTGGGGCTGGGGGCGGCGACCTTCACGCAGGCGGCGATCTGGGTGGCGCTCGGCGCCGTGCTGTATGCAAACAAGGCCGCGCTCAGCGTCGACAGCTCGATCGACCGGCTCCTGTTCAACCCGGTCATCGTGGTCTTCTTCGTGCTCTACCTGACGACCGGGTACCTGCTGTTCTCGACGCTCTTCGCGCTGGTCGGATCGATCGTCAATTCCGAGAAGGAAGCGCAGAATTTCGTGTTCCCGATCACCATGTCGCTCGTGCTGCCGGTCATGATCGGGATCCACGTCGTGCAGGAACCCAACTCGACGCTGTCGCTGGTGCTCTCGTACATTCCGTTTCTCACGCCCACGATGATGATGATGCGGATCATCTTCATCGCCCCGACCATGACCGAGTACTCGCTCTTCGGGGGAATCGTCGGCCAGGCGGTGCTCGGCTTCGTGCTGGTGTCGCTGACGACGGTGGCGGTGATCTGGCTGACGGCGAAGATATTCCGCGTGGGAATCCTGATGTACGGCAAGCGGCCGACGCTGCCGGAGATAGTCAAATGGGTGAGATACTAGCGGCAACCGACAGAGCGGAGACACCTGGGGAATGATCGTCAAGCGCACTACCCTGCCGAGCGTGCTGATCATGCTCGCCGCATTCGTGTTCTTCTCGGCCAACACCGTCTATTTCCTGGAGGCCGAGGACGGGCCGGGGCTTTCACCGCTCCAGCGCAACTACCAGTTCGATTTCTCGACCGTGCGGGAGGGACCGCGGCTCAACACCAAGGCGGCGATCCTGGTCGACTACGAAAACGGCCGGGTGCTCTATGCGAAAGAGGCCGACGAGGTCCGGCCGATCGCCTCGATCAGCAAGCTGGTGACCGCCATGGTCGTGCTCGACAAGGGGATTGACATGAGCCGGACCGAGACCATCACCCAGGAGGACGCGAAGGAATCGTCGCGCTCGCGCCTCCGCGTCGGGTACGAACTGACCATCCGGGATCTGCTCCACGCGGCGCTGATGAACTCGGACAACCGCGCCGCGCGGGCGCTCGCCCGCGTCACCTCCGGATCGTACGGCGATTTCGCCAAGGCGATGAACAAGAAAGCGCGCAAGCTCGGGCTGCGGAACACCTACTTCGTCGAGCCGACCGGTCTCTCGGAACAGAATGTTTCGACCGCGCACGAGGTCGCCAAGATTCTCCACTACGCCTACGACTATCCGCTCATAAGGGAGATTTCCAGCAAGGAGTCCTACCGGGTGCGGGTTCTGAACCGCAAGCACGCGAGCGTGAGCATGTCCAACACCAACGGCCTCATGCACTCGCAGTTCCGCGTGCTCTCGGGGAAAACGGGATATATCAGGGAATCGGACTACTGTCTGACGACCATGGTGCGCGACCGGACCGGCCGCCGTCTCACGGCGGTGGTGCTCGGCGTGCCGGGGGACAAGCTCCGCTTCCGGGAATGCCGGCGCCTGATCGAGTGGGGGTACAAATCCTGCGCCGATCTGGCCACCTGATGGGCCCCGGCGAATCCGGCTAAAACCGTTGCCATTTTTCGGTTAAGAGGTTATACTGGCGCCGGCGTATGACCCCTCGTCCCAACATACTGGTCGTTGGCGCCGGGTATGTCGGTCTGGCGACCGCCGTATTCCTCGCCGACAAGGGTTTCCCGACCACGGTGGTCGAGAAGAACAGCGCCCTGGTGGAGACGCTCCGCCGGGGGCGGCTCCATTTCCGCGAACGTCTGCTCGCCGAGCGGCTGCGGGAGGTGATCGGGGAACGCACCCTCATGGTGGCGGAGCCGGAGAAAGCGCTCTACCAGCGGGCCGACCTCATCTTCATCGCCATCGACTCCGCCAACCGCAAAACGTGGCAGATGCGCACCGCCACCTTCGCCGAGATCGCCGCCTGGATCGGAGAGGTCCGGCGCAAGACGGCACCGACGGTCGTTCTCAAGTCGACCAACGTTCTGGGGTTTGCCGGGGAGTTCCGCCGCCTGCTCGACGCCGCCCCCTTTGGGAAAGCGGTCAAGCTGGTGGTCAACCCGGAGTTCTTGCGCGAGGGAAACGCCCTGGAGGACACGGCCCGCCCGTTCCGGATCGTGATCGGGTCGCGCGAGAAGCGGGACGCGGCGCGGCTGGCCATGCTCTACCGGCAGGTCTACCGCACGGGCGTGCCGATCGTGCACACCGACTGGACGTCGGCCGAACTGATCAAGCTCGCCTCCAACGTCTACCTCGCCTACCGGCTCGCGTTCATTCATGAGATCGCCGATTTCGCCCGCCGTGAGGGACTCGATCTGGAGGCGATCCGGATGGGGATCGGGCTGGACCAGCGGATCGGCCTGGACTACTTCACGCCCGGGCTGGGATTCGGAGGATCCTGCCTTCCCAAGGACTGCCTGCTCATCAACTCGCGCGAGACCGGCAACGGCTTTACCTTCCAGTCGGCCCAGACGGCGATGGCGGTGAACGAGGGGGTGCTGGAGAACCTCGTGAAGATGCTTGCCGAGAAACTCGGCGGGCTGGCGGGGAAGAAGATTGCACTGCTCGGCGCGGCGTTCAAGCCCGATGTGGACGACACGCGCGACTCGCGCGCCGTGCGGCTGGCCGAGCTGCTGAAGGCCAAGCGCGCCAAAGTGGCGATCTACGAACCCTACCTCGCGGGGCGGGACAGGATTCCCGAGACCGAGTTCGCCCTGGAGAAAGACGTCGCGGCGGCTCTCGACGGGGCGGCGGCGGTGATCATCGGGACCGCCCACAAGCGGCTGGCGATGTTGCGGCCCAGGGAAGTGGCCGCCCTGGTGGCCAACAAGCTCGTGATCGACTATTTTCGCGTGCTCAACCGCGGCGGGTGGCGCGAGGCCGGTTTCGAGGTGATAGGGTAGAGGCGTGGGGCAGACCATTCTCGTGACCGGTTCATCGGGGACGGTGGGGACGGCGCTGGTGCGGGCGCTGGAGCAGGCAGGGCACAAAGTCATCCCCCTCGATCTTCGCCGCTCCTATTGGGACGCCCGCATCGACCGGCGGACGGTGTTCCATGACCTGCGCCGGCCGCTGACGGGGCTGCGGCTGCGGCGGAAACCGGACACGATTATTCACCTGGCGGCCAACGCCCGGGTGCACGAGCTGGTGCTCCATCCGGAGCAGGCGCGCGACAATTACCTGATGACGTTCAACGTGCTCGAGTACGCCCGCCGGGCGGGGATCACGCGCGTCTGCTACGCCTCGTCGCGCGAGGTCTACGGCGAGTCGCGGTCCGGCGAGCGGCGCAAGGAGGAGTCGACGCACGTGTGTGCGATCAAGTCGCCCTACACGGCGTCGAAATACGGCGGCGAGGCCCTCATGCACGCCTACGGCGAGTGCTACGGAATCCAGCCGGTGGTCGTGCGGCTGTCCAACGTCTACGGGCGCTACGACGTCTCCGAGCGCGTGATTCCCCTGTTCATCTACTACGCGCGGCGCAATCGCGAAATCACGGTGTTCGGCGCGGAGAAGAAGCTTGATTTCACGTATATCGACGACTGCGTCGGGGGATTCCTCCGGATCGTGGACCGGTTTGAGCGAAGCGCGGGGATGACGTTCAACTTGTCGGCCGGGCGGGGGGAGAGGATCCTGGATCTGGCCAGGTGGATCGTGGAGATGCTGGGTTCGCAATCGACGGTGCGCGTGAGCGAGAAGCGGGTCGGGGAGATTTCGTCGTTTACCGGGGATATCCGGCTGGCGCGGATGTACCTGGGGTATGAGCCGAGGGTGAGCTTGCGGGAGGGGCTGCCGCCGACGATCGCGTGGTATTTACAGGCGATCCGGGAGCCGCGAGTGTATGCGGCGCAGCGGCGGGCGCTCGCCCGGTTGGGGTGGCTGTAGCGCTGCGGCGGGGGGTGGGCGCGTTTGTCTGATTTCTTTTCACCCGTAATCATCGACTGGGCCTGCTTCGCTCGTTTTTGAGATTTCGTCCATCGGCTCTGTTTCGTCTGCCTCTCTCTCAGACTGCCTCTCTTCGGCGGGTGGTTTCGTCCAGTCTTGGAGGCTTTGCTCTTGGCAATCTGGGGCAGCGGCAGGGGAGAGGCGCGTTGCCGGGATTCCCGCCTCCGCGGGAATGACAGTACCGGGGGGCGGCAATTCCCCGATCGGGTTGCGGGGGACGCCTATTCTGGGGGTCATGGGCTGACCTCCCGAGCGAGAGCGCCGGTCGCCCACAGCTCTGCCGTGGGTACTTGCCTTGGTGACGGGAACTGGTCGAGCTGTAATTCCTACTTGGGACGGCAGGACGCGCCCAGGCCGCTGGACAGGTTGCGCAGCGCACTGATTGAATAACGTTAAGTCCCCACAGCGGAGCTGTGGGTTACCCTTTGAAAGCCGCAAAGGGCGGGCCACCGGTCCAATCATCCGTGATTGCGCCTACCGCCCCAAGTTGTACTTCAATATACACCACACCGCGTGCAGGCCGTCGCGCCAGCCGATCTTCTTGCCCTCGTCGTACGTACGGCCATAATACGATATTCCGATTTCGTAAATGCGGACACGACGGCGGGCGATTTTCGCAGTGATCTCCGGCTCAAACCCGAAGCGATTCTCCTGAATGTCGATCGACTGGATCAGGTCGCGGCGGAAAACCTTGTAGCAGGTCTCCATGTCGGTCAGGTTGACATTCGTGAACATGTTCGAAAGCAGCGTCAAAAAGCGGTTGCCGACATAGTGCCAGAAATAAACGACGCGGTGCGGGCCGCCGCCCATGAACCGGGAGCCATAGACGACGTCGGCCTTGTCGGAGACGATCGGCTCGATCAGGGCGGGGTACTCGTTGGGATCGTACTCCAGGTCGGCGTCCTGGACAATCACGATGTCGCCGGTGGCGCGGCCGAAACCGGTCTTGAGCGCGTAACCCTTGCCGAAATTGCGCGGCTGGTAAATGACCAGGTCGACCAGCGGCTCAAGGCGGGTTTTCAGCAGGTCGCGGGTACCATCCGTGGAGTAGTCATCGACGACGATAATCTCCTTGTCGGCGACCGGGGCGTTCCGGACGTGGTCGATGATGTCGGGGAGGGTGGCGACCTCGTTGTAGACAGGGATTATAATGGAGAGTTTCATGATGGCCAGCGGGAGTTTAGTGTCCTATAAGACATATTATGTTAACCGCCGCACGTCAGAACCCGCCCCACTGCTCGGCCAAGCGGGTCGCTCGTTCTATCGGCGTAGCGGTGTCCCTGTCGAGTTTACCGGTCCCGTCCGGACCTCGGAGCCAGGTTTTCGATCTATCCTGGCCTTCTGACCCTTCCGGACTGCTCGAACCATCCAGGATTTCGGTACCCGTCCGGCGGCACACGATCAGCCCTTCACCACTATATTGAGGATTCGGCCTGGGACGTAGATGACTTTGATGATCGTTTTGCCCTCGGTGAATTTGGCGACCTTTTCGCCGGCCAACGCCGCTGCCTCGACCGTCTTCTGATCGGCATCGCGGGCGACCCGGATGGTGTCGCGCAATTTGCCGTTGATCTGGACTGCGATTTCAATTGTCTCGCCGACGACGGCCTCCGGGTCGTAGACCGGCCAGGCCGAGCGGAAGATCGAATCGTCATGCCCGGCCATCTCCCAGAGCTCCTCGGCCATGTGCGGGATCAGCGGAGCGGCGAGCTGGATCGATTTGAGAATCAGGTAGTCGTTGAACTCGTTGCTGACGATCCGGGCCGCGTCATAGTCTCGCAAAAGCTCCATGAGGGCGGCGATCGAGGTGTTGAACTGGAGGCGTTCGAAATCCTCGGTGACGCGCTTGACGGTCTGGTTGAGCTTGATATAGAGGGCCCATTCGAATTCGTTCAGTTCGGCGGACTTAAAGTAACGCTTTAAGTCGGGCCGCGCGCCCCGCACATAACCGGCCAGCGGCCAAATCTTGTTCAGGGCGAATTTCTCAACCCCGGTAACCGAATCCTCCGACCACAGGACTTCTTTCTCCGACGGCGCGGTGAAGAACATCGCCAACCGGGCGATGTCGGTGCCGTGTTCCTCCATGACGGCAACGGGCGAGACGACGTTGCCCTTGGATTTCGACATCGTAACACCATGCGCGTCCTGGACCATACCGTGGTTGAACAGCCGGGCCGCGGGTTCCGGGCAGAAGACCCAGCCGATGTCCTGGAGGAATTTGTGGAAGAATCGGAAGTAGATCAGGTGGCCGGTGGCGTGGGTGATGCCGCCGATATAGAGATCGATCGGCAGCCAGCGGCGGGCAAGTTCCTTGTCGAAAGGAGCCGACTCGTTGTCCGGATCGAGGTAGCGCAGGTAATACCAGGAGGAGCAGACGAAAGTGTCCATGGTGTCGGGGTCGCGCTGGGCGGCGCGGCCGCACTTGGGGCAGGCCACATTCATATAGGAGGAAACGTCGGCAAGAGGCGAACGGCCTTTCGGGAGATAATCCTGAACCGGCGGCAGGAGGACCGGGAGTTGGTTTTCGGGAACAGGAACAGCGCCGCAGCTCTCGCAGTGAATAATTGGGATCGGGCATCCCCAGTAACGCTGGCGGGAGATCGACCAGTCTTTCAACTTATAGTTTACTTTGCCTCGGCCAAACCCCTGCTGTTCGGCAAATTGCGTGACTTTGGAAAGGGCCTCTTCCCCCGCCAGACCGTTGAATCGACCGGAGTTCACCATGGGGCCGTAATCGGTGAAGGCATCGGCCATCTCATTGGCATTGAGCGAAGTATTCGCATCCGGATGAATCACGACTTTAATGGGAATGCCGTATTTCCGGGCAAAGGCAAAATCGCGCGTGTCATGGGCAGGCACCGCCATCACCGCGCCCGTTCCGTAGCCGGCGAGGACGTAATCGGCGACCCAGAGCTGGACACGCTCGCCGCTGAACGGGTTGACCGCATACTTGCCGGTGAAAACACCGTCTTTTTCCGTGGTGGCGGCGGCCCGTTCAATGTCGGTCCGGGCGAATGCTTTGCGCTGGTACCCGGCCACCGCCTCGGAGTAGGGCGGCTCCAGTTTCAACGACTGGAGGAGGTCGGATTCGGGCGAGATAGCCATGAAAGTGACGCCGAAAATCGTGTCGGGGCGGGTGGTGAAAATCGGGAGCTTCTCCCCCGTTTCCTCGATCGTGAAATCAATCTCGGCGCCATGGGAGCGGCCGATCCACTCGCGTTGCATGGTTTTCACGTTTTCCGGCCAGCCGGGAAGCAGATCGAGGTCATCGATGAGGCGGTCGGCATAGGCGGTGATTTTGAAGTACCACTGGATCTGGTCTTTCTTGATCACCTCGGTGCCGCAGCGCTCACAACGGCCTTCCTTGACCTGCTCGTTGGCCAGGACAGTCTTATCTTCCGGGCACCAGTTGACGAAGCCGCGCTTGCGGTAGGCGAGGTTATGCCGGAAGAGCTGAATGAACATCCACTGCGTCCAGCGGTAGTAGTCGGGGCGGGAGGAATCGATCTCGCGGGTCCAGTCGAATGAGACGCCGGTTCGCTGGAGCGTGGCGCGGGACACGCCGACGTTGCTTCGGGTCCACTCGGCGGGCGGGACGCCGCGCTGGATGGCGGCGCGCTCGGCCGGCAGGCCGAAAGCATCCCAGCCAAACGGGTGCAGGAGGTCGGCGCCGAGCATGAGGCGCTGGCGCGCCACGGCATCGCCGATGACATAGTTGCGGAAATGGCCCATGTGGATGTCGCCCGAGGGATAGGCGAACATCTCGAGCTGGTACCACTTGCGGGCGGGATCGGGCATGCGGGGGGCGCGGTGCACACCCCGCTCGATCCACCGCTGCTGCCACTTGGCCTCGATCTCTCTGTACGGAAAGCGCATGGTTTCAGTCTTACGGGTCCCCATCGACAACATCCTCGGTCACTCCAGAGTAGGGACGAAAGTAGCACAATGCGGCGGAGGAGGCAAGGGTTAGTTTGAGCGCCGCGTGCAGAGGCGGCCGACCCGCGGCGCCGCTACGAACGAGCGGTTCCCCTGACGCGCCGATGGGTGAGGCGGGTCCCGGCCGAGAGCGCGTGGGTGACCCGGGCTTTGAGACGCTCGAACGATTGCAGGGGACCGGGTCTGAGTTTGCGCCGGACCGAACCCGGGGTATCGAAACACCACACGCCGTAACGGCCGGCCGTGAACAGCGTGTCGGCCAACGAGGGAAAGCGCAGCGTGTAGCCGCAGCAATAGCCGGCGGCGCGCGCGTACTCGGACACCCGGGAATCGACCCGTCCGAAGGGGTAGCTGAGAGCGGTCACCGGATAGCCGGTGAGATCCTCCAGAATTGCGCGGGACACGCGGAGCTGTTCGATCAGAGTTGAATCCGAAAGGCGGGTCAGATCGGTGTGGGTGTGGCCGTGGGAGCCAAAAGCGACACCGCACGCCGAGAGAGCGCGAATGTCCCCGGCCGTCAGGTGCGGTTCGGCGCGGAAGACAAAGCTATAGTCCCAGGCGTTGGGGCGGCCAAGGTATCCGGTGGGGACAAAAACGGTCGGGCGAAAGCCGAATTCCTCCATCAACCCGGGGAGCGCGTCGACCAGGTGGCCGTACCCGTCATCGAACGTGATCGCCAGTTCCCTCTCCCCCGTTGTGCGCCTCTCCCCCGCCCCGTCGAGGGGGACAAAGGTGTAGCCGTCGGTGAGGAGCGAAACGAGCAGCCTTCGGAAACGGTCGGGCCGGTAATTGGTGGAGCCGAAGGTGAGGCGGCGGGTGAGTTTGTGGAAGGCGAGGACGTGCATGGGGGTAACGTAGGGGGCGACAGCGAGGCCGTCAAGTGTCCGCCGCGACCTCGCGACCCGGGGACGCGGCGCCGGTCAGCGCTTCGCCCCGGCTCCCGTGACCTCGCGGAGGCGGCGGTGCGGGGCGGGTCCGAGGGTGACGACGGTGAGCTGGGAGCGATCGAACGACTCGTTGGCGAATTCCAGGAGGTCGAAGGGGGTCAGCCGCTCCATCGAGGCGAGGGTCTCGGCGAACGGGATGAAGCGGCCGAGGTAGAGCTCCTGGCGGGCGAGACGGTTCATGCGGGCGGAGGTCGATTCCATCCCGAGCATGATCTGTCCCTTGAGCTGGGCTTTGAGCGGATCAAATTTCAGGCTCGGCAGTTTGCGGCGTTTCATGCGCTCCATCTCGGCGATGATGATCTCCAGCGCCCCGGCGACGTGCGCCCGGTCGGTGCCGACGTAGGCGCCGAACATCCCTGTGTCGCGGTAGAAATCAGCGAAGGTGTAAACCGAGTAGGCAAGGCCCTTGAGTTCGCGGACTTTCTGGAAGATGACCGACGACATCCCTCCGCCGAGGTAGGCGTTGAGCGCGAGGGCGGCGTTCTTCTTCGGCGAATCGTAGGGGACGCCGGGGTAGCCGAGGCTGAGGTGGGTCTGCGCGTTGCCGCCCTCGATCAACCGCAGCAGCTCAACATCGGGGCGGGCGGCCGGGAGAGGCGCCTCTCCCCTGCCCTTGGGGAAACAGAATTTCTCGCTGACCAGCCGGACGAGGCGGTCGTGGGAGAGGTTGCCGGCGCCGGCGATGACGACCGAGCCGGCCCGGTAGTGGCGGCGGACGTACTCCAGGATCCGGGACCGGGCGAACCCGGCGACGTTCCCGGCGCTGCCGAGGATGGGCTGGCCCAGCGGGTGGCCGTTCCAGTAGACCTCGGCGAATTCGTCGTGGATCCGGTCGGAGGGAGTCTCGAAGGCCTCCTTGATTTCCTCGAGGATGACCTGTTTCTCGCGGCGGATGTTCTCGGGCGTGAAGGTCGAGCAGCAGGTGATGTCGGAGAGGACGTCGACGGCAAGGTCGAGGTGCTCGTCGAGAACGCGGGCGTTGAAGCAGGTCTGCTCGCGGGACGTGAAGGCGTTGATGCTGCCGCCGACCGCCTCGAGTTCTCCGGAGATCTGGCGGGCGGTGCGGCGGTGCGTGCCTTTGAAGAGCATGTGCTCGACAAAATGGGAGATGCCGTTCTCGGCGCGCGTCTCATGGCGCGTGCCGACGTCGACCCATACGCCCAACGACACGGAACGGACCGTGGGGATCTTCTCGGTGACGATCCTCAGTCCGTTCCGTAGGGTCGTTTTGCGGTAGATCTGGGCGGCGGTTCGTCTGGAATTGCGGCCGGCCATATCCTATCGATCGCGGTCCCGATCCCCGTGGTGGCGCCGGTCGCCGTCACGGCGTCCGCCGCGGCCGCCGCCGGCTCCGGCGCGCTCCCGGTCGCGCGGGGGGCGCGGGGGCCGCTCCCCGTCGCCGCCTTCCATGAGAGCGCGGCGGGAGAGACGGATCTTGCCGTCGGAATCGACGCTGATGCACTTCACATCAACCGCATCGCCCAGCTTGAGCACGTCTTCGACTTTCTCAATGCGGCGGGTGTCGATCTCGGAGATGTGCAGCAGGCCCTCGGTGCCGGGAAAGATTTCGACGAAGGCGCCGAAGGCGGTGACGCGGCGGACGATCCCCTTGTAGACCTTGCCGACCTCGGCCTCCTGGACGATGGCCTCGATGCGCTCCCGGGCCCGGAGCCCGGCTTCGGCCTGGACGGAGGCGATGAGGACAGTGCCGTCGTCCTCGATATCGATCTTGGCGCCGGTCTCCTCGACGATGGCGCGGATGATTTTGCCACCGGGGCCGATGACGTCGCCGATGCGCGACGGATCGATGTGGATGGTGATGATGCGCGGCGCATACTGCGAGAGCTGATCGCGGTGGCGCGGCATGGCCTCGTTCATGATGCCGAGGATGTGAAGGCGGGCGTCGCGCGCGCGCGAGAGAGCTTCGCGCATGATCTCGACCGCGAGACCCGTGATCTTGATGTCCATCTGGATGGCGGTGATGCCGGCCGCGGTGCCGCAGATTTTGAAGTCCATGTCGCCGAAGTGGTCTTCATCGCCGAGGATGTCGGTGAGGATGACGACGCGGTCGCCCTCCTTGATGAGGCCCATGGCGATGCCGGCGACCGCCTCCTTGATCGGCACGCCCGCATCCATGAGGGCGAGCGAGCCGCCGCACACCGAGGCCATCGACGACGAGCCGTTGGACTCCATGATGTCGGAGACGATCCGCAGCGTGTAGGGGAACCCTTCCTCGCTCGGGATGACCGGGAAGAGGGCGCGTTCGGCAAGCGCGCCGTGGCCCACCTCGCGGCGGCCGGTGCCCCGCATGCCCTTGGTCTCGCCGGTGGAGAAGGGCGGGAAGTTGTAGTGGAGCATGTAGCTCTTGGTCGACTCCCCCTCGAGCTCATCGAGGCGCTGCTCGTCCATCTTGGTGCCGAGGGTGACGGCGACCAGGGCCTGGGTCTGGCCGCGGGTGAAGACGGCCGAGCCGTGGGCGCGCGGCAGGAAGCCCACGTCGCACGTGATTGTCCGGATTTGCTCCGGCGACCGGCCGTCGATGCGCACGTTCTCCTTGAGGATCATGGTGCGCATGGAGGCGGAATCGAGTTCGTCGAGGATGCCGCCGATCTTGCGTTCGCTTTCGGGGAATTCCTCGGCGAGGGCGGCGACGATCTCCTCGCGCATGGCGCGCTTGGCCTCGCGGCGGCCGTCCTTGCCGGCGATGCGGTTGAATTCGTCAAAACGCGCCCCGGCGAGCTCCTTCACCCGGGTCTCAAGGGCGGTGTCGAGGACGACCGGCGTGTAAGCCATCGTCGGTTTGCCCACCCGGGCTTTGAGTTCTTCGATCTTGCCGACAATGAGCTTGATGTGGTCGTGGCCGAACAGGAGGGCGTCGATCATGACGTCCTCGGGGATCTCCCGGCCTCCTCCCTCGACCATCGTGATCGCATCGGCGCTGCCGGCCATCGTGATGTACAGGTCGCTTTCTTCGAGCTGGCTGATGGTCGGGTTGATGACGAATTCGCCGTTGATGCGGCCGACGCGGACGCCGGCGATGGTTTTTTCGAAGGGGATGTCGGAGACGGCGAGCGCGGCCCCGGTGCCGGTGAGGGCGAGAATGTCGGTGTCATTGGCCTGGTCATGGGAGATGACGAGGGTGATGCACTGCGTCTCGCCGCGGAACTCTTTGGGGAAGAGGGGCCGGATGGGCCGGTCGATGAGCCGGGAGGCGAGGGTTTCTTTCTCCGACGGCCGGCCCTCGCGCTTGAAGAAACCGCCCGGGATCTTGCCGGCGGCGTAGGAGCGCTCGCGGTACTCGACGGTCAGGGGGAAGAAATCCTGATCGACCTTGGGTTCGGACTGGGCGCATGCGGTGGAAACGACCATGGAGTCACCGTAGCGGACGGTGACGGCGCCGTTGGCCTGGTTGGCCAGGTAGCCCTGCTCGATGATCATCGTGCGGCCGCCGAGTTCGAATTCTACTTTGTGTCTTTCATGCATACTACATTGGTTCCCTTCGCCTAGCGGCGGAGATTGAGCTCGCCGATAAGCTGGCGATAGCTCTCGATGTCGCGGTCCATCAGGTAATCGAGCAGCCGGCGGCGTTGGCCGACCAGTTTCAGCAGCCCGAGGCGGGTATGGAAGTCCTTGCTGTGGGACTTCAGGTGTTCCGTGAGATGGTTGATGCGGGCCGTCAGCAGGGCGATCTGGACCTCGGGCGAACCCGTGTCCGTGCCGTGCAGGCGGTTTTCCTCAATGATTTTGGCTTTGTGCTCCTTGTTGAGCGGCATACCGTTTCTCCTTCTTCACTATGTCTAAAATCACTTCTTTGTCTTTGCCGATCTGGGCGACGAGCGCTTCCCTGGACTCAAACCGCCGGTTTTCGCGGACATGGCGCATCGGGTAGACGATGATCTCGTGCCCATAGATGTCGCGGTCGAAATCAAACAGGTTGGCCTCCACCGTGATCCGGTTTTCCGGGTTGAAGTGGTTGCGGCCGATAAACATCATGCCATCGAACTCCTCGCTGCCGACGTGCGCGTAGCAGGCGTAAACGCCGTCGTGCGGCAGCAGCTTCCGCGGATTGTACGCGACATTCGCGGTCGGATAGCCGAGCTTCTTGCCCAGCCCGATACCCCGTTCGACCGTGCCGTAAATGGCGTACTCATGGCCGAGGAGGCGGATAGCCTCCCCGAAGCGGTTCTCCTGCAGCGCGCGGCGGATGCGCGAGGACGACACCGGCTGGCCGTCAACAACCACCGGCGCGACCACCTCCACCTCGAATCCGAGCTTCGCGCCGATTCTCTGCAGAAACGGGATGTCGCCTTCGCGGTTCCTGCCAAAGGCGTGATCGTAGCCGACAATAAGCTTCCTCACACCGATTCTGTCAATGAGGATATCGCGGACAAAGCGGTCGGCGGGCATGTTTTTCAGGTGTTCGTTGAATTCCAGCACCAGGACGTTGCCCTCGAAGAAATCGGGGACGAACTTCTCCTTCTCCTCGATCGTGGTCAGGAGGAGGGGGACGTTCTGGGGGGTGACGACGACCCGGGGGTGGGGGTGGAAGGTGATAAGCACAGCGCGGGCGTTGTCCCGCTCGCCCTGGGCGCGGACGCGGCGGAAGATCTCCCGGTGGCCCAGGTGGATACCGTCGAACGTGCCGATGGTGGCGATCACCGGGCGGCCGTCGGCAGCCCGGGCGAAATTCTCGATCCCTCGGATAAACGTCGTCGTCAATGGAGCACCCGTATGTAGTCAAAGAGGGAGCGGGCGGCCGGTCGGGCCAGGTCGGCCGAATCGACGCCGGCCCGTCCGACGGCCAGAACCGCGCCGTCATCGCTTTTCAACAGCACCGTGTCACCGGCGCGGAAGGAGCCGTCCAGACCGGTGAGGTCGTCGCGGTCCGGGCGGCGGCCCTCGATGACATGGGGGCGAAACTGCTCGCTGACCCGGAGGGCCGAATACGGCAGCACCTCGCCGTACCCGAGCAGGTGCTGGTGGAGATAGCCGTCAGCCATCGCGTCGGCGGCCTGGTCCAGCGTCAGCGCGCCGGAGAGCGCCAGGTCGCCGACCCGGGTGCGCCGCAGGTGCGCCAGGTAAGCTCCGCAGCCGAGCACCCGGCCGAGATCGTCGGCGAGCGTTCGGATGTACGTCCCCGAGGAGCAGGTCACCTCGATGCGCAGGTAGGGCAGAGCGACTTCGAGGAGGCGGATTTCGCGAATCGTCACCTCCCGGCTGGGGGGGTCAACCTCTTCCCCGCGCCGGGCTTTCTTGTACAGCGGCACGCCCTCGACGCGCACGGCCGAGAAGGCCGGGACGCGCTGGGTGACACGGCCCTCGAAGCGGCGGAGCGCGGATTCCAGGTCGGCGCGCGGGAAATCCGGCACCGGGGCGGCCGGCGCCTCCGCATCGATCCCTTCCCCATCGAACGTGGCCGAGGTGCGCCCGAGGCAGATCGTGGCGACATAGACTTTGTCGAACCCGGTCAGGAAGCGGGCAATCTTGGTGGCGTGCCCGAGGCAGACGACGAGCAGTCCCTCGGCCAGCGGGTCGAGCGTGCCGGCGTGGCCGATGCGGCGCTGGCGCGTGATGCGGCGCAGCGTCTGCACGACGTCGTGGCTGGAGCAGTGCAGCGGTTTGTCAATCAGCAGCACGCCGTTAATCCTGTCTGTCGGTGTCTCTTTTCCGGGCATGGGTCAGCACGCGTATGATTTCTTCGCGGGCGCGGGCCAGGCCGTAAGGCATGGTGCAGCCGGCGGCGTTGAAGTGTCCCCCGCCGCCGTACTGGGCGGCGAGGGCGGCCACGTTGACGGCGTCGCGGGACCGCAGCGACACGCGGGTGCGGTCCTCATCGACCTCTTTCAGCAGGGCGCCCACCTCGGCCGTGTCGGTGAACAGCGTAAAATCGACCAGGCCGTCGGACTCGGACAGGCCGGCGCCAGCGGCCTCGAGCATCTCCTGCGTGAGAGTGAGCAGGCAGAGGCGGTCGCGGTCGTGGAATTCGATCGAGGCGAGCACCATGCCGGTCAGACGCATGGTGGAGACGCTCAGGCGGTAGTAGACGTTGTCGGCGATCGCCTTGGGATCGGCGCCGGCGGCGATGAGCCGCCCGACGATCTCCATCGTGCGCGGCGACGTCGAGGGGTAGCGGAAGCGCCCGGTGTCGGTCATGATCGCGGTGTAGAGCTGCTCGGCGACCTCGGGCGTGATCTCGCAGCCGAAAGCCTCGTACAACTCGAAGAGCATCTCCCCCACCGAGGACTTGGTCGGGTCGATCCAGTTGACGGCGCCGAAGTCCCCCGACTCCCGGTGGTGGTCGATGTTGATGATCCGGACACCGTCCGTGAGAAAGCGGGCGGCCCGGCCGACGCGGTCGAGGGTCGGGCATTCGAGGACGACGGCGGTGTCGATGGCGAGGTCGACAGGGAGGGCGTCGACCGGGCGGATCTCGCCGGCGCCGCGGAGGAAGCGGTATTTCGAAGGGATTTCAGACTCCCGGACGAGCACCGTCTCCTTGCCGAGGTTCCGGAGGCAGGCCCCGCAGGCCAGCAGCGAGCCGATGGCGTCGCCGTCGGGTTCAACGTGGGCGACAACCAGGACGCGCCGGCTCCGCTCCAGAAGGGCGCGGAGTTCGTCAAGCGGCGGCGCTGTCGGGCCCGGCCGGTCATTCATCTGGCGGTCGATCGCTCTTGATTTCATC
This sequence comes from Candidatus Zixiibacteriota bacterium, assembly GCA_017999435.1. Classification (NCBI taxonomy): domain Bacteria; kingdom Pseudomonadati; phylum Candidatus Zixiibacteriota; species Candidatus Zixiibacteriota bacterium. The sequence goes on from JAGNLV010000005.1 coordinate 95,503, forward strand.
GAGCAGCTGCTGAATGCGAATACTCTCTTCTATGGACGGATCAAACTTGAAAGCAAACTCGGGAATGAAGCGCATGCGCAGGCCGGCGCCGACCATCTTGCGGATACGCCGCTTCTCCCGCTCCAGGTAGTCCGCGACCTTTTCCCGATCCCCGTCCTTGCCCAGCACCGAGTAGTACACCGTCGCGTAGCGGAGGTCCTCGGTGAGGCGGACACGCGTGAAGGTGACCATGCCGGGAACCTTCTCCGCCAGCTCCTCCTCGAGCATAGTCGAGATGTCGCGGAGGATCTGCTCGCCCATGCGGGACTGCCGCCGGTTGTCCGCCATCAGTAGGTCTCCGTGAGGTAGTCGGCCAGGATCACCTCGTGGGAGGACTCGACACGCGCGATGACCTTGGCCATGACCTGGTGGCAGAAGGCGGAGCTGTTGGAGATGACGGCGGCGCCGAGGACGGCGGCGCGGATCTGATCCTGGAGGTCGACCTCGGCAATCGAGATGTTGAAGTCATTGCGGAGCCGCGTAATCATCGACTTCAGAATCCGGCGCTTCTCCTTGAGCGAGCCGATAGCCGGGATGTCCAGACGCATTTTGACCACGAGCGTAACCACGGGCGCGCCTCACGAGAGCGTGCGGGCCTCCTCCACAACTTCGAGACATTCGATCTGGTCGCCGACTTTGACGTCGTCGTACCGCTCGATCCCGATGCCGCACTCGAAACCCTCCTTGACCTCGCGGGCGTCGTCCTTGAACCGTTTCAGCGAGGCGATCTGGCCGCGGTAGATCACCTTGCCGTCGCGGATCAGCCGAATGCTGTCCTTGCGGTTGACCCGGCCCTCCTTGACGTAGCAACCGGCGATCATGCCGACCTTGGGCACCCGGAAGGTGTTGCGGACCTCGCACAGGCCGACGAATTCCTCGCGGACGGTCGGAGCGAGGAGCCCTTCGAGCGCCTTCTTCACGTCCTGCTCGGCCTCGTAAATGATGTCGTAGAGGCGGATGTCGACCGATTCCTGTTTGGCGACTTCGCGGGCGCGGGAGTCGGGCGAGACCTGGAAGCCGATGATGATGGCGTCGGAGGCAGCCGCCAGGAGAACGTCGGATTCCGTGATGCCGCCGACGCCGCGGCGGATGACGTTGACCTTGACTTCCTCGCTCTGGATCTTGCCGAGGGTGTCGGAGAGCACCTCGACCGAGCCGTCGACATCGGCCTTGATGATGAGGCGGAGCTCCTTGATCTGGCCCTCCTTGATGCGGTCGAAGACGCGGTCGAGGGTGACGCGGCCATGGGTGCGGCGGGCCTCCTGCTCGCGCTTGATCTGGGCGCGCCGCATGACGATCTCCTTGGCCTCCTGGTCGCTCTCGACGACCATGAGGGAGTCGCCCGCCTGCGGGGTCCCGTCGAGGCCGGTAATCTGGGCCGGGCGGGAAGGGCCGATCTCGTCCAGCAGCTGCTCGCGGTCGTCCATGATGGTCCGCACGCGGCCGGAGTGCACGCCGGCGACAATGGAGTCGCCCACCCGGCAGGTGCCTTTCTGAACGAGGACGGTGACGACCGGGCCGCGGCCGCGCTCGAGGCGGGAATCGATGATGACGCCCTGGCCGCGGATGGTCGGGTCGGCCTGGAGATCCATCATCTCCGCCTGGAGAAGGATCATCTCGAGCAGCCGGTCGACTCCCTGGCCGGACTTGGCCGAAACTTCGACCATGATGGTCTTGCCGCCCCAGTCCTCGGGCATGAGATTGAGCTTGGACAACTGGGTCTTGACCGTATCGGGGTTGGCCGAGGGTTTGTCGATCTTGTTGATGGCGACGATGATGGGGACGGCGGCGGCGCGGGCGTGGTCGATCGCCTCCACAGTCTGCGGCTGCACACCGTCGTCGGCGGCCACGACGAGGACGATGATGTCGGTGACCTGGCTGCCCCGGGCGCGCATGGCGGTGAAGGCCTCGTGGCCGGGAGTGTCGAGGAAGGTGATGCGGCCGCCGTCGCGCCCCACCTCGTAGGCGCCGATGTGCTGCGTGATGAGCCCGGCCTCACCGGCGGCCACGTTGGTCTTGCGGATGAAGTCCAGCAGCGAGGTCTTGCCGTGGTCGACGTGGCCCATGATGGTGACGACGGGGGCGCGGCGTTCGAGGTTGGCCGTGCGCTCCTCCTCGCGCGATTCCTCGCCGATTTCGGCGAGCTGCCGGACCTCGAATCCAAACTCCGCGGCGAGCAGCGTGATCGTGTCCATTTCGAGACGCTGGTTGATGGTCGCCATCATTCCCAGCTCGAAGAGCTTGGTGATGAGTTCGGCCGGTTTGCGGTCCATGAGGCCGGCGAGTTCGGCCACCGACATGAATTCGTTGACTTCCAGGACGTTGTCCTCGAGGACCTCGATCTGGCGGCCGTCGGGCGTGCGGCGGTACTTGCGCCGCCCCTTGCCGGCGGAGAGGTTGGCCATGGTCGAACGGAAGCTTTTCTGGACGGCGGTCTTGTCGACCTGATGGCGGCTTTTGCGTTTGCGCCGGTCTTTCTTCTTCTGCTTCTTCTCGGAGCGCCGCATCCAGGCGGCGACGTCGGATTTCGAGTCGTTGACTTTGATCCCGCCGATGCGCGTGGCTTTGCGTTCCGCGGCCTCCTTGACCTGGGCGCGGTGTTCCATCTCCTTCTTGGCTTCCTGCTTCTCGGCGGCGAATTTCCGCTTGATCGCGTCGATCATCTCGACGGTGGCCACGGACATGTGGGATTTCGGCTCGAACCCGAGTTCACGCAGCACCGTAACCATGGCATTGGAGGAGATTTTATACTCCTTCGCCAGCTCATAGACACGTTTCGTCGTTCCCATCAGGTGCTACCTCCCCGGGCATTGTGGGCTGCCCGATGTGTGAGCGATCATCCATCCTTGCGGGCGGACTCGTCTTCGTTCTCGTCCTCGTCCTCCGTGAGGTCTTCCATGCTGGGCGCGGTCGCTTCCGCCTGATCGTCAACCTCGGTCACGAAATCCTCGTCCTCCTCGAAAACGTCCTCGGGCCGGAGCTTTTCCTCGGCTTTGGACTCGGCGGCCTGGGCGGCCTCGGCCGCCCGCTCCATGGCCTTTTTGCGTTCGTACTCGGCCTCGAGTTCCGCGACAAACACCTTGGCCTTCTCAATGAGGGTTTCGGCGGTCTTTTCGCCGAGCCCTTCGATTTTCACGAGCGCCTCCACGGTGGCGTTGGCGAGGCGCTGGACGGAGCCGATGTTATGGTCGGCGAGCCGCTCGGAGAGTTTCGGCCCGACGCCGTCAAGACGGCCGACGGGGACGAGCATTTCGGCCTCGCGGTGTTTCATTTCGTTGTATTCGGTCTCGGACATGATGTTGACCTTCCACCCGGTCAGCTTCGACGCAAGCCGGGCGTTCTGGCCGCTGCGTCCGATGGCGAGGGATAACTTGTCGTCTTCGACCGCCACCGTCATCTTCTGCTCGGTGTCGTCGACGTCGATGTTGACGACCTTGGCGGGGGCCAGGGCGCGGGTGACGAAGAGCTCGGGGTTGCCGGACCAGGGGACGATGTCGATGCGCTCGTTGTTGAGTTCGCGCACGATCGCCTGGACGCGCACGCCCTTGATGCCGACGCAGGCACCGACGGGGTCGATGCGGTCGTCGGAGGAGTACACGGCCACCTTGGCGCGTTCGCCGGGTTCGCGGGCGAGGGCTTTGATCTCGATGACGCGCTCGTAGATCTCGGGGACTTCGAGCTCGAACAGCTTGCGGAGGAAGTCGTTGGAGACGCGCGAGAGAATGATCTGGGGCCCGCGGGTGACTTTCTGAACGTCGACGATGAAGGCGCGGATGCGGTCCCCCTGGCGGAACTTCTCACGGGGAATCTGCTCCTTGATGGGCATGATCCCCTCCCCGCGGCCGAGGTTGACGATGACATTGCCCTTGTCGACCTGCTGGACGACGCCGGAGATGAGGGTGCCGACCTTGTCGATGTACTCGTCGTAGATGCGGTCGCGTTCGGCCTCGCGGACCTTCTGGATGAGGATCTGCTTGGCGGCGGCGATGGCGTTGCGGCCGAACTCCACCTCGTAGTCGATGTAGATGTCGACCTCGTCGCCGAGCTCGGCTTCGGGATCGATGTCCTTGGCCTCGGCGAGAGTGAGTTCGACGTTGGGGTCGGCAACCTGTTCGACGACCCGTTTCGTTGCGATCATGAGCAGTTCGTTGTTCTTGCGGTCGAAACGGAAGGTGATGTTGTCGGTGAAGGCGTACTTCTTCTTGGCGGCGGCCATGAGGCCGGCCTCGAGGGTTTCCAGAACCGCATCAAATTCGATGTTCTTTTCTCGGGCGATGAGAGTCATCGCCTCGATCATGTCAAACGACATACACGCATCTCCGTCAAAATACGATTTTCGCCCGCTTGATCTCGGCCAGGGGCACGCGCTCGACGGTCCCTTCGTGCCGCAGTTCCACATCCGTATCGGTCGCCGCGACCAATTCGGCGGTCAGCTTCTTGCGCGCCGGGTCGCGGAATTCAACGCGGACGGTCTCGCCGGTGCGGAACCGGAAGTCGCGCGGGGTCACCAGCGGCCGATCGAGGCCGGGCGAGGACACTTCCAAAGTATAACCGTAGTCGAACCAGTCGGTTCCATCGAGCACATCGCCCACGATCCGCGAGAGCCGGGCGCATTCCTCAAGCGTCGTCCCCCGTTCGGAGTAGACGAACACGCGGACGGTGGCACTCTTCTTGAAAGTGGCGACGACGAGGTCGGCCACATACGCGCCTTCCGCGGCAAGGGGCGCCTCGACGAGCGCCAGGAGGTCGGCTTTGAACCGTTCGTTCACACTCGGCATACACCGTTTCCCGTACAAAAAAATGGGCCACTGCCCACCCAGAATCTGTTAAGATATGGGAACTTGAGTTGCCGCGCAACCCAAAAATGGAACGATTTACGGCAGGGTGTCCAGGAGGTCGCGGACAGCCGGCACGATGCGGTCGATAGGCACGAGATGGGGCTCCCCCCCGCGCCGGGCCTTCATCTCTACCTTCCCATCGGCGAGCGACTTATCGCCAATTACGAGGCGTACCGGCAGGCCGATCAGGTCGGCATCGTTGAACTTGACCCCAGCCCGCTCCGTACGATCATCCCAAAGTACATCTATATTGGCCTCGTTCAAGGCGGTATAGATGTTCTCCGCGGCCGTCCGGTGCTCCGCCTTGTCCATATTGAGCGGAATGAGAGCGACCTGGTAGGGGGCGATGTTTTTGGGCCAGCAGATGCCCCGCTCGTCGTGGTACTTTTCGAGGGCGGCCTGAGGGGTGCGGGTGACCCCGATCCCATAGGAGCCCATAAGGATAGGCCGCTCCTTCCCCTCCGCATCGAGGAATTTCGCGCCCAGCGAATCGGAGTACTTGGTACCGAGCATGAAGGTGTTGCCCACTTCGATACCGTGCTTGGCCACCAGATGGCCGTCGCATTTCGGGCAGCCGTCGCCGTGGCGAGCCGACGTAAGGTCGGCGATTTTAGCGGCCTTGAAATCCCGTCCGAGGTTCACGTTAACTGTATGTTTTTCAAACAGATTCGCGCCAACGATGAAGTTGTTCATTTGGGTGACGAGGGGGTCGGCGTAGATCGGAACGTCTTTCAGGCCGATCGGGCCGGCGAACCCGACCGGGGCGCCCGTGAATTGCTCCACCTCGGCCGCCGCGGCCATGACCAGCTCATTGGCCCCAACGGCGTTCTTGAGCTTGGTTTCGTTCAGTTCCCGGTCCCCCCGCACGAGCGCGGCCACCGGCTTGCCGTCGGCCATATACAGCAAAGTCTTGACCAGTCGGTGCGCGGGGACTTTCAGGAAAGCGGTGACTTCCTCGATCGTGGCCGCCCCAGGCGTGTCCACCGTTTCCCTGGGTTTGGTCTCGGGCTCGGGCGCCGGTTGGAGCGGATCGCAGAACGCGGCTTTCTCGAGGTTGGCCGTGTAGTCGCAGGAGTCGCACGACATGATGATCTCTTCGCCGGCCTCGGTGTCGACGAGCAACATGAACTCGTGGGCGGCCTTCCCCCCCATCGCGCCGGTGTCGGACTCAACCTTGACGACGTCGAGGCCGGCCCGGTGGAAAATACGAAAATAGGCGTCGACCATCGCCTGGTACGAGCGTGCGAACGATTCCTCGTCGGCATCGAACGAGTAGGCGTCTTTCATGATGAACTCGCGGCCGCGCATGAGGCCGAAACGGGGGCGGATCTCATCGCGGAACTTCACCTGGATCTGGTAGAGGTTCAGGGGAAGCTGGCGGTAGGATTTGACCTCGCCGCGGATGAGGAATGTGACCGTTTCCTCATGGGTGCCGCAGAGAACCTGCTCGTGGTCGTGCCGGTCGCGGAGGCGCATCTGCTCTTTGCCGATCGTCCCGTAGCGGCCCGATTCCTGCCAGACCTCGGCCGGGCACAGGACCGACATGGCGATTTCGAGGCCGCCGGCGCGGTTCATTTCTTCGCGGACGATGTTTGAGAACTTGTGGATGACGCGCTGCATGAGGGGCAGGTAGAGGTAGATGCCCGAGGCGAGTTTGCGGATGTAGCCGCCGCGCAGCAGGAGCTGGTGGGAGATCAGTTCGGCCTCGGCCTGGTTCTCGCGGAGGGTCGGGATGTAGGAGTGCGTCCAACGCATGGTCGGGTCCTCATGTTCGGTTTGGTCCGGGTCACGTTAACGAATTGGTATATTAGGCAATCAGGGGTTCAAAGCAACTGAAAAACTCCGGCCTCGGCCGGCGCCGGACGCCGAGCCGTGCGGGCCGGGGGCGCGAAAATGGGGACAAAATCTGGTTGCGCACAGGACGGGAATTGGGTATTAATGGGCCGTGCATGCCCCCGTGGTGTAATGGATAACGCGTCGGCCTCCGGAGCCGGAAATCCAGGTTCAATTCCTGGCGGGGGTATTTCTGCTGTGTGGAGAACCGAAAGCAGTACGGGCGTCATGAAACTTTCCCCCGGCACATTCGCCTGGCTGCCCTTTGCGACAGCCGTCTCACTGACAGTCGTACCCCCCGCGTTATCACAGCCGTACCGCCCTGATGAGACTCCCATGATCCCCAGCGTTGCCGACCTATATAAAATCATTGAGCAGTCTGACCTGGTCTACGTACTTGAGCACCTCGACTCCGTTCAGGTGGATTCAATCGACAAGGCGCGACGCCTTAACTCAAACATGTTATACCTGTACGTTGACAGCTCCAGCCGGAGCTTGGTCAGACATGAAATCGACGATTCGCTCGGTGTCATCTTCGCCATAGCTGAAGGGGCGTACGAGGCCGGCGACTTCGAGGCCGCTCTGGCGGCTTACTCCGAAGCGCTTCTCCTGCGGCCGAGTTTCGATCCGGCGATGGTCTACGCGGGGGATGCCTATTTCGGCATGAACGAACTTGACAGCGCACGGGCGTGGTACCAGCGGGCAGTCGATGCGAATTTCATCAATTACCAGGCGCACTGGTTCCTGGGGCATATGATGTGGCTCCAGGGTGACAGCGCCCGCGCCATCGAAGAACTCACCATCGCCCACTTGCTGAACGTGAATCACATGGAGATCAAGAAGGTGCTGAAATCATACCGGGAAGATGCCGGGGGAACCTGGCGTGGGCCGGATATTTCCCTTCACTATGCGCTCACACGAGACACCTCAGGGGTACGGGTGCGTTTTGAAGCGGAATCCGTCGCCTATGCCTTGGTCCGGGCGGTTTGGAAATATGAACCCGGGTACGCGGAATCACGTCAGGGAGAAGACTGGCGCGGTAGTCTCATGCAGGAGATTGCAGAAGCTGCTGTCACCTGGCTTGATTTCATGGCGGGATTGGATGACACACTGGCCCCGGCTTGGTGGCCTCAGGTTGAGGAATTGGCGCAAGAGGCAGACGACTCGGGCCAGGTAGAGCACTTCATCTGGTACGCCTTCATAGCGCCGGAACTGCCCGCGGCGATGATGCTGATGCCGCGGGAGCAATTCGATGCGATTCGGGAGTTCGTTGACAAATTCTACTGAGCGATTACGGAGGCGATTAGGATTCGACGAGTAATCAAGCTGTCCCGCCAAAACCTTTCCCCCGGCTTTCCATTATATACCTCACGTTTATGCCCAAGCGCTTCCTCATATTCGTCGCCATCGTGCAGGGTATTCTCTGGATCGGGCACGCGCTGCTCGGGGCGACTGCCGTCGCATTCTTCTCGATCGCGCCGGGACCCGCGGCGGCGATCCTCTTCGTCCTCTCCCTCACCTTCGTCTCGGCCAGCCTGATCGGGCACCGGCGGCATGGACCGGTCGTGCGGCTGTACTACCGTTTCGCCGCGGTATGGCTGGCGGTCGGACACGTGCTCCTGTTGGCCTCGGCGGCGGCGTGGGCCGCGCTCGGTCTTTTCCGGCTGGCGGCGCTCGGAATCGGGCCAGTGGTCGGAGCAGCGGCGGCGCGGATGGCGATCGGATCGGCCGCGCTGGGGGCGGCTGCGGCCGTCGCAGCGTACGGGCTGGTCAAAGCGCGCCTGATCCGGGTGGCGCGGTACCGCGTGCGGGCCGCGGCCGTGCCGGCCGCCTGGCGGGGGCGAAAGGCGGTGTGGATCTCCGACGTGCACCTCGGCTATGTCAACGGCGCCCCCTACGCCCGCCGGGTCGTCGGCCTCGTCCATCGGCTCCAACCGGACATTGTGTTTATCGGCGGCGACCTGTTTGACGGGACCGACGGGAACCTCGACGAGTTATTCACTCCGCTGAGAGACCTGACGGCGCCGCTGGGGGTGTATTTCATCACGGGGAACCACGAGGAGTTTTTCGACCGGGAGGCGTTTCTCGCGCCGATTCGCGCGGCGGCGAACGTGCGGATTCTGCTCAACGAGGCGGTGGAGATCGAGGGCCTGCGCCTGATCGGGGTGGACTTCCGGGAAACGGCCGATCCGCGGCGCTATGCCGACGTGCTGGCACGGCTGACGCCCGGGATGAGCCCCTCCCCCGCCGGCACGGAGTTCACGGTGCTGCTCCGGCACGATCCCTCGCACAACGAGGTCGCGGAGCGGGCGGGCGTGGATGTGCAACTGTCGGGGCACACCCACGGGGGACAGATTTGGCCGTTCACGAAAATCGCGGAGCGGGTATACGGAGCGCGGAACTATGGACATTCGCAGACGAGCCGCCTTCAGACGATCACCTCCTCGGGAGTGGGAACTTGGGGCCCGCCGATGCGGCTGGGAACACAGTCGGAGGTGGTTGAAATAGTGTTTGAGTGAAGGGGCTTGATTCCACGACCGAATCCGCGAAGATTCCGTTTGCGGGTCAGGTCCTTTATCGTCCTGATGGGGGTAGGCAGAACCGAGCTGTCAGGCTGAGCGGAGTCGAAGCCTGAGACGACCGAGACAGGTCACTCTTCGACTCCGCTCAGGGTGACGGGGAAAACGTCAGGACCGCAAGGGGCCTGACCTACCGCCCTGCCGCGTGAACGCAGGTCAAGCACCGCCGTGGGGGCTTGGCGGTTGCTAAACACAGGCGAATCGCGTCAGGCACACTTCTCGTTGCCCGCTCCTCTCCCCTGCGTCACGGGCAGGAGGCGCAGGGGGCCGGACCGCCTCGGAACAGGAAGCCGACGAGGTAGGTCAGATCGGCGACCTTGACGTCGCCGCTGCAGTCTAGGTCGCCGGCCAGCATGGTGATCGGCGGCAGACCGCCGCGGAAGAGGAAGTTGATGAGCCACGTGAGATCACCGACAGTGACCCCGCCGAAGTGGTTGATGTCCCCGCAAATGTAAGTGTCGAAGTGATAAATGAAGAAGCCGGTCGTGTCGGCAAATATCCCCTCGCTCACGGTCAAGCAGATCCAGTAGACGTTAGTGTCCGCAGGCGTGCCGAGATAGTGGAACACGCCCGTGGCCGGATCGAGCGCGCAGGGCGGGACGGGGTCCTGCACGCTGACATACCAGTCAAACGTGTAATGATTGAGCGGATCGGGATCGGTCACCGCCATTGAGATGTACAGGTCATCCCCCGAGGTGGTGACGAAGGTGTTCGGCTGCCCCGAGACGAACCGGGGAGGATTGCAGTCCTCGACTACTATGGTGAACACAGCCTCGTCGGTAGGGCCCCGGTAGTACGGGTCCATTCCGGTGCCGGCGCAGAGGTCCTCCCACACGATGACCCGAACGCTGAATTGCTGACCGACATGTTGAACTCCCGGCTGCCACGTGAAGAGGCCGGAGATGGAATCGATGGCGGCGCCCTCGGGGGCATCGGCAAGCGCCAGGTAGGCGGGGAACTCAAAGCAATCAGCGACATCAAAGTCGTACGCAACGGGATAGCAGGGAGAGGCAGAGAGGGGCATTTGCGGTGGATTCACGATCGTGCTGCCGCAATTCGGCAGGGTTTCGAATACCGGCCAGTTCAGCGGGCCGGCAAAACCGGAGGCCGTTCCCGAAGAGAAGTACCAGCCGCCGTAGGCGGGCGACACAGCCGAATCGACAGTAACTGATTCCGTACCTTCGAAAATCTCCCCCGGACCGAGGGCGAAGCTGAGGCCGAGATACGTGACCGGGAAATCATGGACCGGGAGGCCGCCGGGCAGACCGGAGCCGTTGGTCGTGGCCGCCACTGTCACGATGGTCGTGCTGCTCTGTTGTTCCGCATGCCATGCGACGGTACCAGTGAAGCCGAAGACAGCCTCAAATCCGTTGAGGTAGTGCACCTGGATATCCTGCAGTTGGTGACCGGGGTCGACATGGAGCGACAGGACGATGCGCAACTCCTTCTGCACCGAGTCGGGATTCTCAATGGCCACATACTGCGTATACGGAGCAATGAACTGAGCCAGTTCCCCACACACGAGATCCCCGGCGAGGGAGTCAAGGACAACCACGGGCTGTCCATGGGCCAGGGCCGCGGCAAGAAGCACCGCGGCCAGCGGGAGAATCGCTGTCTTCATACGACACCTGCGTGATTCAGTGTGAGAAATCGTTCCTGATGCATAATATAGCGATCGTGGATACCGACGTCAACTAGAGATACCGGCAGCGATCACCCGGCGGTGTTGCGGTCGCGGGCCGAGAAGAGTCGGATGCCGAGAAGGCGGCCGGGCAGCGACGGGTAGAAGGCGAACCAGAGGATGAGCGGAAGGGCGTCGTTGACCAGATAGAGCGGCACGATCACGCGGTAGAAGGATTTCGAGAGACCGTAGGCCTCGTTGAGGTGGTACACCGCAGTCGACAGCAGCAGGTGGCCGAGGACAAGGGCGGTGCCGCCGCCGAGGAGGGCCGCGAGCGTGCGGCGCCAGCGGGCGATCAGGTCCGGAGACGCCAAAACGAGCGCCAGGTACGGGACTATGTTGGTGAAGTGTTCGATCACCAGGGCGAGCCACCAGCGGCGCACGCCCACCAGCCGGAAAAACGGGTCGGCGACCACGTCAACAAAGTCCGGGTACTGCCGCTGCACCGTGCGGAACCAAACGTAGCCCAAAAGCAGAGTGAGCGGAACAAGTTTAGCCAGGAACAGCCACAGCTCTTTTCGGATCACGAAACACCACCAGGTATATCCAGGCGATCCAGACGGACGCGATCATGAGAATCAGGGTCGCCTGCCAAAAATACAGGTGCAGGAAGTCGAACAACGGTTTCGAGGATGCGCCGGCGATCACCAGCACGACGATGCGGAGGATGTTGAAGAGGTAGATTGCCGGAAGCCCGAGCGCCAGGCCGAGGAGCTTCTTCCCAGGCGTGGTGGAGAAGGCGAGGACGGCGGCGGTGAAGATGACCATTTCCAGCAGGCCCGTGCATTCGTCGATAACCTCGACCGGGAATCCGCGGTAGGAGACAAAGCGGCCGGACCAGTGCACCTCGCCGAAGAAGAGCGAGACGACGCTGCCGGTGACGGCGGCAGTAGTGTCCATCAGCCATCCGAGACTCTCGGCATAGCGGGCGGTCAGCCAGGCGTAGGCGCCGCCGAGGACCGCCAGCAGGAGGACGAATTTCAGGACGAAGCGGAGGGCGGGGGATCGGCCGGGGCGGCTGTCCGACAAGGACGCCGGGGGGCGTTCGGGCAATGACTTCCTGCGTGGGCGTGCCATCAACTGCAATTTAGCCCGCGGCGGGGAGGGGCGCAACACCCGATTGCGCGGCCGCCAAGCCCGGGTCGCCGCTCACCAGAGGAAAGTGGCCAGAACCGCGGAGCAGACCAATCCGGCCGAGACGACCGCGAGCGTGCGGCCTTCCCCGACGAAGAGGACAAACGCGGAGTAGGCGAGTGCGATGCCGAGTTTGGCCGTCCAGCGGTGAAGGTGGGCGACGTGGAAACCGTCGGCGATCAGCAGCAGCCCGGCGACGAGCAGGCTGAGATAGAGGATCCACCACGGGCGGTCGGCCGCCGATCCCGATCCCCCGCTGTTACCCGCTATGGCGCACCTCCCGGTCAGGTGGCATCGGCGTACTCCTTGAGAAAGCGCTTGATCCCCTCGCACAGAGCATCGGCCAGGGTCACCCGAAACGCGCGGGTCTTGAGGGCATCCTCCTGCTCGGGGAGGATCATGAACGTGCATTCGACCAGGACGGCCGGGTAGCCGGTCGGGCGCAGCACGGCGAGGTTGCCGTGGAAGAATCCGTGGTCGGCCAGGCCCGTCCGACTGACCAATTCATCGTGAATGGCGCGCGCGAGATTGACCGAATGGGGATGGTAGTAGTAGGCGGAGGCGCCGTTGTTGACGAGCGGGTTGACGCCGTCGGGAAGGGCGTTGTTGTGGATCGACACGAAGAGGTCGGCCTCGGCGGCGGCGGCGATTTTCGGCCGGTCGGCCAACTCGACGTGGGCGGTGTCGATCCGGGTCATTACGACGCGCGCGCCGGCCCCCTCGAGACGGTCGCGCAGCTCGAGGGCGATCGCCAGGTTCGCCTCGGCCTCGCTCAGACCGGTCGGGCCGACCGAGCCGGGATCACGGGAATGGCCGGGATCGAGGACGATGACTTTCCCCTTCAGGTCGTCGACATGCGCGGGGGCGCGGTAAACCTGCAGGTAGAGCGTGCTCCCCCGGTAGTACGCATCGTACCCCCAGAGATCCTTGGTCAGGCGGATCGTCAGTTCGTAGAGCCCCTCCTCCGGCTGCGACCAGGCGGCGTAGTCGATGAGCGGGTCGCGGGGGTCGTAGCGGATCCAGTCGGTGTCGGCGGTGACGCCGAAGAGCTGGAGGCGGAGAGTGCGGCGGTCGTCCTCGACGACGCGGAAAGCGTGTCTCCCGGCGAGCGGGAGTTCGATGCGGACGGCGGCGGAGTCGCGGTAGGTGCGGAGCGAGCGCAGGAACGACTGCGGGGGGAGGATGCCGCGCGGGAGCGGCGTCACCGTTCGGCGGTCCACCCAGGCGACCTGCGAGCGGGAGAGCCGCAGCTTGTACCAGTCTCCCGCCCGGCCGACCGCGAGCGCCTCCACCCCGCCCGGCGGGCCGACCGCGAGGTAGGCGCGCTGCGGGGCGTAGCGGATGACTTTGACGGAATCGGAAAAGCGAACGGTGAACGGGAAGACCGGGCTGTTGAGCGAAAGCCGCCAGGTGCTGGAGTCGGTGAGGACGGTGTCGGGCAGGCGCAGAGTGAGCAGCGCGCTGTCGGCGGCGCGGGAAGCCGATTCCAAGGCCGTGTGCGACTGCGCCGCCGGTCCCGGCGGCGCGAGGAAGTAGCGCAGGCGGACACTGTCGGCGCGCGCCGCGGCCGGAACATCATAGAAGCCCGAGTAGATGCCGGCGATCCGGAGCGACTCGGGGACCGCACCCTCGCCGAAAACCGCTTCCCCCCAGTAGGGCTGGAAGCGCGGGTCGGTCTCGGCCATCGGCACCGAGTCGGCAACGCCGGGAATGGCGAACCAGGCGCGGCATCCAGGGGTGGCCTGGATCCAGGCCTCCACGCGATCGCCCGCCGCCAGGTACAGATCGCCCGCCGGCGGGCGATACTCCCGGCCGAGGCGAAGGACATCGCGGGGGTAGCTCACGGCCGGCGCCGGAATGGCGACGGTGATGGAGCAGGCGATCGGGGCCGACGGTTCGTTTTCGGGGAACGACGTCTTCTGGCGGTGCTGGCGCCCGGCGTCATCGTAACCGACCGGGCGGGCCTCGAGCCGGAAAGTGAACGGGCCGGGAGCGATCGGCAGGAAAGCGATGAAACCGCCGCTGTCATGCACGGGCACGGCGGCGCCGTTGATGGTGAGCCGCCACTGGTCGCGGTGCGTGCACGGCTTGATGTTGCCGAGGATGAAAGTGGAGTCGACGGCGGCGACCGTCTGGCCCTCCTTGGGATAGATCACTTCGATGCGCGGCGCGGGGCCCTGCGGGGCCGCGGGGGCGATGCCGATCCACGCCAGCACGGCCGCCGACGCGAGCAGAGTCCTATTCCGAGAGGTATTTCTGCAATACATCGCGACGCAATTTGGGACCGCCGATGATTTCGCGGTCGACGTTGATGGACTCGCGGTGGTAACTGATCCCCCGGGCGATGTCGTCCTCGAGCAGCAGGGGGCCGTCAAGATCGAAGTAGTCGGCCAGGGCCGACATGTAGACCGACTGGGCGATCCCGACGGAGGACTCGACCATGCAGCCGAGCATGACTTTCTTGCGGTCCGCCTGGGCCTGCCGGGCGAGGGCGACACCGTGGAGGATGCCGCCGCACTTGTCCATCTTGATATTGATGCCGTCGATAGAGGCGCGACAGCGCATGTAATCATCGAGGGTATTGAGACCCTCATCCATGATCAGCTCGACGTCGGCCTTGCCCTTGAGGTGGGGCCACTCCTTCACGTAGTCGGCATCGGTCGGCTGCTCGATCACGCGGACCCCTTTGCGGCTGAGGTGGTAAATCATCTCCTCGGCCTTGGCGCACGACCAGGCGCCGTTGGCGTCGACGCGGACTTCTTTGCCGAGGCCGGCCTCAAGGGCGTCGAGTATCATCACATCCTGTTCGTGCCCCATCTTGACCTTGATGATCGGGTACTCGGAGGAGCGGATCGCTTCGACCATCCGGTCGGTGGCGTCGATGCCGACGGTCATGGAGCTCTTGATGCCGATAGGTGTGCCCAGGTCGACCAGCTCCCACGGGTAGCGGCGGGATTCGCCGGAGAGATAGTTCAGGACGGCGGCCATGAGGGCCGACCGGGCAGCGGGGTGGATATCCATGCGGTCGATGTCATGGAGGGTGCCGAGGGTGACGGCCGTCTGGCGCTCAAGCAGTGCGATCCCCTTTCTCAGATCGGCGGCCATTTCCTCAATTGAGGGTCCGTAGTAGATCGAGGTCGAGGCCTCGCCGCTGTAGCGGTTGTTGAGGATGGTGAGCAGGTTGGTTTTGACGGTGACTTCGCCCTGGGAAACCGCGAATTTCTTCTTGAGCGGGAGGTTGACCTTGACCGCGTCGAGCTGCATCATATAATTCGCCTCGCTTCCAAATAGCTCTGGTCCAAATCCGACCGGTACGCGGGGGCGTCGGGCGCCAGCGATTCGATGCGCACGCCGCCGCCGCCCCGGGACGAATGAATAATGCGGTCGCGTCCGACAGCGATCGCGACGTGACCGGGAAAGAACACCAGGTCCCCGCAGATGGTACGCGCGCGCTCGACCGGCCGGCCGGTGCGGATCTGGTCTTTGCTGTCGCGCGGCAGGCTCAGGCCGAGGCGACGGCCGACCGTCTGCACCAGCCCCGAGCAGTCGAGGCCGGCGGCCGTGATGCCGCCCCAGAGGTACGGCACCCCGACCAGCCGGCCGGCTTCGCGCACCAAGTCGCGGCCGGTCAGCGGGCCCCGGTTGTACTCCTTTATCGGTCGAACGGAGGAAGCCTTGACGCACAGACGGCTCCCGTCGGGGGCAACGAGGATCAACCGGCGCGCCTCGAGGCGGTCCAGGGCGACGATGGTGCCGTAGTACAGCAGGTGCGGGGGCAGCGGCCGGCCGTCGAAGTCGAGCAGGCGGGACTGGAGAGCGGTGACGACAGCGGCGGGGCGGCGGCTGTACGCAACGGCCCGCCGCTCCGACAGCGACGCCAGGAAACGCCGATCGGCCCATCCCCGGTAACCGTCCCAGCGCCGCACGTACGCAAACCCTCGCTTCTCGGCCGACCAGGAGACCAGGTCGGCGAACAGCAACTGATTGACGCGCTCGGCGCGGTGGTCGGGCTCGGCCCGCATGTCCAGAATGTTGGTCGTCACCCAGGCACATTCCATATGAAAACCTTATAAGTCGAGCGGCAGCGGGAGACAACATAAAAAAGCCGGGCCATCCGGCCCGGCTGGGAAACTGCAAGGGCGCCGCCTCAGTGCGTCCTGACGCCGGCCAGCACTCGTTTGATCCGGGCGAGCGCCTCGCGGATGTTCTCGACCGAATTGGCATAGGAGAAGCGAACGTACCCCTCGCCGTACTCGCCGAAAGCGGTGCCCGAAAGACAGGCCACCCCGGCCTCGTCGAGCATGACGTCGGCGAATTTCTGCGACGTCAGGCCGGTGCCGGTGATGTTCGGGAAAACGTAGAAAGCGCCTTCGGGGTTGAGACAGCGAACACCGTCGATCGCGTTGAGGCCGTCGACGATGACCGTGCGGCGGCGGCGGAATTCGGCCACCATCTTGTCGACATCGTCCTGCGGTCCGGTGAGGGCTTCAATCATAGCGTACTGGGCGAAAGTGCAGGTGGAGGAGAAATTGTTAATGGCCAGCGTGAAGAAATACTGGGCCAGTTCTTTGGGCATTGCGGCAAATCCCAGCCGCCAGCCGGTCATGGCGTAGGTCTTGGACATCCCGTCAACGATGATCGACCGCTCCATCGCGCCGGGGATCATGGCGATCGATTTGAACTCCCCGTCGTAAACCAGGCGCGAGTAGATCTCGTCGGAGAGGATCCACAGGTCGTGCTTCTTCGCCTCGGCGTGGATGGCTTCGAGATCCTCCCAGGTGAGGACGCCGCCGGTCGGGTTGCCGGGCGAATTGAGGATGACCATCCGGGTGCGGGGGGTGATGAGGGAGCGGAATTCATCGATGGAGAAGCGGAAGTCGTTCTCCTCGCGCAGGCGGACGGGGACGGGCTTGGCGCCGACGAATTTGACGATGGAGCGGTAGGTCGGGTACCCGGGGTTGGGGACGATGACCTCGTCGCCCTCGTTGATCAAGGCGATGAGGGCGCAGAAGAGGAAGGGCTTGGCACCGGGCATGATGATCGTGTTTTCGGCGGTGACGGGGATGTGCCGGGTTCGGGCGAGGTAGGAAGCGCAGACCTCGCGGGCCTCCATGACGCCGCCGGAGGGGGCGTAGTGGGTCTGGCCGGCGCGGAGGGCCTTGATGCCGGCCTCGGTGACGTTGGCGGGGGTGTCGAAGTCCGGTTCGCCGATCTGGAGGTGGATGATCGACTTGCCCTGGCGTTCGAGCGCTTTGGCTTTCGCCAGAACGACGAACGCGCCCTCCGACTCGAGCTTCCGAACCCGCTCCGTATACTGCATGGCGCAACTCCTCTCTAGTGCTTCACGAGCTCTCGTGCCTTCGCGGCGATGTGTTCGGCCGAGACGCCGAAACGTTTGATCAGTTGCCAGGGCTGCCCGGACTCGCCGAAGCGGTCGGCGATGCCGACCATGGCGAAACGAACCGGGCGGCCGGTCTCGGCCTGCCGGCGCAAGATAACACCGGCGACCAGATTTCCCAAGCCCCCAACTTGATGTTCTTCGGCCGTCACCACGGCGCCGGTTTCCCCGGCGGCGCAGACGATCGCGGTCTCGTCCAAGGGCTTAACGGTATGCATGTTGATGACCCGGGTTTCCAGGCGGAAGTCGGTGCGGAGAATGTACGCCGCCCGCAGGGCCTCGGCGACCTCGGGGCCGCAGGAAATGATCGTGAGGTCCTCTCCCTCGCTCCGGTACTCGGACGCCGGGGTGATGTCGAAAGCGTCGGCAAACCGGTCGGCTTCGCGGCGGAGCCGGAAAATGTTGGCCTCCCCGAACCGAAACGGGCTGTCGGGCCGGGTGATGATCGGGGTGGCCTCGCGGGCAAACCGCAGGTACTTGGGCCCGACGACGTCGAAGAGCAGCGCGCGGGTCATCTTTTCGGTCTCCAGGGCGTCGCACGGGATGGCCAGGTGCATGTGGGGCAGACCGGCGATCTGGAAAATCGCCTCCAGCTCCTGGTGGGTGGCGCCGTCGGGACCCACCGAGATCCCCCCGTGGGCGCCGACGATGAGGACGTTGTAGTTCCCGTAGCACACGGAGACGCGGATTTGGTCGAGGTTGCGGGCGGCGGCGAACACGCCGTAGGTGCCGAAGACGGGGATTTTCCCCTCCTTGGCCAGGCCGACCGCGATGGTCGTGGCATTCTGTTCGGCCACGCCCACCGAGAAGAAGCGGCGGCGGCGCTCCGGGTGGTTCTTGTGGAAATCGGAGATGCAAATGGAGTCGGAGATATCGGCGCCGAGGCAGACGATGCGCTCGTCGCTCCCGCAGGCCTCAAGAGCGCGGCCGAACCCTTTGCGCGTAGGATCCATGTCCACGCGCATGGCCGGCCCGGCATTCCACCAGAAGTCGCGCGAGAACGCGGGGAGTTCGTCGTTCAGGCGGGCGTCGACGCCGATCTGGTGGCGGACGCCGTAGTCGATGAGATCGGACACGGCGAAGGTGTCTCCGAGGCCGAGCTCGGCCAGCAGGCGCTCCAGTTCGTCGAGCTTCGGCGGCTTGCCGTGCCAACCGACGACGTTCTCCATGAACGACACGCCCTTCCCCTTCACCGTGTGGAAGATCAGCGCGACCGGCTTGCCGGAGTCGTTGCGGTTGCGGGCCCAGTCGAGGGCCTCAACGATCTCGGCCATGGCGTGGCCATCAGCCTCGCGCACGTGCCAGCCGAAAGCGGCGTATTTGTCGGCCAGCGGGTCGATGTTCATGACCTCGGCAACCGGACCGTCGATCTGCAGGCGGTTCTTGTCGACGATGAGGATCAGGTTGTCGAGACGATAGTGGGCGGCGGCCATGGCGGCCTCCCACATCGAGCCTTCCTGGTGCTCGCCATCGGACGAAATAACAAACACCCGGTAGTCCTTCCCATCGAGCCGGGCGGCGAGGGCGACGCCGACGGCGACTGAAAACCCCTGCCCGAGCGACCCGGAGCTGATCTCCACCCCCGGCAGGTCGAGGCGGTGGGGGTGCCCCTGGAGCGGGGAGTCGAGCATGCGGAGCTTCATGAGCTCGGGTTCTGGGAAATAGCCGGCGACGGCCAGGGCGGTGTAGAGAGCGGGGGCTTTGTGGCCGGCCGACCAGATGATGCGGTCGCGGTCGGGCCAGTCGGGGTCGGTTGGATTGTGGCGGGCGATTCTCAAATAGAGGGCGGCCGCGATATCCATCACGCTCAGCGTGCCGCCGGAGTGCCCCGACCGGGCCGAGCAGAGAGCGATTTCGTTCAGGCCGCGCATGTAGCGCGCGCGCTCGACCAATTCGTCGACGCGGTAGTCGCAGCGCGCATTCTCAGGGTGCGGTGTCGGGTTCTTCATGCGAGTCTCCCCTTTTCGAGCGGGTGATCATCTCCCAGATGTCGCTCAAGGTTGCGGCGAGGCGATCGGTGGATCCGTCGTTGACGACCAGGAAGTCGGCGCAGACGCGCAGGTCCTGCGGGGACGGCTGCAGGCGCTCGATCGCCCGGGCCTCGGACGGCGCCATCCCCCGCGCGGCCAGCCGGTCGAGCCGGACCTGTTCGGGGGCATCGATCACGATCGTGTAGTCCATGCGTTGATGCAGGCGCCACTCGGTCAGCAGCGCGGCGTCGACCACCACCACCGGGCAGCGCTTGGCCAGCCGGCGCATGCGGCTGTCAAGCTCGTGGAGGAGGTAGGGGTGGACGATCTCATTCAGGCGGCGGCGGGACTCCTCGCCGGCAAACGCGCGTTCGGCGACTTTCTTGCGGTCGAGGTCGAGGTCGACGGTGAGCACGTCGGCCCCGAAGGCTTCGGCCAGCCGGTGCCGCAGTGGGAGGGAGGCCTCCACCACCTCGCGCCCGATCTCATCGGCATCGAGTACCACGGCGCCGAACGATTCGAGAATGCGGGCGGCCGTCGACTTCCCCGCGCCGATCAATCCGGTTAAACCGATCAACATACCGGTAATAAAGGCTTATTCGGGAAAAGGGCAAGCCCCCGGCGGCGTCATTTGGCGTCCAGCCAGTTGGGACCGGACCCGAGCGACACCACGATCGGGACCTTGAGCGACACCGCCTGCTCCATGCCGTCGCGGACAATCTCCCGCACCTCGTCGAGCTCCTCCCGGGGCACATCCAGGACGAGCTCGTCGTGCACCTGGAGGATCATGCGGGAGCGTGTGGCGCGGAGCCGCCCGTGGATCCGGATCATGGCTTTCTTGATCATGTCGGCGGCGGTACCCTGAATGGGCGTGTTGATCGCCGCGCGCTCGGCAAACTGGCGGACGTTAACGTTGCGGTCGTTGATTTCGCGGATGGTGCGCCGCCGGTTGAACATGGTCGTCACGTAGCCGCGCGCACGGGCGAATTCCTTGGTGGCCTCGAGGTAGCGCCGGATGCCGGGGTAGCGCTCGAAGTAGGTGGCGATGAAGGCCTTGGCCTGCCCGACATCGAGGGCGGACTGGGCCGCGAGGCCGTAGGCGGTGACGCCGTAGATGACGGCGAAGTTGGCCGTCTTGGCGGCCCGCCGCTGCTCGGGGGTCACTTGGCCGATCTCCACACCGTAGACCTCCGCGGCCGTGCGGGCGTGGATGTCTTCGCCGCGTCGAAAGGCCTCAATGAGGGTGGAGTCCTCCGACATGTGGGCGAGAATGCGCAGTTCAATCTGGGAGTAATCGGCCACGAGCAGGGTGTGGCCCTCGTCGCGCGGGACAAAGGCTTTGCGGATCTCGCGCCCTTCGTCGGTGCGGACGGGGATATTCTGGAGATTCGGGTCGGTAGAGGAGAGGCGGCCGGTCGCGGCGATCGTCTGGTTGAAGGACGTGTGCACCCGCCCCGTACGCCCGTCGACCAGCTTCGGGAGAGCGTCAACGTAGGTGCTCTTGAGTTTGGTCAGTTGGCGGAAATCAAGGATGCGGGCGGGGAGTTCATGGAGGGCGGCCAGTTCCTCGAGCACCCGGACGTCGGTCGAAAAGCCCGTCTTCTTGGTGGTCTTCCCCTTCGTCGGGAGGCCGAGTTTCTCAAAGAGGATGTGCGCCAACTGCTGGGTGGAGTTGATGTTGAATTCGGTACCGGCGATGCGGTAGATCTCGCGGCGGATTTCCTCCAGCCGGCGCTCCATCTGCACCGACAACTCGCCGAGAAATGAGACGTCGATGCGCACTCCCTCCCGCTCCATGTCGGCGAGCACCTTGATGAGCGGCACCTCGATGTCGTAGTAGAGGCTGTTCATGCCGAGCTGGTCGATCACCGGCGCGAGTTTGCCGCGGAGGCGGTAGGTGTAGTCGGCGTCCTCGCACGAATAGTCGCACGCTTTGTCGACCGGAACCTGGGCGAACGATATCTGCTTCTTCCCCGCACCGATGAGGTCGGTGATGGGCGTCTTGCGGTGGTTGAAATGCTGGAGCGCGAGGGCATCGAGCGAGTGCTGCCGCGACGATGGGTCGATGACGTACGAAGCCAGCATGGTGTCGAAGCGGACCGGCTCGATTTCGATGCCGTACTTGCGCAGGACTGCCAGATCGTACTTGATGTTCTGGCCGAACTTCTGCACGTCCGGGTTTTCGAGGAGTTTCTTCACCTCGGCGAGGGCCTCCGGAAGCGGCAGGTTCACCGCCCCCTCCCCCGTGTGGCCAAGCGGCAGGTAGTAGGCCTCGTTGGCGCGGGCCGACAGGGAGATGCCCACGAGCTCGGCGGCGAGCGGGTTCAGCGAGGTGGTCTCGGTGTCAACGGCGACTTTCCGGCAGGTCGAGAGCTTCTTCAGAAGAGTCTTGAGATCCTTGAGGGCGGCGACGACATGGTAGCCCGGCTTGGTGGCGCCGGGCGCCTCGTCGGTGACGCCCGCGGCGGCCGCCGCCTCGGGGACAAGTTGTTTCAGAAGACGGTTGAACTCGAGACGCTGGAACAATTCGACGAGTTTGGCGTGATCGGGTTCGCGGAAGCGGAGCTGCTCCAGGTCACAGGCGATCGGGACATCAGTGCAGATGGTCACCAGCTCCTTGGAGAGACGGGCGAGGTCGGCGTGGGCCTCGACCCGGGCCCGGACGGCTTTGGCCTTGATCCGGTTGGCGCCGGCGAGGACCGCCTCGAGGCTGCCGAACTGCTCCAGGAGCGCATCGGCGGTCTTGGGACCGACGCCGGGGATGCCGGGAACATTGTCGGAACTGTCGCCCATGAGGGCGAGCTTGTCGATGACCGCTTCCGGATAGACGCCGAATTTCGCCTTTACTTCCTCGCGGCCCATCTTGACGGCCTGGTCGGCGCCCGGCTGGGGCGTGTAGATGCGGATGCGGTCGGTAACGAGCTGGAAGAAATCCTTGTCGCCGGTGACGCACCAGACGTCGAAGCCCGCCTTCGCGCAGCGGCTGGCGAGGGTCCCGATGATGTCGTCGGCCTCGAAACCCTCCATCTCAAAGTGCCGGATGCGAAACGCCTCGACCGCCTCGCGGATCGCCGGGAGCTGGGCCACGAGGTCCTCGGGCATCTTGGCGCGAGTGGATTTGTACTCCTCGTAGCGCTCGTGGCGGACAGTCGGGGCCTTGGAGTCCCAGGCAACGGCGAGGTAGTCGGGCTTCTCATCGCGAATGACCTTCAGCAGCGAATTGACAAAGCCGAAGACGGCCGAGGTGTTCTCCCCTTTCGAGTTGATCAGCGGGTTGCGGAGGAAAGCGAAGTAGGCGCGGTAGAAGATGGCCGAGCCATCGACCAGGTAGACAGTCTTGCGGTCGGGCGTCATCGGTACAACCCCTCTTTTTCTATGTAGTCGAGCACGGGCGCGGGAAGCCAGGCCAGCAGCCGGGGGCGCGGCGCGCCGCGGCCGATCAGGGCGCGCAGGTCGGTCGACGAAACCGCGGGCGTTTCGGCCGGCACAAGCTCGATGCGGTCGGCGGGCAGCCCCGGGCTGACCTTCAATTGGTAGCCGGGCCGGGCGCCGGCCAAAACCGGCGTCTCGCGAAGCAGCTCTTCAGGCGAATGCCATTGGTCAATCTGGTCCAGGAGGTCGGCGCCGACGAGGAAGCGGAAGGCCGCCTGGGGGTACGCCTTCTTCAGCGCCCGCAGGGTGTCGAGGGTGTAGCCGGAAAGCTCCTGCTCGGCTTCGATCTCGCAGACGCGCAAGCGGTCGTCCCCGGCCAGAGCGAGGCGGAGCATGGCGACCCGGTGGGGCCAGGAGGCGCGGGCCCGGTCACCCTTGAACGGGTGCCGGTAGGCGGGGACGAAGAGGACGCCGGCAAGGTTGCGGGCGCGGAGGATCTCGCGGGCCAGGGCGAGGTGCCCGCTGTGCACCGGATCGAAGGCGCCGCCGAGGACGCCCCACACGCCCCCCTGCTCAGGACTCCGCATGTCTGGTGGTGTCGGACCCGGCGGGGTGTTTGTCGAGCGCCTCGAGCATCTCATTGACGTCATCCTCGTACCCGTTGGCCGGGTAGCTCTCCCGGAACTGCCGGAGGCACTGGCGCGCCTCGGCGGTGTCGCCCTTGTCGTAGCTCAGGCGGCACTGGCGGTACGCGGATTCCACGGCCCTCTTGCGCGCTTTGCCCGCCAGGTCGCTTTCGGGGAAGGCAGCCAGGAAGCTTTCAAAACCGGTGCGGGCGGCGGCAAAGTCCTTGAGGCGGAGATCCATATCGGCGCGGTGAAAGGCCGCCCGGGCGGCCAGGTCGGTGTCGGTATACTCGTCGATGACTTTCTGGAAATACACTTTGGCCGCCTTGAAAGCGCCGAGGCGCTCATAGACGATGCCGGCGTTGAAATACTTCTTCGCGAACCGCGTGCGCGCCGCCGCGAGGTACTTCTGCACATCGGGAACGAGCGGGGATTCGGGGAAATCAATCAGGAAGTCCTCGAAGACGGCGATGGCTTTCTCAAGCTCCGTCTGATCGAGACCGGGGTTTTTCGGGGTGGAGTCGAAATAGGCGACGCCGCGCATGAAGATGGCGTTGGCGAAAAAGGCCGAGGCCGGGTAATTGCGCGCGAGGCGGTCGAACTCCAGCGCCGCCAGTTCGAAGTCCTCGTTGCCATAGTACGCGAGGCCGAGGTAGTACTGGGCGGTGTCAACCACCGCGTGCCCCGGGTAGTTAAAGACCACGGTCTGGAAGTACTCGATCGCCTGGCGGTACTTTCCATCCTCATAGAGCCGCTGTCCTTCGTCGAAAAGCTGGCGGGCGTCGAGCTGGGACAGGGAGCGGGAGCCCGCGCCGCACGAGGCCAGCAGCGCGGCGACCAGCAAGAGACCGGCGAGTGCGCCGGCGGCGGTGATCCGGTTCACACCCGGTAGGCCTCCTTCAACATTTTGTAGTTCTCCAGCACCTTGTTCAGGTACGTCTTCGGGACCGGCTGCTTGTCGCGGAGGATCCCCCGGAGGCGGGTCTCGCCCAAATTGTAGGCGACGAGCGCCTGCTTGACGTCGCCGAATTTCAGGATCTGCTCAAACAGGTGGAGGGCGCCGAGGCGGATGTTGATGTCGGGCTGGAAGAGCGTCGAGTCCCCCTGCCAGGCGACGCCGCTGCGGCCGGCGACGTCCCGCCCGACGAACGGCATGACTTGCATGAGCCCCTGGGCGCCGGCCGGCGAGGTCTGCCCTTTCTTGAACGACGACTCGGTGAGAATGATGGCGAGCATGAAGAGCGGGTCGTACTCGTACTTCTTGCTCTCCTCGTAGATGACGTCGGTGAGCCGGTTGATCTCCTCGTCGGAGAAGCCGATCTGGAAGTCGTCGATAGCCTTGAATATCTGGAGTTTCTCCTCAAGCGTGCCGATGCGGGTCTGCTGGAACGAGATCTGCCGTTCCAGGTCGTACTTGTTCTTCACGAGATAGACCAGGAGACCCGACTGGAGGAGGTAGATCACCACGAGCACGAAGGCGACCGGTTTGGAGAGGAATATCCCCAGCTTCTCAAACTGAATCATGCCACGACCCCGACTGTGCATCCGCGGAGATCGTACCCGTCGGCCGCCTCGACCCGGACGCGGCAGAAGGTACCGGCCGCGAGGCGCTCCCCGCAGACGCTGATTTCCTGGTCGATCTCGGGGCAGTCGCCCCGGGTTCGCCCGACCGCCGGACCATCGGCCGGCGCCGAGTCAATGATAACTTCGAGGATCCGCCCTATCAAGGAATTATTCTTGGCGAAGGCGATCTCCTGCTGGACCGTCATGAGGTCGTCGACGCGCCGCTGCCGGATCCGCTCGGGCACCTGTCCGGGATACTCCGCGGCGGGCGTGCCCTCCTCCGGAGAGTAGGCGAAAACGCCGAGGCGGTCGAACTCGAAGCGCTCCACAAACTCGCGCAGCTCGGCGAAGTGCCTTTCCGTCTCGCCGGGGAAACCAACGATGAGAGTGGTGCGGACGGTGCCGCCCGGCGCAATCTCGCGAATGGCGCGCAATTGGCTCTCGATCGCGCGGCGGTCGCCGCGGCGGCGCATGGCGCGAAGAATATCGTCACTGATGTGCTGGAGCGGCAGATCAAAGTAGTCGAGCGCCTTGGTGCCGTCGTCGGCAAGATACTCGATCAACTCTGTCGTCAGGGCCGCCGGGTAGAGGTACATGAGGCGAATCCAGCGAACCCCCGCAAGGCCGTCAAGGGCGCGCAGGAGGCTGAGGATGTCGGGCCGACCGGGAAGGTCGTACCCCCAGAGGGTCGCTTCCTGCGAGACGAGGATCAGTTCGCGTTTGCCGCGGTCGGCCAGAAACCGGGCCTCGCGCAGAATCGACTCGAGCGGCCGGCTGCGAAAGCGGCCGCGCATGCCGGGGATGGCACAAAAGGTGCAGCCCCGGTCGCAGCCGTCGGATATTTTCAGGTACGCCCAGGGGTACGGATCGGAGATGAAGCGGTCCCTCCAGTCCAGGTAGGCCAGGCGGCGCGGTTCGACGCGCACGGCGCGGTCAAACCGGGGGGCGCCGTCCACCGCGGCGGCGAGCGAATCCAAAGCGCCGTGCCCGAACGCGCCGTCCAGCTCCGGTATTTCTTTCAGCAGCTCGTCACCGTAGCGCTGCGACAGACAGCCGCTGGCGAACAGCGCGCGAAGCCGCCCCTCCTTCTTGAGCTGCCCGAGCCGCAGGATTTCCGTGATCGACTCCTCCTTGGCCGGGAGGATGAACCCGCAGGTGTTGACAATGATCGAGTCGGCGGCGAGGGGATCGCAGACCGGCTCGTGGCCGGCGTCGATGAGGCGGGCGGCGATGTAGTCGGCATCGACGTCGTTTTTCGGACAGCCGAGCTTGTGAATGTAGAACTTCATGGCGCGGCTACAACTTGATGCGCTCCGCGGACTCCGGAAAGGCGGGAATGAACGCGCTGTCGGCGCAGGCCTCGGACAGGTTCTGGCGCAACAAAACAACCCGGTTGAGATCGCCGTTGATGTCGCGATAGAGAAACGCTTCGATCGCGGAGGAATCGGGCCGGAGCAGAACCGTCAGCTCATCGGGCAGCTGCGTGCCGGTCGTGTCCGTCCGCGTCAGGCGATACTCCCGTCCGGCAGCGACCGGCGCCGTCCGGTAGTACCGGTCGAGCCGCGTGACGAGCGCGATTTCGTTGCCGACGAAAAGGTCGCCCGAGGGCTTCTCGATGATCACCTGGTCGGTCTGCGCGGAGTAGGTATAGAGGCGCTCGTTGTCATAGAGGTATTCCTCGGAGCCGACCGAGACCGCGAAGCGGCCGTCGGCGGCGATGATGGCCGTGCCGGGGACGGAGTCGACGACGTCGAAAACGTCCGACTCGAGCACGGAGAGGAACTGGACCTGCACGCAGGCAGCTCTCGCGAGGTCCTGCTTGGCGCCCTCGAAAGGATCATCGGAGGCGAACGCGGCCGCGGAGCAGGCGAGCACCGCGACAGAGATAAGCACTTTAGTCATTGCCATTTATACGACCGAGCGGGGGATTAGTTTGTTTCCTGTTCGGCGACCGGCGCCCCCTCGGTGGCGGCCAGAGTCTCCAGGTAACTCTTGTCGACCAGCACCTCGCGGGCCTTGGACCCGTCGAACGGCGAGACGACGCCGGCCTTTTCGAGCTTGTCGATGAGACGGGCGGCCCGCTGGTAACCGATGCCGAGGCGGCGCTGCAGCAGCGAGACCGACCCCTGCTTATGGCGGATGACCACTTCGCAGGCCTCGCGGAAAAGCGGATCGCCGGCATCCACTTCCTCGACATCGGCCGCCTCGCCCGTGGCCTGCGAAATGTTCTCCAGCTTGAGCATGGGAAGTTCCTGGGCCTTGATGAAAGTGACGATCGCCTCGGTCTCGTCGCCGGTGAGGTAGGCGCCGTGGATACGGATCGGTTCGGGCTGGCCGGGATACAGGAAGAGCATGTCGCCGTTGCCGAGGAGCTTCTCCGCCCCGTTGGCGTCGATGATGGTGCGGGAATCGACCTTGGACGATACCTGGAAAGCCAGGCGGGCCGGGAAGTTGGCCTTGATGAGGCCGGTGATGACGTCGACCGAGGGACGCTGAGTGGCCAGAACGAGGTGAATGCCGACTGCCCGCGCCATCTGGGCCAGGCGGGTGATCAGCAGTTCCATGCGCGAGGAAGTCGACGACATCAGGAGGTCGGCCAGTTCATCGACGAGAATCACGATGTACGGCAGGCGCTGGTCATCGGCCTCCTGTTTCCGGTTGAAATCTTCAATGTTGCGGACCGAAGCGGCGGCCAGCCGGCGGTAGCGCTGCTCCATCTCGACCACGGCATCGGAGAGCACTTTCTCGGCCCGCTTGGGGTTGGTTACGACCGGGCGGCCGAGGTGCGGAATGCCCGAGTAGGCGGTCAACTCGAGCATCTTCGGATCGATCATGATGAACCGGATCTGGTGCGGGTGGAGCTTGTAGATCAGCGAGGTGATCAGGACATTCGCGCACACCGACTTGCCCGAACCGGTGGCCCCGGCGATGAGGAGGTGGGGGAGCTTGGCCAGATCAACGGCGTAGGGCTTGCCGGCCGTGGTCTTGCCGAGCGCCAGCGGCAGCCGCATGGTCGTCCGGGCGAAAATGTCGTCTTCAAGAATGTCGCGCAGGTACACCAGTTGCGCTTTGCGATTGGGGATTTCGATCCCCACCGCCGCTTTGCCGGGGATGGGTGCGATGATACGGATGCGCTTGGCTTTCAGGGCAAGCGCCAAGTCATCGGACAGGTTGACGATCTGGTTGACCTTCACCCCGGCGGCCGGTTTGAGCTCGAACCTCGTAATCACCGGACCAGGATAGTATTCTATTTCCCCGGATACACTTACGCCAAATGTCTCAAGTGTTTCTTTCAGCATACGCGAGGTCGCCTTGAGCTCCTCTTCGGTGACCGACGCATTAGCCGGGTTGGGGTCCCGGGCCAAGCACGAAAGCGGCGGAAAACGGTAGTCGATGGAGCCGCGGGTCACCGGCTCATCGCTGGGCGACGCCGCCGGCTTCGCGCGCGGCTTTTTCGGACGCGGTTCACGGTCAGCAGCGGGATCAGCCCCGTCCGGGACGGCATCGGCCTCGATCTGCTCGTCGAGGAGGTCCTCGAACTCCGCGCTGTCAGGGGGACGCTCGCGGGAAGGCGCCGGAGCGGCAGGCTCGCTCTCCCCCGCTGCGGCCTCGTCCTCTTCATCCTCCGACTGGGACACGAGCCAGCGGAACGAGAAGATCGTCACGGCGGCGTTGCGCATGACGGTGTAGATTTTCCGCACCGTCTCCCCCCCCGGCAAGGGCAGAGCCTTGGCCAAAACGGGGGTGATCGAAGTGTACAGCACCAGGAGCAGCAGGATGGAGCCGCCCAAAAGGACATACGAGCCGAGTTCGCCGATGAGCTTGATCGCCAGG
The DNA here is from genome assembly GCA_017999435.1 of Candidatus Zixiibacteriota bacterium. Taxonomy (NCBI): domain Bacteria; kingdom Pseudomonadati; phylum Candidatus Zixiibacteriota; species Candidatus Zixiibacteriota bacterium. The sequence goes on from JAGNLV010000005.1 coordinate 124,370, forward strand.
AGGGTCAGCTTCTCCCCCACGTAGCCGCCGACCGCATCGGGGTCGGCCTCGAGCGTGTGGGCGGCCAGGCGGTGAATGTTGACGAGCATGGTGCCGAGGACGGAGATGGCGAAGAGCAGCAGGACATTAAACCGCCAGCGCTTGGCCCGCTCGGGAGCGAACAGGCGCAGGGCGGCCACGCCCAGACCGACCGGGAGGAAAAAGGACAGCCACCCGGCCAGCAACATGAGCAAAAACGACAGGTAGGCGCCGATCAGCCCGGCCTGATTGCGGAACTGGATGTCGAAGACGGCCAGGTGGGTGTCGGCGTCGCCCGTCACCCGGAGATCATCGAGGCTGTCGTGCGAGACGAGCGAGATGAGCAGCAAGAGAGCCAGGAGAATGAACACGACTCCGAGCGCCTGCCGGGCGCGTTCGGAGAAGCCGCCGGATTTCCGGCTCCTGCGCGCGGATTTCTTCTTCGCCATAGGATTCCAAGGTGGGGCGCCGGCCCGGAGGTTTCAACTACAAATTCAATAAAAAAAAGGCAGAAGCGCAAACTCCTGCCTCCGAAAGCTCGGTCGCGGACGCTATTTCTTCTTGATCGCCTCTTTGAGATTCTTGCCGGCCTTGAACACGGGCACGCGGGTCGCCGGGATTTTGATCGCCTCGCCCGTCTGCGGGTTGCGGCCGGTGCGCGCCTTCCGCTGGGACACGGCGAACGTGCCGAACCCGGCGAAGCTGATCTTCTCGTTCTTCTTCAATTGCCTGGTCACACCGTCCATGAACGCATCCAGAGCCGAGGTCGCCTGGCGCTTGGTGATGCCCGAGGCCTCCGCGATGTGGGCAATCATCTCGTCCTTGGTCATTGCCTGACCCTCCTTGGGAGTTTGGTAGTTGCGGTATCCGACATTGCGCGCATAAAGATTGGAGGTCGACTCGGTTTGTCAACAAAAAACCCGCCGGCGGAGCGCGCCGCAGTGCTTTTCCGGGCCCCTAGCGGCGCAGCACGTCGGTGGATATGAAACTGTCGTGGTTGGAGTCGAGCTTGATGTCGGGGAGCTCGTTCACCCAGAGTTTGAAGCCGAACCCGGTGTTGGAGCCGACCGGCACCCAGAAGAGCGAGCCGGTCCAGCAGTGCAGGCTGCGGACAATGTTCACCTGGCTGGAGATGGTCCGGCCCTCGACCAGGTCGTAGCGCTGGTTGTAGTTGACCGAGGTCGAGGGGGTCAGGCCAAAACCGAGCGTGATGTTGACAAAGCTCGACTTGCTGTAGGAGCGGTGGCGCCCCGATTCGCTGAACGAGTAGGTGACGGCGAGGTTCCAGCCGGCGCGGGCCGCCGAGGGCATGGGCAGTTCGGGGCCGGCCAGCGCCGAGGCCGAATCGACGCCGAGCGGGACGCCCGGCTCCGCCTCATCGGTGAACAGAAACGTCCGCCCCATCACATCGAAGGACAGGTTGAGGTCGAAGTCGAGCAGCCACGGCGACAGAAGCTTCGGCGTGGTCGCGGAGTCATCGTACGGATTGTAGAAGGTGTGGCGCATGTCGCCGCTGATGTTGAGCCGCGGGATAGTGCTGGTCTGGAAGCTGGTCGTCATCTGCGACAGCGGCCGGAAATCGCGCTCGAGGTCGTAGGCGAACGACGACCGGACCGAGAGCAGGTCGATATTCTTCTCGGTCTCGCCGGTTCTCACCTTGGCCTGGAAGAGATGGCCGAGGCCGAAGCCGATCGACTGGCTCTTCGAACTGGCCGCGCCCCCGCCGGCGAAACTGCGCACCTCCGGGTAGCGCTGTATGTCGGGCGACCAGCGGTAGCCGACCGAGGGCTCCAGGACATGGCGCAGGCCGAGCAGACCGAACAGGCCCGGGTAAACCGTCCCGTAGAGCTTGGTGTTGGCGCTCACGCCCGCCGAGTAGGAGTAGGTGCGGTAGAATTCAGAGGCGTCGATCCCGGCCGCCTGCGACTGGTCGGTCTCGAAGATCTTGAACCAGGTTTCGCTGTACGAGAAGCTCGGGACGATCGGCACGTAGGGGATGATCCGAATGGTCGGAAGGGTGATGCTCGGATTGTGCTGCACTTTCAGGTAGTGCCGCCGCGAACGGGACATGAGGGAGTCGATCTCCACCGCCCGGTAGGTGGTGTCGATCGCCACTATCGTCGTATCGTCGACGAAGGTCGTGTCGATGAGGGTGTCGACGAGCGTGTGGATCGTGTCGGCCAGGATGGTGCTGCGGGTCGAGTAGTTCAGCAGGGTCGGGTTGTAGCGCAGGATGAACTGGTTGTACCACCGGGTGACGGTCTCCCCTTCGTCGTTCGTCGACGAACCGCCGAACGGGTAAATCGGGGGCAGCGACACCGACAGGCTCGGCAACTGGTCGGTGCGCTGTTCGAGGTCGAGGTTCTCAGTGTGCTGCACGCTGCCGGTGACCGAGGTCAGTCGGCCGAACTTCTTGGAGAAATTCACCTGCGAGACAAGGTTCCGGTTGAGCCGTTCGGCGAGCGAATTCGAGTAGTCGGTGTAGTAGCTGGCGGTCGAGACGTAGCTGCCGGAGGAGCGGACGTCGAATGACGGCGAGAGAGTGTGGTTGTAGGCCCCGCTGAAGGAATAGCTCGTCGGCGAGTTCTCCAGTGCGACGCGCCGGTTGTACTGGGTCTGGCGCCGATACTCCCCGCGCAGGTACCCGTCGAGCAAGTACCGTTTCCGGAACTGAACTTCGCTCTTGAAAGTGATCGTGCGCGAGAGGTCGTGGTAGTCGACCGCCCCCCGGTAATCCCAGTACTCGGAAGCGGCCCAGTAGTAGCCGAGGTTGTTGACGTACCGCTCCCCGCGCTCGAAGCGCCCGAACGTGAACGGGAGAAAACCGGAGTGGCGGCCCTTCTTGAGCGGGAAGACGTAGTAGGGAATGGCCATGAGGGGAATGCGGCCGAGGTAGAAAACCACCGGGCGGGCGATGAGCTTGTTGTCCTGCATTAACTTCATGCGCGACGAGTAGAAATGGAAGTGCGGCTCGTCCGCCCCGCACGTCGTGTAGTAGCCGTCCTCAATGTAGTACACATCCCTCTTCTGCCGGAACAGCTTCCCCCCGTAGTAATACCCCTGCTCGAACTCGGACTTGGTCTGCACGATCCGCCCCTTCTCGGTGTCGATGGAGTACTCGAGGTAGTCGCCGTGAAGTTCATCGGCGCCGTCCTTGAGAATCACCGGGATGGCGGCGGGCTGGAGCCGCTCGGCGAGGCTGTAATAGTCGCGGTCGGCCGCATCGGGAGTGATTTCGGCGCTGAAAGCCTCGACCACGCGGCGGCGGGTGTCGAAGTCCACGTCGTAGGCGCGCAGCTCCATCGCCCCCGATTTGACCTCGCTGCGCACATCCAGCGTGATCAGGGAGTCCACCAGGCTGTAAACGATGTGCTCGGCGCGGTAGTCGACGGTATCGAGGCGGGTGGCGGCGGTTGCCGCGGCGGTCGAATCGCGCACGGCGGCCGAGACCGCCGTTTCCGGTGCAGCGGCCGTGTCGGCGCCGGCGGCGGATGAATCGCTCACCGTGCCGGTGATGTAGGTGCCGGCGGCGCCGCCCACCACCGCGACCTTCTCCAGACGCTCCTCGCGCACAAAGAGGCGGATGGTGTCGCCGGAGACCGTGTTTTCGTGAAATTCGCGGGTGCCGCGCGGCGAGGGGTAGTACCAGGAGTAGGCCTGGCCGGAGGCCAACACCTGCCGCAAATCCCCCTCGTCGAAGAACATCTTGATGCGGGAGCCGGCGAGAATGGAGCGGTCGACGTCGGTCTCGGCGCTGTCGATCGGTTCGATGAATTCGCCCCGGGCGGAGTCGATGACGTCGATTTCGCGGAGCTGGTCCTCGCCGAAAGCGATGGACATGAAGCCGCCGGTCATGGTGGAGCGGCCGCGCTTGGCCGTAGGCCCGTCATAGAGATCGAGAGTGTTCCGATCCATAAGCATGACGGCGCACTCGGCGGCGGCCGCAATATCCTGCGAGGTGATGACGACCCGCCCGACCGCCTCGGCGCGGCGCGCGGGAGCGAAGTAGTTGACCGTGTTCGCCACCACCTCGACCATCGCCGCGGTGTCAGGGTAGCCGAGGTACACGGTGGGGCGCTCCTGCATCTCGAAATGCTGCGCCGGGCGATCGTAAAAGGCGTGGACGCCGGCCGCGTAGAGCGAGTCGGCATAGGACCACAACTGCACCTGCGAACCCAGAGCGAGCGCCGTCTCCCGGGTCAGATCGTAGTAGACCGAGTCGGCGCGGAGCATATACGCCTGGTCGTCGATGAGCACGCGGCCGCGGAGTTTCGCGTATTCACCGCGGACGAAGGTGGCGGAGTCGCAGTAGACGGCGCCGGTCTCGGTGCGGAACTTGACCTCGCCGTCGACATACGTGACATAGCGCTCATTTTCCCAGACCACCTCGAGCTGGTTGCTCCGTTCGAGGACAAAGCCCTGCCGGTTCTGGGCGGCCGCGCCGGCGGCGGCCAGCAGGAAGAGGATGGCGGTGACGATGGCCCGGTTACGCCTCACGCACGAGCTTCTCCGCAAGAGCACGATAGGTGGTGAGCTGGGCCGGGTCGGCGCCGCCGAGCTGCGCCTGGAGCGGCCCGCCGCCGCCGCGCAGACCGGTGGCGGCGCCCAGCGCTTTCACAATATTGCCCGCATGCAGGCCGCTGCCCGGCCCCACCGCAATGTAGAGCCGGCTTTCGACCAGGAGCACCGCCAGGCCGTTGATCCGCTCGGCCAGCAGGGCCGCCAGCTGCAGCGCCAGCTTGGGATCGTAGTGCGGCAGTTCGGCCACCAGGACGAGCCTCTCCCCCACCGCCGTGGCCTGCCCGGCGAGGCTGTCGGCCTGCGACGGCAGCAGTTCTCTCTGCAAACGAACCACCTCCTGGTGGAGGCCGCGCTTCTCCGCCTCGAGTTTCAGCACCTTGTCCCCGAGATCCCGGACATTGCAGGTAAAGTGCCGGGTCAGGCGGGCGGTCACCTCCAGCCGGGCCGCGTAGTCGTCGCGGGCCTGGTCGCCGGCGAGGAAGTTGACGAGGGCGTGGCCGCGCATTTTGTCCACCCCGATGATCTTCACCAGGCCGACCTGGCCCGTCCGGCGACAGTGCGTCCCGCCGCAGGCGGAATACTCGATGTCGCCGATGCGGATCACGCGGAGAATCCCCTCCTTCTTCGGCGGCCGGCGCAGCGGGATGGTCGCGATCTGCTCCGGCGGCACAAAGAGGATGTCCACGGGGAGGTCGGCGAAGATAATCTCCTCGGCGCGTTCCTCGACCGCGAGGAGCTGGTCATCGGACAGCGCGCCGGTGTCAAACTCAATGGCGCCGTACTCCTCGCCGAGGTGCACGGAGACCGTCTCGCAGCCGTGGAGCTGCAGAAAAGCGTGGCTCAGGATGTGCTGCGCGGTGTGCTGCCGGCGGTGGCGTTTGCGGCGGGCGGCGTCCACCGCTCCGCTCACGACCGCCCCGACCTCTCCGATCGCCTGCGGCGAATAGTGCCGAATCGTTCCGTCGGAGGATTCGGTGACATCGACGATGGAGACGCTGTTGAGAATGCCGGTATCGAAGAGCTGCCCGCCGGAAGTGGGGTAGAACGCGGTTCGGTCGAGGACGGCGAAGTACCGGCCGCCCTCGCGGCCGGCATCGAGAATGCGGGCCTCAAACCGCAGGAGGTCCGGATCGGTATAGTAGAGTCGCTCCGTCATGCGTGGCGTTCCTCCAACAGCCTCATCCTTTGTACCCGGCCGCGGCCTCCTCGCCTACTCGGCCATCTGGTTGACCAGCGAGCCGATGCCCTCCACACGCACCTCGATCCGGTCACCCGGCTTCATAGGAGCAATCCCGGCGGGCGTGCCGGTCGAAATGATGTCGCCGGGCAGCAGCGTCATGACCGAGGAGACGTAGCTGATGAGCTCCGGGATTTTGAAAATCATCCGGCTCGTCCGCCCCGACTGCATGATCTCGCCGTTCAGGATTCCCTCCACCAGGAGATCGGAGTAATCGAGGCCGCAGACGGCCCAGGGACCGACCGGGCAGAAGGTGTCGAACCCCTTGGCGCGCGACCACTGGCCGTCGGTCTTCTGCAGGTCGCGGGCGGTGACGTCGTTCACGCAGGTGAGCCCGAAGATGTAGTCGGCGGCGCGGTCGGCCGGCACGCGGCGGGCCTCCTTGCCGATAATGACCCCCAGCTCGGCCTCGTAGTCCACGCGCTGCGACTGAGGCGGATGGATGATCTTCTCCCCCGGCCCGATCACCGACGAGGGCGGCTTCAAAAAGATCAGGGGGTGGTCGGGCGCCTTGTCGGCTGAGAAACTGGCCTGGACGTGCGCGTGGTAATTCAGACCGATGCCGATGATCTTGGTCGGTTCGGTCGGAGCCAGCAGGGTCGCCTGGGCAAGCGGAACTGCCGGCCCCGCGGGGGCCTCCCCCCGCCAGGGGGCTTGCGCCAGCGGCGCGACCATATCGTCATCGGTCAGGCGGGCCCACACAACCCGCCGGTCTGGCAGGCGGACACGCGCATAGCGACGGGGCATACCGGTTCTCTCCAGTTTCGGGGACGGGCATTTGCTTTCCCGGAATAAAGGCGGCCGGTCGGGCAGGGTCAAATAGAATCAAACCTCTTTGCGCTTCCAGCGCCCCCGGCTGAACCAGTAAGCCAGGACCAGCGCCTTGACCGTGGTGGTGATGGTCAGGGTCCACCACACGCCGTTGATCCCCCAGCCGAGGGTGAACGCCAGCAGATAAGCCAGCGGAATCCGGGCCAGCGACCCCGGTACCGACACCAGCATGGGTGGGAGGGTGTCGCCCGACCCGCTGAAGGCTCCTTCGAGGACGATTTCGACGGCCATGGTGAACTGCGAGAGACCGAGGATGACCAAGTAATCGGCCGCCATCCGGAGCACTTCCGGGTCGTCGGTGAAGACGGAAGCGATGGCGCGGGGGAGGCTGACAAAGACCACCGCCACCGCGAGAGTCACGGCGACGGCGATGCCGGTGGCGCCCCAGGCACAGCGGGCGGCCCGGTCGGGTTTCCCGGCGCCCAGGTTCTGCCCCACCATCGTCGAGGCGGCCACCGCGAAACCGGAGCAGATGAGATACGAGAACGATTCCATGCGGTTGCCGATCCCCATGGCCGCGCCCGCGGTCGGGCCGAACGCGTGCACGTATTTGATGAGGAACCAGTACACGGCCACGAAAATGAACTGCTGGCTGGCGATGGGCAGGCCGATCCGGGCGATGCGGAGCATCTGGCGGAAGTCGGGGCGAAAAGCCCGCACGGGGCCGAGCCGGAAGCCGAGGTGCCCGCCGGCCAGGCGGGTGAGCGCCAGCGCCGCCGCGATCGTGACCGACAGGCCGGTGGCCAGCGCGGCCCCCGCCACACCCATGGCCGGGACCGGGCCCCAGCCGAATATGAGCAGCGGGTCCAGGCCGATGTTCAGCACGATGGTGATGGCGGCGATGATGGTCGGGGTCCTGGTGTCCCCGGCGGCCCGGAAGACGGCGTACGAGACCTCCAGCAGGAAGAAACAGAGGGCGAAGAGATAGACGGTGCGCATGTAGGTCTGAGCCATCGGGAGCGTCTGCGGACCGGCCTGCATGAAACGGAGAAACGGGGGAGTGAGCACCCAGGCCGCCAGAGCGGCGGCGATCGCGAACAGGACGCCCATCCCCATCCCCTGCCGGGCGAAGAACGCCGCCTGGCCGGGGTTGCCGGCGCCGATGTGCCGCGCGACCAAGGCGGCGACGCCTACCGAGATCACCGAAACCGCCGAGAACATGGTCCACACCGTGACCATGGACGTGGTGAGGGCATCCTGGGCAAACGGGCCGAGCCTGCCTACCCAGAAGTAGTCGGTGCTGGCCAGCGCGAATTCCATGAACTGCGCCAGCACGACCGGGGTCGCGAGCGAGATGATGGTGCCGCTGATCGGTCCGCTGGTGATTGTCTCGGTTCTTGTCACCGGGCTCTCCTGCAATGGTCAGAGCGGTAATGGTAGGGTGTTTCAGGACGGGGAACAAGCGCAATTCAGGGGGCCGCTCCCGGGACGGCCGCGCGCCGCCTAAAAGGCGGCGGCCGGAGGCTCGATGCAGAGTCGGCGGATCAGATAATTCTGGTCGAGGCGCTGACCGGTGCCGCGCTCGAGCAGGTCGCGCCAGTCATAGCGCGCACCGAAGCGGAAGTAGTTTTGATTGAGGAAGGAGCGGAGCGAGGGATTGTCGATGAGCGGACCGTAGACGGTGTGCAGCGACGCCAGCGTCTGCGACGCGATCATGTCCGCATACAGGTAGTTGTGCAGATAGACCGGGTGGGTCGTATACTGGATAATCGTGGCCCACGGTCGGATGTCGTCGTGGCGCGGCAGCAGGAGATACCGGGCGAAGAGATCCCAATAGAGCGTGTTGAAATCCTGATCCGGGTTGCGATAGGCCTCATATTCCCAGCGCAGACGCATGAGGGTGGTGCGCAGGTAAATGATCTCCTGTTCGGCCCGGGCGCGCAGAAACTCGGCGGCCGTCTCCGGCGTCATCCCCGCATACTGGACCAGCCACTGCGGATCGTCGAGCAGCGAGGCGAAAATCTGCGCCATCCCCTCAGTCCAGGCCTCGCTCACGCAGTCGACAAAAAGCTGCCGCTCCTGCCGGATGTGGGCAAAGTGAAGGGCATGCCCGATTTCGTGCATGAGCGTGCGCGCGCTCAGGTAGCCGTCGGTCACATTCGCCAGCACGCGGACGTCGTGGGGCGGCCGGAGCGGGACGGCGTAGGCGAGCTGCGTCTTGTCGCTGCGCGGCTGAAGGTCGAAATAGATCGGCAGTTTGTCGAGGTCGTAGCCCAGCGCCTCCAGGCTGCGCGCAATCTGGCTGAACTGCCGGTCGGCCGGAAAGTAGGCGTCGCCCCGCCGGTTGATATCGGCATACGCGTAGGAGAGGTCCCAGATCTCCACCGGCCCGGACCCCAGCTTCTCCCCCGCGTTCGCCAGTATCCGGCGGTAGGGCTCGAGACTCAGCGAGTCAAGCTGGTCCAGGGTGGCAAGGTAGCGGGCCTCGTCGAACCCCTGCTGCGAAAAGAGAAGGCTGAAATAGTTCTGCTGTCCGAACTTGGCCGCCTCGCGGTTGCGCAGCCGGATCAGCCGGGCCAGCCCGTCGGCCAGCAGATCGCCGATGCGGTGGTAGGCGCGAAAGGCCGCCTCGCGGCGGCTGCGGTCGGGGTCGGATCGATACGTACGGTACAGGTAATTTTGAGTCCGGTTCTGGCCGTCGAAGGGCGCTCGGAAAGTGACATCGATCTGCACGAGCGAGTCGTGGAGGGAGGCCACCGGCTCGGCCACCTCGACCTGGGCCCGCATGAGCGCCGCTTCCAGCAAGTCGAGGCGCCGGACGTCCTCGTTCTCCGTCACCCACAGGCGGCCCTGGCGGAAGGTGCGCAGCAGATTCGGATCGGCGACCGTGTAGCGGAGGAGTCCCTGGTAGAAATCCAGGGAGTCGGACTGCCCCGTGCTGTAGATCTCCCAGGTCTCCTGCTGGAGGCGGTAGCCGAGCCAGTCGAACTTGTGCTCGAGGGAGTCCATCACCAAGAACACGTCGTCTCGCGAGACAGGCTGTTCCCGGCAGGCCGCCGCAAGCAGGCTGAGGCCTATGAGCAGTAACACAAGCCGTTTCATGGTGCGCCAATCCGGGGATCGGTCATTTATCCGAAGTATCGGCAAAATACGACAAGGCCATAGCGTACCCGTACATGCCGAATCCGACCACCTGGCCGCGCGCGGCCGGCGCGATCACGGAGTGGCGCCGAAATTCCTCGCGGGCGTAGATGTTCGTGAGATGGACCTCGACGGTCTCGATTCCCACGGCCGTGATAGCGTCGCGCAGAGCGTGGCTGTAGTGCGCCAGGGCGCCCGGGTTGATTACCAGGCCGTCGGCGCCCGGGCCCTCCCGCTGGATGAACTCGATGATTTCGCCCTCGGCGTTGGACTGGAAGAACGCCAGCTCCATCTTCATCTCCGCGGCGAATTCGCGGAGCCGGGTGTGGAGATCCTCCAGGGTGGCGGTGCCGTAAATCTCCGGTTCGCGCCGACCGAGCAGATTGAGATTGGGCCCGTTAACGACGAGGACTCTGGACATGGCGGCCTCCTTCCGGCGCATAGTGCTCGAGCATTGCCCTCACCGCGTCGCGCACCGCCGCGGCCGGGACCTCGGTCCCAATTAACGGCCGGCCCGGGGCGTCGAGCAAGACAAATCGGGCCGTCGTTCCGGCGCGTTTCTTGTCCAGCGCGAGCGCTTCCATGACCGCCTCGGCCGATATGCGGCGACGCGGAAGCACCCCGAGCAGGCGGCGAACCAGCGCCCGGTAGCCGGCGAGCCCGGCCCGGCGCGACGGTTTCTGCGCGATGCTCAGCTCGACTGCGGCATCGAGCCCCAGCAGCACGGCCTCGCCATGGCGCAGCCGCCCGAACCCGGCCGCCTGTTCCACGGCGTGGCCGAATGTGTGTCCAAGATTCAGCGCCATGCGGGGGCCGGACTCGCGTTCGTCGCGGACGACCACGCCGGCCTTGTACGCCACCGACAGACGCACCAGGCGACTGAGGGAGCGCGCCTCCAGAAGATTCCCGCCATCCAGATACGACTCCAGGAGGCGCAGGAACGTCTCCCCCGCCAACCCCGCGTACTTTACAACCTCGCCGAGACCGGCGACCAGTTCGCGGTCGGGCAAGGTGGGCAGAAATCCCACGTCGCAGAGCACGAACCGGGGCTGCCAGAACGCGCCGATCAGATTCTTTCCCAGCGGGTGATTGACGCCGGTCTTGCCGCCGATGGCGGCGTCGACCATGCCCAGGAGCGTCGTCGGGACCGCTCCCCACGGGATCCCCCGCAGGATAGTGGCGGCCGTGTAACCCGCCAGGTCGGTCGTGACTCCGCCGCCGACCGCCAGCAGGAAATCGTCGCGGGCGACCCGACGGCGCAGGAGGAAGTCGTAAACGGCGGCCGCGACCGAGAGAGTCTTGAAACGTTCGCCGGAGGGAAGCACCATCTGGTGGATCGAACCGCCGCTGTCGGCGAGACGTGCAACAAGTTCCGGGCCGTAGAGAGCGCAGACCTGGGCATCGAAAATGACAAAGACCCGCCCGCCCCGCCGCGCCTGGCGGTGCACAAGGCGCGGCAAATCGCGCTCCCGGCCGCCTTCCCCGATGAGCACCGGGTAGCGGCGATCCCCCAAACAGACATCAACTCGGCTCATAGCGGTTCTCCAGCTTGCGCACGATCTCTTCGACCACGCTGACCGGCAGGCGGGCGGTGGACGACACGGTCATGTCGGCCAAAAGGTAGAACTCGCGGCGCTCCTCGAGCAGTTCGGCCACCCGTCGGCGGGTCGCCTCGGGGAGGGATTCGCCGGGGTTGGGGACGACCGTCAGCAGCGGGCGGTCGGCGTGGCGGCGCATGCGGCGGGCGAGCTCGCGAACGGAACACTGGATGTAGACGGCGATTCCGGCGCGGCGAACCAGGTCGCGGTTGACGGCGATGGTGAAAGCGCCCCCGCCCAGCACGACCACCTCGCGCACGCCCGCGCGGCCCGCGATCTCGCCGAGAACCTCGGTCTCGGCGGCCCGGAACGCCTCCTCCCCGTCGTCGGCGAATATCCCGGGGATGTCCTTGCCGAACTTCTCCGCGATCACCCGGTCGGTATCGACATAGAAACGCCCGAGGCGCGCGGCCAAAAGCGGGCCGATTGTCGATTTCCCGCTTCCGGAAAAACCGACCAGAAAAATCTTCTCGGGGTCCTTCGCCTTCTTCATCGCTCTCGGGGCTCGAATTCAGCGCGTCCGCCGCGGGAAGGCGGCGGCGAACACCGGATCGAACGGGACCGTTCGGCCGGTCCAGCGCCGGTATGATTCAATTGCCTGGGCGACCAGCATCGCGGCGCCATCGAGAGCCGCCACGCCGGCCTCGCGCGCGCAGCCGACCGCCTGATTGTCATCGTTATAGTTGAGGTCATAGTACACCGCCGCGCGCGTCCAGTCAAACGCTTTCGGCAGCGGCAGTTCGCGGGGATGGTTTCCGCCGCCCAGAGGAGTGGCGTTGACCACTACTCCCACGGGACGGTCGAGCGGCAGCAGGCGCGCCGCCGGCGCCGGCGTGATTTCCAGGCCCGCCATGCCCTTGCGGAGCCGCTCAACCGTCCTCTCCAGCGTCTCCGCGCGGCGCGAGGTGATCACGATGGACGGTACCCCGAAGTGGCGGTGGAGGGCGTACACCGCCGCCCGGGCCGCCCCCCCGCAGCCGAGCACGAGGGCCGGTCGTCCCGCAACCACCGCCCGGTAATTCTCCAAGGCAAATCTGAAACCGGCGACATCGGTGTTGAAACCGCGCAGACGGTCCGCGATGGCGATGGAATTGACGGCGCCAAGGGCCCGAGCAACCGGATCGAGGTCGTCAAGGAAAGGCGCGACCCGCTCCTTGTGCGGGATGGTGACGGCCAGACCGTGCACCCCGGACCGCAGGAGCCGCGGGAACTCCTCGGCGAACGCCGCGGCGGAGACCTCGTGCACCCGGAACGAGCCTTCGACTCCATCGGCCCGGAAGATGGCCTCGAATACGGCCGGCGAACGGGAGTACGCGATGTGCTCCCCGATCAGCGCAAACGAGAGCCGGCCGGTCATGCCCGTATCTGGTTGAGGAGGTCGAAGAACGTCGGGCAGGAGACGCCGACGCATTCATCGTCGTCGAGCGTGGACGGGCCGGTGAGGAAGAGCGAGGCGACGGCGAAGGCCATGGCAATACGGTGGTCGCCGTAGGTGCGGAAGTCGGCCCCTTCGAGCTGTCCGCCGCCCTCGATCGCCAGGCCGTCTTCGAGTAGTCCGCATTTGGCGCCCATGCGCTTGAGGTTGTCGGCGACCGCAGCCAGGCGGTCACTCTCCTTGACCCGCAGCTCGCCGGCGTCGCGGATCACGGTCGTCCCCTCCGCAAATGCGGCCATGACGGCGATGACTGGGATTTCGTCGACCAGTTCGACGGTGGTTTCGCCGGAGATGCGGCGCGCCCCGAGCGGGGCGCCGGTGACGGCAACCGTGCCGCGCGGCTCACCCGTGACCGTTTCGCGCTCGCTGATGTCGACCCGGCAGCCAAGGCCCCGGAGGTGCTCGAGGATCCCGGTGCGGGTCGGGTTAAGGCCGACGCGCTCGACGGTGATGGTCTTGCCGGATATGGCGGCGGCGGCGAAAAAGAAGGCGGCGGTCGAGATGTCGCCGGGAATGTCGACTGTGCCGCCGCGGACCACCGCCCGCGAGGCAAGCGTGATTTCCCGTTTGAACGGCTCCGGCATTTCCTGCCGGCGCTTGCGGGGATCGTGCGGGTCGGCAACCAGCACCGGTCTGACTTTCCGCACCGCGAGCCCCTCCCCTAGTTCGGCCAGCAAAATCTCGGTGTGGTCGCGGGTGATCGCGGTCTCGCGGATGGTGACGGCGCAGCGGGAGGCCAGCCCCGCCAAAAGGAGCGCCGACTTCACCTGCGCCGAGGCGACCGGGAGCGTATACTCGAAAGGCAGCAGTCTGCCGCCCCGGACACGCATGGGGAGATGACCGTCGGAGGCGGCGATCGTCGCCCCCATCGCCGCCAGCGGGTCGATAATCCGCGCCATCGGGCGGCGGCGCAGCGACTCATCGCCGCTGAGCGTCACTTCGACGCACGAGCCGGCGAGAAGCCCGGCCAGGAGGCGGGCAGTCGTGCCGGAGTTTCCGCAATTGATGACCGTGTCAGGATCCGCGCGCAGTTCCGGCGGCGGGGTCAAAACCAGCTCCAGGCCGTCATCGGCAACCGTCGCCCCCAGCGCCCGAACCGCCTCGAGGGAGGCGTGGCAGTCGGCGGAATGCGGGAAGTTGCGGATGGTGAGCGGACCCTCGGCCAGCAGTGCCAGCACCGCGGCCCGGTGGCCGATCGACTTGTCCCCCGGCACGCGGAGGACGGTGTCGGCGATCCGGCCCGGCAGCAACGTCCTCATGCCATCGTCCTGCCGAGTACCGGCGCCATGAGACGAAGTTCTTTCATCAGCTGCGCGAACAGGTCGGGCGTCAGCGCCTGCGGACCGTCCGAGAGGGCCTTGGCGGGATCGCAGTGCACCTCGATCAGCAGGCCGTCCGCCCCCACCGCCAGCGAGGCCCGCGAGAGCGGGAGAACCTTGTCCTTGCGGCCGGTTCCGTGGCTCGGGTCGGCGAGGATCGGCAGGTGGCTCGCCCGCTTGACATAGGGAATGGCCGACAGGTCGAGAGTGTTGCGGGTGTGGTCGGCGAACGTGCGCACGCCACGCTCGCAGAGAATCACCTGGCGGTTGCCCTCGGCCATGATGTACTCCGCGGACATGAGCAGTTCATCGACCGTCGCCGCAAGCCCCCGCTTGAGCAGGACGGGTTTGCGCTTCTGCCCGGCCCGCCGCAGGAGCGAGTAGTTCTGCATGTTGCGGGCGCCGATTTGGATGATGTCGGCGTAGTCGGCCACCAGGTCGATCGTATCGGTGTCCATGGCCTCGGTGACGATCTTCAGACCGTAGCGCTCGCGCGCCTCGGCGAGGATCTTGAGGCCGGGTTCCTTCAGCCCCTGGAACGAATAGGGCGAGGTGCGGGGTTTGTAGGCGCCGCCCCGCAGGATCCGGGCTCCCAGCCGGGAGACCGCCTCGGCCACCGCCAGCGTCTGCTCGCGGCTCTCGACCGAACAGGGTCCGGCCATGACGGCAAACTCCGGGCCGCCGACCGGCACGCCGCCGACGTCGACCACCGTATCTTCTGGGATAAACTCCCGGCTCACCAGCTTGTAGGGCTTGGTGACGTGGATGATCTCTTTGACGCCCGGCTGGGTGAGGATGCGGTCGGCGTCGATCTGCGACTTGTTGCCGGTCACGCCGATCGCCGTGCGCTGGGCGCCCGGCATCGCGTGGGCGGTCAGCCCCATCTCCCCGATCAGGCGGCAGACATTCTCCACGGCCTCGCGCGAGGCGGATATCTCCATCACGACAAGCATCGATAACTCCTGGCGGCCGCGGCGAAAACGTCGCGCAACGATTCGCCCCGGGCGATCCGGTCCATGACGGTGTTCAGGTTGTCCCGGTACAGGCGCAGCGCGGCGAGGATCGGAGCTCGGTTGGCCTCGATGATCTCCGCCCAGACAGCGTGCGGGGAACCGGCCAGCCGGAGCACGGAGGCCAGTCCGGGTCCCGCCAGTTCGACCGTGCGGGGATCGGTCTGGGCACCGAGAACGGTCGCCAGCAGCTGCGGCAAATGGGACAGCTCGGCCATCAGTTCATCGTGCAGGGCGCTGTCGATGAGCACCGGGGTCGCGCCAACGGCGGCCCGCAGCCAGTTCCAGCGGGCCCGGTGTGAGACGGACAGGCGGACGGTTTCGTCGATAAACCACGGGCGGCCCGCAAATAGACCGGGGGCCGCGGCCGCCGACCCCGATTTCTCCCGTCCGGCCATCGGGTGCGACGGCAAAAACTGCGTCCCCGGCGGAAACGTGAGCGAGCCGGCCAGGTCGGCGATCGGCTTCTTGACCGAGCCGGTGTCCAGGATGAGGGCGCCGGCCACCTCGGGCCGGGCCGCCAGGCGCCGGAGAAGCGTCCCGTTCGCAGTCGGGGGCGCGGCCAAAACAATGACGTCGGCGCCGGCGACAGCGTGGCGGAAACTGGCCTCGGGGCGAACGCGGAGACGGCGGTCGGCGGCGATGCGCCCGAGGACGCCCGGCCGATCCCAGACCGCGATCTCCACGCCGCGCCCCCGCGCCTGCACATCTAGTGCCAGGCTGCCGCCGATCAGGCCGCAGCCGCAAATGGCGAGTTTTCTCACCGGCCCCCGGGACGCCGCCACGGCTACATCTCCTCCGGGGCGCGGATCCCCAGCAGGCGGAGGCCTTCGTTTATGACAATCTGGACGGCCTTGACCAGCGCAATGCGGGCCTCGGTGAGGGCCGGGTCGTCGGAAATGATCTTGTCGATGCGGCCGTCCTCGTTCTTGCGCTGGTAGAGCTTGTTGAACGCCCCGGCCAGCCGGATCAAATGGGCGGCCACGTAAAACGGATCGTAGGCGCGCGCGGCGTCGGCGACCGCCTCCGGAAAATCGGCGAGCGCTTCAATCACCCGCTGCTCCTCGTTGCGCTCAAGCAGAACCGGGTCGAACGAGGGCGACACCTCGCGCCCGTAGTTGCGCAGCAACGAGCAGAGCCGGGCGTGCGTGTACTGGAGATACGGTCCGGTCTCCCCCTCGAAACTGAGCACTTCATCCCAGTCGAAGTTGACGTCTTTCTGACGCCGCACCGACATCTGGGAAAACATCACGGCGCCGATGCCGATCATTTCGGCGGTGTCTTCGATGGCCACGAGGCCGGGATTCTTCTCGGCGATTTTCTCGCGCGCCAGGGCGACCGCCTTGTCGATGACATCTTCGAGGAAGATGATGTTGCCGGCGCGGGTCGAGAGATTGGCGTCGCCGAACCGCACCCAGCCGAAATCGATGTGCTTGAGACGGCCGGCGAAACGGTCCTCGGGCGGGACATTCTCGGCCTCCTCGACCAGCGCGACCGTCCGGAAGACCTGCCGGAAGTGATCGGCCTGCTGGGTGGCCACGACATAGAGGCACTCGTGGAACCGGTAGCTTTCCCAGCGCCAGAAGGCGCCGGCCAGATCGCGGGTGGAGTAGAGCGTGGCGCCGTCGGCTTTGCGCAACAGAAGGGGCGGCAACTGCGGGTCGCCTAGATCGACAATCAACGCCCCCTGCGACTCGGACGCCAGCCCGGTGCGGACCAGCCGCTCGATCATCGGCCCCATCCGTTTGTTCAGGTACGCCTCGCCGGTGATCACGTCGAATTCGATCCCGAGGCGGCGGTAGACGCGCATGAACTCGGCGATGGAGAGGTCGCGGAACTGCTGCCAGAGAGCGACCGCGGACGGTTCACCGTCTTCGAGATCCTTGAACGCCTTGCGGGCCTGCTCGTTGAGCGCCTCGTCCCCCTCCGCCTCCTGGTGGAAGCGGACGTACAGCTTGACCAGTTTCTCGACCGCGTTGTCGCTGAGGTCGAGACCGCCGCCCCACTGCCGGTAGGCGACGATCATCTTGCCAAACTGCGTGCCCCAGTCGCCGAGGTAATTCATCCCCACCGTCCGGTAGCCGAGCTTGGCGAAGATCCGGCGGAGGGAGTTGCCCAGGATGGTGGTGCGGAGGTGGCCGATACCGAAGGGTTTGGCGATGTTGACCGAGGAATACTCGACGAGCTCGGTCTTCCCCTTGCCCGCCTGCGAACCGCCGTAGTGGTTCGCCTCGGTGAGGATGTCGTCGATGGTTTCGAAAGCGAGCGCCGTGGCGTCGATGCGGGCGTTAAGGAACCCGCCGGCGGCTTCCACCCGGACGAGCATGTCTTTGCCGCCGTTGGCGGGCGAGGCCGCGGCGACTTTGGCGGCGATGGCCGGCGGGGCGTCGCGGAGGAGTTTGCCGAAGCGGAAGACCGGGAGAGCAAAGCGCCCCATGGCCGGGTCTTTGGGCTTTTCGAGGTTGTCGTAGACGAAGTCGGCATCGAACACCTGCGCCGGCCCGGCCTCGCGGTAGACCTCGGGATAGACCTGCCGAAACGCCTTGGCGACGGCATGGGCGAACTGCGCCTTGTACTTGTCTCTGGCCATCACATCCGATATCGCTTTCCCTACGCTCCGCGCTGCCGCCGGGGGACGGTCCCGGCGCCTCAGAGGCTGCGGCCGACCGCCGAGGCAATGATGCCGATTTCTGTCACCAGTTGCGCATACTGCTCGAAAAAGAGCGTCTGCGCGCCGTCGGAGAGCGCCTGGTCGGGGTCATAGTGGACCTCGATCATGAGGCCGTCGGCGCCCGCCGCCACCGCGGCGCGCGCCATCGGCGCCACCTTGTCGCGCAACCCGGTGCCGTGCGACGGATCGACGATGACCGGAAGGTGGGTCAGCTTTTTCAGCACCGGGATCGCCGAAATGTCGAGCGTGTTGCGCGTGGCGCTCTCAAAGGTGCGGATACCGCGCTCGCACAAAACCACGTTATGGTTGCCGCCGGCCATAATGTACTCGGCGGCCATCAATAACTCCTTCAAGGTAGCCGACATGCCGCGCTTTAGCAAGATCGGTTTATCGATTTTCCCCAGCTCCTTCAGGAGCGCGAAATTCTGCATGTTGCGGGCACCGACCTGGATGATGTCGACATACTTGAGGGCCGGGATGATATCGAGGCGGTCCATCACCTCGGAAACCACGCGCAGCCCGTTCTCGTCGGCCGCCTCGCGCAGATACTTGAGCCCCTCCTCGCCGAGCCCCTGGAACGAGTATGGGGAACTGCGCGGCTTGTACGCCCCGCCCCGCAGCAGGAGCGTGCCGGTCGACCGCACAAAGGCGGCGATTTTCCTGATCTGCTCCCGGCTCTCGACCGAGCAGGGGCCGGCGATGAGAGCGACCCGCTCGCCGCCGATCGCCGCCTCCCCCGTCCGCACCACCGTGTTGTGCCGGCGGAAAGTGCGGCCGGTGAGCTTGTAGGGCTCGGTGATGCGGATGACCTCCTGCACGCCCTCGAGAATCTCGAAATTGCGGGCGTCGAGCGCCCGGGTGTTGCCGACCACCCCGAGCACCGTCTGGAGGGCGCCCGTGGAGCGATGGACGTCGAACCCCAGGTCGATGAGTTTCGCGATCACCTGCTGGATCTGTGCGTCGCTGGCCTGCTCCTGCATGATGACGATCATGGGGTCTCTTTCATTCCGACGGCGTGTCGTACACTTCGGTGCGTTCGAGGCGGCGGGATTCATCGATAATCCGTTCAAACAGCCGTGCGACTGCGTCGCCGGGCAGGGGGCCGCGGTTTTGACCGACGACCTGTTCGAGGATCTGTTTCTCTCGGGCCGGGTCAAACACCGGCAGCCTGTCGGCCCGCTTGAGCCGGGCCAAATCGAGCACCAGCCCGGCCCGCTCGTTGAGCAGGCTGAGAAGCCGCCGGTCGAGGGCGTCAATCTGATCGCGCAGTCTGTCGATACCTTTCGCCGTCATGGGAGAACGCGCCTCACGGTGTCCAGAAACCGGCCCACCTCGGTCGCCGCTTGCCGTTTCGTGGCGGCCGAGCGGATCACTTCGACCAGGGCCGAGCCGATGACGACGCCGTCGGCATAGCGCGCCATCCGCCGCGCGGCGGCCGGGCCGTTGACGCCGAACCCGGCGACGAACGGCCGGGTCAGAACCGCCGTCAGCCGCCGCAGATACGCGTCGGTCGCTTCGCCAAAGGTCTTCCCCGTGCCGGTGACCCCGGTCACGGTCACAGCATATACAAAATCGGTCGATGATTTGTCAATCAGTTTTACGCGTTCGGGAGTCGAGGTGGGGGCGACCAAAAAGACGGTCGACAGACCCTGCCGCCGCGCCGCTCGGCGGTAGGACACCGCTTCTTCGATTGGAAGATCGGGAATGATCAGGCCATCGACCCCGGCCGCGGCCGCATCCTCCAGAAACCGCTCCTCGCCGTACGCGAGGAGGGGATTGTAGTAGCCCATGAGGATGAACGGGAGATCCAGCCGCGCCCGCAGGTCGGCGATGCCGTCGAGCAAAACGGCGAGGCTGAGGCCGTTCCGGAGGGCGCAATGAGAGGAGAACTGGATCGCCGGGCCGTCGGCCAGCGGGTCGGAGAAGGGTATGCCGATCTCGATTATGTCCGCACCCGCCGCGGCGGCCGTGCCGACCAGCGCCCGCCACACCGCCGGGTCGGGAAAGCCGGCGGTGAAAAACGGCGCCAGCAGTTTGTGCCCGGGCCGTCGGGCCGACAACAGGCGGGACACGCGACTCATCGGAAGGTCTTCCCCGCTTTCCCCACAATCGCCATGTCCTTGTCGCCCCGGCCGGAGAGGTTGACCACGATCCGGTCGGATTTTCCGAACCGGCGGGCCGCTTTGACCATCCAGGCCAGCGCATGAGCCGTCTCCAGGGCCGGGATGATGCCTTCCAGACGGCTCACCAGGCGAAAGGCGGCGAGAGCCTCGCGATCGGTCACCGCAACATACTCCACCCGGCCCGCATCCTTGAGGAAGGCATGCTCCGGACCGACACCGGGGTAGTCCAGTCCGGCCGATACCGAATGCGGCAGAACGACCTGGCCGTCTCGGTCGTACAGGAGGTAACTGTAGGTCCCGTGCAGCACGCCGGGTTTTCCGCGGGTGAGGGTGGCGGCGTGGCGCCCGGAACGCAGCCCGAGGCCGGCCGCCTCCACACCGAAAAGGCGAACAGCGTCGTGGCGCAGAAACGGGGCGAAGAGGCCGATCGCGTTCGAGCCGCCGCCGACGCAGGCCACGAGGGCGTCGGGAAGGGCCCCAAATCTCCGGCGGCACTGGGCGAGGGTCTCGCGCCCGATGACCGACTGGAAATCGCGCACGATCATCGGGTACGGGTGCGGGCCGACGACTGAGCCGATGACATAAAACGTGTCGCGCACGTTGGTGACCCAGTCGCGCAGGGCCTCGCTCGTGGCGTCCTTCAGGGTCCGGGAGCCGCTCTCCACCGGGACGACGGCCGCCCCGAGGAGAGCCATTTTCTCGACGTTGGGTTTCTGGCGGACGATATCCTCGGCCCCCATGTAGACGATGCAGGTCAGGCCGAAACGAGCGCACGCGGCGGCGGTCGCCAGGCCGTGCTGGCCGGCGCCGGTTTCGGCGATCACTCGCCGCTTGCCCATGCGCCGGGCCAGGAGGATCTGCCCGAGCACGTTGTTGATCTTGTGGGCGCCCGTGTGATTGAGGTCTTCGCGCTTGAAATAAACCGCACGGCCGACCCGCTCGGAGAACCGTTCCGCAAAATACAGCGGGGTCGGCCGCCCGACAAAATCGCGGAGGTGCCCGCCCAGCTCGCGCCGAAACTCCGGCGTGCGCGCAATCCCCCGGTAGGCCCGCTCGAGGTCATCGAGCGCGGCCATGACGGTTTCGGGGACATAGCGGCCGCCGTAGGGGCCAAACCGCCCGCGCCGATCGGGCTGTCGCCTAGTCCGCCTTGGCATAGCGTAGCCGGTTGGCGACCTCAAAGAATCGTTTCATCTTCTCCGCCGATTTGACGCCGGGCGCCTCCTCGACCCCGGAGTTCACATCCACCACGAGCGGTTGGAACGTCCGCACTCCCTCGGCCAGGTTGTCGGCCGTGATGCCTCCGGCCAGCATGAGATTGACAATCGGCACGGGCGGGCGGATGCGCCAGTCGAAAGCGGTCCCGGTGCCGCCGGCAAGGGCGCCAGACGGGTGGTCGACCATGACGATGTCGGCCGGGTCGGTGTAGAAGGCCGCGTAGTCGGACGGGCGCCGGACCGTGCGCAGGCGGATCGTCCGGAAACCCACGCGCCGCGCCCTGCGAACGTCGTCATCGGTATACGGTCCGTGGAGCTGAAGGAAATCGAGATCGAGCCGCGCGGCGGTGGCGAGAACCCGGTCAAGAGGGTCATCGACAAACACGCCGACGCGGTGCACGACCGGCGGGAGCTTCGTGATAATGGCCGCGGCCGCATCGGGGCTGACCCGGCGCGGGGAGCGGGAGTAGAAAATCAGGCCGATCAGGTCGGCCCCGTTGGTGACCGCCACCGCGGCGTCCTCGGGGCGGGTTATACCGCACACTTTCACGCGAAACGGAATCATACGCCGCGCAACTCCTGCAGGAGGGCCGCCGGGTTGGAGGAAGTCACCAGCGCCTCGCCGATCAGGAACGCCCGGTAGCCCGCCCGCTCGAGCCGCCGGACGTCCTCCCGTGCGCGTATACCCGACTCGGCGATTTTGATTACCGCCGCCGGGATGAGAGGCGCCAGCTCCTCGGCCGTCTCCAGGCGGACCGTGAAATCGCTCAGGTCGCGGCTGTTGACACCCAGCAGTTCGGCCCCGCTGTCGAGTGCGGCCCGGACCTCCGCCCGGTTGTGCACCTCGACGAGCGCGGCCAGGCCGACCGCGCGGGCGCGGCTGATGAACTCGGCCAGCTGGTCCGGGGCCAGCAGCCGCGCGATCAGGAGGATCGCATCGGCGCCGATCCACCGAGCGTGGTAGATCTGGTACTGGTCGAAAATGAAGTCCTTGCACAAGACCGGCAGGCCGGCCCGCTTGCCGGCCAGGCGGACAAACTCGTAGTGGCCGAAGAAATGCCGGCGCTCGGTGAGAACCGACAGCGCGGCCGCTCCCCCCTGCTGATACTGGGCCGCCAGCACGACCGGGTTGAACACCCGCGACAGCATGCCCTTGGCGGGAGAGCCCCGTTTGATCTCGGCGATAATATTGGTCCGGCCGGCGGCCGAGACGGCGGCGCGGAAGTCCCGGACCGACCCGGGATCGAGGCTGTCCCGAAAACTCTCCAGCGGGTGCGCAACTTTGAGCGCCTCTACCTCGGCCCGCTTGTCGGCGACAATTCGCTGCAGAAGATCCGTCACGGCGTCTCTCCGCGCATAATCACCCAGCCGTTGACCCGATCCACCTTCTTCTCGGTCCTCCGGAAGAAGAAATAGAAGACCAGCGAGGAGATCACGTACAGGATGATCGTGATGTTCATGGCGACAGTGTACCCGAACGACTCGATCATCTGCCCCCCGAGCGCGGTCGAAACCATCCACGACCCGGTCCACGAGACGGTGAGGAGGGCGTTCACGAGCCCCTGCTCGGAGCGGTCGGACAGCTCCATCGCCAGATTTGTTACGATGGGAGAGCCGAGATTCATAAGTCCGCCCCGGATCACGAACGCCGCCACCGCGAGCCAGAGGATGAACCCGTAGGACAATACCAGCATGAAGGGAATCGAGGCCAACTGCGTGACCACCACCGTGCGCACCATCCCGTGGCGCTTGGCCAGCACCGGTCCGGCCAGCGAGCCGATCAGCATCGACAGGTTGACCAGGAAGAAGTAGTAGCCGATGGTGTCGGCGGGCTGCTGGAAGCGGTCGCTGAAATACAGGTTGAGGAAGGGGATGACCAGCCCGGCCCCGGTGCCGATCAGCAGGTTGACCAGGGTGATCTGGAAGTAGAACAGGCCGCGGCTGCGGAACCGCTCCCGCGTGAAAATCACGCGGTTCTCCTCCGCGGAGGGCGCAGCGGCCTGAATGAAGGCGAACGGAATGAGCGCCAGCAGCGACAGACCGATGCCGCCGACCAGCGTGAGGCGGTAGGCGAGGATGAGGTCGCCGGTGCGCGCGGTGAGGAGGGCGGCCGTCTTCCCGGCCAGGAGCGAGCCGGCCATGCCCGCGAGAATCATGACCCCGAACGACAGCGAGAACAAGTGCGTCCGCTCCCGGGCGGTGGAATTGCGCATGTAGAAGGGCCCCCCCGCCACCCGGTAGAACGCAAACGCCATCCCCGAGAGAACGGCCGAACCGACCAACAGCGGCAGGCGGTCCAGGGTCACGATAAACACCGAGAAGAAAGCGAAGATGGCGACGGTGGCCAGGAGAATCGGTTTGAGCCGGACCCGGCTGAGCACCACCGCCACCGGAATAGCCATGGCGGTCATGCCGATCGCCCGCCCGGAGGCCACCAGGCCGATATCCCCCTCGGCGTACCCAAGCTCCTTCAAGTACAGATTCAGCAGGAGGTTGAAGACCTGGAAATTGATCCCCATGAGAAACGACCCGATCAAAAAGAGCCAGGCGTTCCGCGAAAACAGGCGGATCACCTCCAGGTAGTCTCTCAGCCCGGAGACGAAGGGCGGACCTGAACGGGCCGAAGGCGGTGCAGGATCAAGCTGCGGTTCGGCGGACTTCATTGATTAAGAGTGCGTCGCCGCCCGCCAGCGGTCAAGCAGATCTTTTGCCCCCCCCGAATCGATCGCCCGCTGGGCGACCACGATGCCCTCGCGGATCGACTCGGCCCTGTCAGCAACGTAAATCATCGCCCCGGCGTTGAGCGCCACCGCATCGCGGTAGGCCGATTCCCGGCCCGCGAGCACGTCTTCGAGAATCGCCGCGTTCCGGGCGATATCCCCGCCCTCAAGCACACCGGGGTAGCGCTCGGGCAGACCGACATCCTCGGAATTGAGCGTCCCCTTCGCAATCCAGCCGTCCCGTACCTCGATGTAGTCGGTCGGGGCGGTAATCGAGAATTCATCGAGACCGTCGCGGGAATGAGCGACCAGAACGTGTCGGGAGCCGAGCAGGGCGAGCACCTCGGCCATGAGGTACATGACCTGGCGGCTGTAAACGCCGATGACCTGGCGTTTGACGCCGGCCGGGTTGGTCATAGGACCGAGCATGTTGAAGATCGTGCGGACCCCCAGCTCCCGGCGCGGGAGAGCGGCGTGTCTCATGGCCGGGTGGTAGCGCGGGGCAAACAAAAAGCCGAACCCGACCCGCTCGATGTTCTCCTTGACCACCTCCGGGCCGGGGTCGATGTCGGCGCCGAGACCGGCCAGCAGATCGGCCGAGCCGCATTTGGAGCTGACCGAGCGGTTGCCGTGTTTGGCGACCGGGATGTCGGCGGCCGCAACGACGAGCGAGGCGGCGGTGGAAATGTTGAAGGTGTTGGCGCCGTCGCCGCCCGTGCCGCAGCCGTCGACCGCCGTCTCGCGGGTGCGGTCCAGTTCGATGCGGAGCGACAGGCTGCGCATGGCCTCGACAAAGCCCGCAACCTCTTCCGGCGTCTCCCCTTTCTGGCGCAGGGCAATGACAAAACCGCCGATCTGGGCCGGCGTGACCTCGCCGCACATGATGAGGTTCATCGCCTGTTTGGCCTCGTCGGTCGTCAGGTGCTCGCCGCGGAGCAGCTTCTGGAGCAGTTCGGTAATCATCGTTTCGATTGTGGCGAAGCGGCCGGCGCCGGGCCCTGGTGCGTCTGCAGCCAATCTCGGAACGGCGGCCGCCTCAACCGGCAAACTTCATTTTCGGCCGCGCCCCTCGCCATTTTCGCCCTGGCCAAGGCAGAGTTTCAGGAAGTTCGCCAGGAGCCGGCGGCCGGCGGCGGTGAGAATCGACTCGGGGTGAAACTGCACCCCATAGAGCGGCCGGCGGCGGTGCTGCAGCGCCATGATGACACCATCGGCCGACCGGGCCGTGACCTTGAACACCCGCGGCAGACCGGCCGGGGCGACCATGAGCGAATGGTAGCGCGTGGCCGTGAAGGGCGAGTCAATCCCCGCAAAAAGCGCCGACCGGTCGTGGGTGATGGCGGAGGTCTTGCCGTGCATGAGCGTCGGGGCGGAGACAATCCGGGCGCCGTAGACCTGGGCGATCGCCTGGTGGCCCAGACAGACGCCGAGGACGGGAATGCTCCCGCCGACTTCGGCGATCAGTCGATTCATGATCCCGGCGTTCTCCGGCCGCCCCGGTCCCGGCGACAGCACAATCGCGGCCGGACGCCGCCGCCAGACCGCCCCCGGTTCCATCCGGTCGTTGCGGATAACCTCCACCTGCGCGCCCAGCTCCGCAAGGTACTGGAACAGGTTGTAGGTGAACGAATCGTAATTGTCCAGCAACAAAATCACCTGGCCGACTCCATGAAGGGGTTCATCGGTGATGGTACGCATATGATCGGGCAAATGGGGGAACACCGTTAGGCCGGTTCGTCGGTCAGAGCGGCCAACAGAGCGCGGGCCTTGGCCTGGGTCTCGCGGAATTCGCGCGCGGGCCGGGAATCGGCGACAATGCCCGCCCCCGCCTGCACCCAGTAGGTCCCGCCCGTGCGGACCATGGTCCGGATCGCGATGCAGCTGTCGAGGTTGCCCCAGAAGTCGATGTAGGCGACCGCCCCGGCGTAGACCCCGCGGCGGTGCTTC
This sequence comes from Candidatus Zixiibacteriota bacterium, assembly GCA_017999435.1. Taxonomy (NCBI): domain Bacteria; kingdom Pseudomonadati; phylum Candidatus Zixiibacteriota; species Candidatus Zixiibacteriota bacterium. Next base: position 150,098 of record JAGNLV010000005.1, read on the forward strand.
TCGAGTTCGTCAATGATCTCCATGGCCCGCACTTTGGGCGCCCCGGAGACGGTGCCGGCGGGAAAACAGGCGGCCAGACCGTCGACCGGGCTCACTCCGCGCCGGAGACGCCCCACCACCGAGCTCACAATGTGGATCACGTGGGAGTAGCGCTCGATGAGCATGTGCTGTGGGACACTGACCGAACCCGGGACGCTGACGCGGCCCAGATCGTTGCGGCCGAGATCGACCAGCATGGTATGCTCGGCCAGTTCTTTCGGGTCGGCCAGCAGGTCGGCGATCCGGCGGGCATCCTCGGCCTCGCTGCTCCCCCGCGGCCGGGTGCCGGCGATGGGGCGGGTCTCGATGGTGCCCTGCTCGATCCGCACGAGCATCTCCGGGGAGGCGCCGACCACAGCGGCATCGCCGAATGCCAGGAGGAACATGTAGGGGGAGGGATTGATGCGGCGCAGGCGGCGGTACACGGTCAGCGGATCGACCTCGGTCTCCACCCGCCAGCGCCGGGAGAGGACGACCTGGAAGATGTCCCCTTCCTTTATATAGCGCTTGGCGCGGGCGACCATGCGGCGGTACTCGGCCTCGGTGCACAGCGGCGTCACCCGGGCCCGTCCGGCGGGGCGGCCGGGGCGGCTCCGGGCCGGCGCACTCAGCCGCTGCTCCATCGAGCGGACCGTGGCCGCAGCTTCGTCGTACTTGGCCCTCAGCCCCCTCTTCCCCTGGTCGTGCAGGATGTTGGCGATCAAGAGGATCTCCTGCTTGAGGTGGTCGAAAACCACGAGGTGGCGGTACAGACCGAGGTGCATGACCGGCAGTCCGATCGGGTCAGAGTTGGCGTCAGGGATCTTCTCGATCCAGCGGGCTGTGTCGTAGGCAAAGTACCCCACCGCGCCGCCCGTGAAGCGCGGCAGGCCCGCCACGGGAACCGGACGATAGAACCGGAACAGCTCGCGCACGAATTTCAGCGGCCCGGCCTCCACGGTGTGGCGGCGGCGACCCCGGATCAGCCTCACCCGCCCGTCGTCTCCTTCGATTACGAGAAACGGGTCAAACCCGAGAAACGAGTAGCGCGCGACTTTCTCTCCCCCCTCGACCGATTCCAGCAGAAACGACTCCCGCTTGCCGAGCGCCAGTTTCCGGTAGGCCGCTACCGGTGTCACCAGGTCGGCGGGGATGCGTGCGAACACCGGGATCACGTTCCCGCGGGCATTGAGGCGGCGGACTTCACTGTAGGTGATCATCGCCCTTCGAAAACTCCCCCACCGACATAAGTGACGGGGCCGGTGAGCTCGATTATGTCGGTCTCCTCGTGCCAGTCGACAAAGAGCGAGCCGGAGTCGAAAACCACCTCGCACGCGCGGTCGGCGAACCCGGAAATCACGGCCGCCGCGACGGCGGCCGCCGCGCCGGTGCCGGAAGACCCGGTGGCGCCGGCGCCCCTCTCCCACTCCGCGACCCGGAGCTTCCTGCGGCTGACAATCTTCACGAACTCGACATTGGTGCGGCGCGGAAACGCCCGGTGCCGTTCCACGTCGGCGCCGAGCGTCCGCCAATCGAAATCAAAATCGTCCACGAACAGAACCGTGTGCGGGTTGCCCACCGACAGGCAGGTGACCGGGATGTCGACATCATCGAGCCGGAGCGGAACCTGAATCATGTACGGCAGGTCCGACCGGACCGGGACATGGGCGGCGGCGAAATCGGGCGCCCCCATATCGGCGGCAATCATTCGCGCGCCGCCGGGCGCCGACGGCCGAAGACGCACCTCGCTGACCGCGCCGCCCATCTCGAAAGTCCATCGGCGGCTCCCCTTCTTCCGCCGCAACTCGTGCAGGCCGGCAATCCGCAGACCGTTGCCCGATCGCTCCGCCCAGGATCCGTCGGCGTTGTAGACGTCGATGCGCCTCCCTCCCCGCTTGAGCGGGGTGAGCAGGAGGATGCCGTCCGCCCCGATGCCGCTCCGGCGATCGCAAATGCTTTTCGCCAGGCGGGAGGGATCGGAGGCGAAAGAACCGCGCAGCGGTCCCTCAATCACCAGGAAGTCGTTGCGCAGCGCGTGGTATTTTGCGAACGGTATTTGCATGGGCGGTAATTACGCCAATTGAGACCGACGGGCAAGATTTTACAGCGGGCCGCCCGGTAAAACCGCTCCCCCTCCCGTTCGACTCCGCCCGGGGCGCTGCGGCCTCAATCCGTCGCCGTGACCGCTGGCTCGGGGTCCGGCATTCGCCAAAGGCAAAAGGAGAAACCCGGCGCCCCCGACCGGCCTGTGTCTCACATATTGGCCTTCACCAACCCGGCCAGCCGGCCGATACCCTCGACAATCTCCTCGTGAGTCGCGGTCGCGAAATTGAGACGCAGGGTGTTCTCCCCGCCGCCGTTGGGGAAGAACGGCTCGCCGTAGACATAGGCGACTTTCGCCTCGATCGCTTTGGGGAGCAGATCCTTGGCCGAGATGCGCGGCGGCAGTTCGATCCACAGGAAGAGACCGCCCTCCGGTTCCGTCCACTTCGCTCCCTCAGGGAAGGTCTCCGCCAGCGTACGGATCATGAGATTGCGCTTCTCCGCGTAGTTGGCCTTGATCTTCTCGATGTGCGGTTCCAGCTTGCCGGCCTTGACATACTCGTAGATCATCGCCTGGCAGAGTGTGTTGGTGTGGAGGTCGGTGCACTGCTTGACCTTCTCGAAATGGACCATGATATCGGCCGGGCCGTTTATCCAGCCCACCCGCAGGCCGGGGGCGAGCACTTTGGAGAAGGTGCGCAGCGCCACCACCTCGTCGCCGCCGAGACTCTTGAGCGTGGGCACCGGGGCGCCGGTGAAGCGGATATCGCTGTACGGGTTGTCGTCGATGATCGGGATGTTGCGGCTCATGGCCAGGTCGAGCAGTTCCCGCCGGCGCTGCTCGGACATGGTGATGCCGGTCGGGTTCTGAAAATTGCTCACCGTGTAGATTAGTTTCGGGCGGTAGCGGTCGAGGCATTTCCGCACGCGGTCGATGATCATCCCCTCGCCGTCCATCTCCGCCGCACAGTAGCGGGCGCGGTAGTAGTTGAAGGCCTGCAGGGCGCCGACATAGGTGGGGTTCTCGGTGAGAATGTAGTCTCCCGGTTCGATAAACGCCCGCGCCACCAGCTCGATCCCCTGCTGGCCGCCCGCCGTGATCTGGATATTCTCCGCCGAGGTTTTGGTGCCGCGCGCGGTGGCCCGCTCGGCAATGAGTTTGCGCAGGGGCGTAATGCCGGCGGACAGGGAGTACTGCACGGCCTCCGGGCCGAACTCCTCGATCGCCTGCGCCATCGCCCACTTCATGTCCTCCAGCGGAAACAGCGCCGGGTCGGGCAGCCCGCCGGCGAAATTGATGACCCCCGGCCGGGAGGAAATCTTGAGGATTTCCCGGATAATCGAGGACTCGAGGGTCGTGACGTGGCGGGCAATCTGCCACGCGTCAGTATGGACCTTCTTCTGGTGATCGGCGCACATGCGGTTCTCCCTTTCTTCTTCGCCGCCCCCCCGCCGAGGCGGCGGCCGGACTCCTTGCGCCAAGATAGGATCGAGGGAACTCAAATCCAAGGAGGAATCATCGCCCACGGGGACGATTCACTCAGCGGGCCAACCGCGCGCCGGCCGCACCGCAGGGGAAGTCAACGCTCGCCGGCCCGCAAGCCCGGTTCGGCGGCCGATGACCTCGCGCGGGCCGCCCCCGGCACCGGACCGCTCGGCTCCGCAGGGGTGGCGGTGCCGAAGATGCGATCCCACCACGGCACCGTGATGGCGAAATTGCGCTCTTCATAGCGGGGATGGAAATGGTGCCGCAAGTGATGCCGCTGCAGGCGCACCAGCCATTCGCGCTCCGGTTTCCGATGATGATAGAAGTAGTGCGACAGATCGTACGCAAGGTAGCCGAGCGTGAAGCCGCCGTGGAACGCCCAGCCGGAACGGCCGAACACCGCCGTCCAGAGCGCGAGAAAGAGGAAAAACAGGACGAGGCTGACAGACGGGGGCATGACGAGGCGGTACGGATCTTTGGGCCACTCGTGGTGAATGCCGTGAATCCAGAAATGCATCCGGGCGCCCCACCCGTTGTTGGGCACCCAGTGCATGATCGCACGATGGAGCCAATACTCGGTGAGCGTCCAGGCCGCCGCACCGACCGCCGCCACGAGGACCGTCGTCGGGACCGGGACGCCGCCCCGTGCGACGCTGTACCACAGCAGCCCCAGCGCCGTCGGCAGGTAGATCGCCACGACGACGCCGGGACTGGTCCGCGAGAGCATCTCGACCAGATCGTTCTGAAACAGCCGGGGGGACTGCTCCGTGACTTTCGGTTTGGGCAAGGGCCATTTCACGATACCGACTCCGAAAACTCCGAGAAGTTGTCGCTGGCGCGATCGGCACCGAGAGCCGCGCGGCAAAATGTCGTGAAGTAAACCGGCGGACTTTCCGCCGGGTTCCCGTTCAGGAGACCCCGCCCGACAAGAGAAAAGCCACCGACCCGAATCGAACGGGTGACCTACTGATTACGAATCAGTTGCTCTACCAGCTGAGCTACGGTGGCTTGGCAATCTGGTGCAACGGAGGCGCACCGGCGCCCCTCCGTTCTGATCGGCAAATATAGGGGCGGGCCGGAGTTTATCAAGAGATTTTCTTGAGAATTTGGCGCACCCGAGGACCGCGCCGACTCCGGCCGGAAGCCGCCCGGGCGCGCGCAACCCGACCCCGCTTCGGCGCGTCACTCGGGAAAGCCGACGGGCATCATCAGGAGCGCGGCCTCCGCGCGGCCGTCGACCCCGAGGAACCGGTTGAGCGCATCGTCGTTGAACGAACCCACGGCGACCGTCCCCAGCCCGAGCGCCGCCGCCTGGAGATAGAGGTTCTCGCAAATGGCTCCGCACTCCATGTAGACATAGCGGTAGCCCCGGTCGGCGTACTTCTGGGTCGAGCGCTCAAAGCGGGCGGTGAACAGAAAGGTCACCGGCGACGAGCCGACCGCTTCTTGCTCATGGGCCGCCCCGTGCAGCGCCGCGCGGAAATCCCCCTCTTGGAGAAGGGCGAGCGAACTGTCCGCCGCCTGGAAGTGGTACAAACCGTCGGGCAGCGAATCCCCGCCGGTCACCACGACGTACGTCTCGATCGGATAGAGCGCGCCCCCGGAGGGCGCGGCCCTCCGCTCGGTGCGCCCGCCCGCCGTGAGACCGTCGGCCGACACCAGCAGCCCCGCGAGCGCGGGAAGCGGGATCGGGTCCGGGCGGAAACGACGCTCGGACCGACGGGTGCGGATCGCCTCATCCACGGTTAGCGCGCCTTGACGCGGTGCGGGAAGCCGGTAGCGGGGCGCCCCTTCATAGGACTTGTACAGAGGAATCAGCTTCCCCCACGCCGGCTCTTTCTGTCGGTAACCCTCATCGCCGAACCCGGTGAGGAAATGGAACCGCTCGCCGATCGACATGGAGTCGACGGGCGGCTCGGCCGGGCGGACCGCGGCCGCCGGCAAGAACGCCGCCAAAAACAACAACAGACAACTTCGCATGGGCACAAACCTCCCTGGCGGTTTTCGCCGAAACGCGAACTCTCCCGGAATCTACCTCCCCCCGCCCCGATTGACAAGCAGCCGCCCGGTCACCGGCAGGGAGGGGGTGGGGGTCCGCTCTTGAAAAGGTAGGCGACCAGATAAGCCAAATCGGAGATCGTCGTCAACGCGCCGTTCCCGGATTGACCGTCGACATCCCCTTCCTCCGGGCAGGGCGGCGGCGCCCCGTTCCGAAACAGGAGGGCGATCAGATATGTGAGATCCGCAATGGCGACACCGCCGCCGCCGTCCACGTCCCCCCGCACCAGGCAGCATCCCGCGCCGACCGCAGTCACCACCACCGGCCACTGGTCGTTGAGCGCAAAACAGGGCTGCGCCCCGGCCATGAAACCGGCGGCAATGACGGGGATCGCATAGGCGCCCGCCTGGGCCGCCCGGAGATACATCCGGACATGGAGGCTGTCCCCCGGCGCCAACGCCAGGTCGGGCGAACCGGCCGGATCATCGAAAACCACGTGCGCCGGCCGACAGCTGTCGACCAATCCGGCGGTGAGGCGCTCCCCAAAAACCGGGTTCTTCCCCAACTCGGCGGGCGCGCCGATCATGGACAGCCCGGCGGGAAGATGCACGGTGAAATAGAGACCGGTGGCCGGAACGGTTCCCCGATTGACGACCCACGCCTCGAGCACGAGCGTGTCCGTGACCTCAAACGGTAGCGGCGGCAGGCGGAAACCGGAGGAAAACGGGACCGCCGCCGGGTGCATCGTCAGCGGGGCGATGGCGGCCTGGGCGGAAGAAGCGAGGGCGATCGGCGTCCCCAGACCGAACAGAAGTGCGGTTATGGTGAGAACTGCGTGTTTTTTCATCGGTCGGACCTAAAGCGCGGGACCGGGTTGCAGGTTATCGTGTTAGTGCCGGAGGCCGGACTCGAACCGGCACGGTCCTTACGGGCCAAGGGATTTTAAGTCCCTGG